>NZ_JBDQQO010000006.1:0-314942 GCF_039888655.1 Gorillibacterium sp. CAU 1737
GCACTCCGTACGGAGTGCGACGCTGGGGAAATAAGGTGCTCGGCGGGTGGGCTATCATTTCAATCCACGCACTCCGTACGGAGTGCGACCTCGCAACTACGAGAGCAATGACTAGAGCAACGACATTTCAATCCACGCACTCCGTACGGAGTGCGACGACGTGTATGCCCATCTGAGGCGTTCCATCGTACAATTTCAATCCACGCACTCCGTACGGAGTGCGACTCCGGTCACGGCGTTTGAGCCCGAAATCGTCGACACATTTCAATCCACGCACTCCGTACGGAGTGCGACTGATCTTCATATCATACACTGGCTTCTCCATTTTTATTTCAATCCACGCACTCCGTACGGAGTGCGACGCTGGTGCTGGTTTCGGGATTTGTGGCTACGTACATTTCAATCCACGCACTCCGTACGGAGTGCGACCCGGACATTGGCTGTTTACGCATATGTGGCCCGTATTTCAATCCACGCACTCCGTACGGAGTGCGACAACCGGGGTCAAGGAACCTCGAATGGGTGTAATTATTTCAATCCACGCACTCCGTACGGAGTGCGACAATTCTCATTGTGGTTTATGATTTTCTTATAAATATTTCAATCCACGCACTCCGTACGGAGTGCGACGCGATTGCGTCTGATCTGGATGACACGCGCACGAAGCCATTTCAATCCACGCACTCCGTACGGAGTGCGACGCTATATCTCACCGTAGCATGCTCCACCATGAGTATTTCAATCCACGCACTCCGTACGGAGTGCGACTTGCCGATCCGTCTGTCTTGTTCTTCCCAATGATCATTTCAATCCACGCACTCCGTACGGAGTGCGACCTTACGGTGCTGGACAAGTTATCTTTTTCGATGATATTTCAATCCACGCACTCCGTACGGAGTGCGACTCAAAGGGCATTAGCCCGAAAAAATATTACTGATAATTTCAATCCACGCACTCCGTACGGAGTGCGACACTCCTTATTACGGGGGTGACTGGTAACCGTGGCATTTCAATCCACGCACTCCGTACGGAGTGCGACCACAGCATATCCGCCGAGTTCCCGGATGGTGCATTATTTCAATCCACGCACTCCGTACGGAGTGCGACGGCGGAATTGTAGGGAACTCATGCCAAGGAAGCATGAATTCAATACTATTTCGCGTATTCTACTTCTCACTAAACATGAATCCAGACTTGACAAATGTTAAAACAACGATTTTTCTTTCAATTACGACAAAATTTGAGGTGCGAAGGAACCGGGGTTTTCATGGGAGCTTGGCATTCGCACCAGACCAATACAGGTTTAAAAAGTAAGTTTATCTTCTTCAGAATCCAATAATTATCCTGCTCTTATTGAGCTGAATACTCTTTTAAAGCATCGGTAAATTCTTTAAAGTCACCAAGATGCTTATCCAAAATCGCTTTCAAAATCTCCAACTGCACAGCCTGATAATCATGAACTGCTATGTTGCGGAAGCCGACCATTGCCTTCAAGTTACGGGTTAATTCTTCACCAATAATATTTTGCTTTAACAGCAGGTCAAATGCATCACGGCTAGTCTGTGGAATACCGATCTGAAGTTCGGCGACTGTATGCATAGCAAGATCAATGCTGGCTTCGCAGCACCTTTGCAGGTTCAGAATGATCGAGTCCTGTTTGGTGAAGTTGAGCAAATTCCGCCCATCTCCTGCATATTCCTCGTCAATTCGCCGCAAGCATCTGCGGATAACCTCTGTTTTATTGAGCCAGATGTCTCGGTTCACGTCTGTCCCTCCCGCATCCGCTTTTCTATGATCTCGCTCCGCTCCTCATTTAGCATTGCGTATTCTTTTAAGGATCGCATGAAGAGCTGTTGCCTTTTATCAGGCTCTCCATCATGAAGCAGTACGCCACTACCAATAATCTGTGCCTGCAGGACCGGACTCGCCTGCTCAAAATCGATCAAGTCCACCTCACGCCCAACCGCATCGGCAAGTGTGGAGGCAATTCGGAACCGCTCGTAAGCAGTTGGTCTGGTTTGACGCGCAATATAGGCCAAGTCCAGATCGCTATCCTCCCGATTCATTCCTTTAGCAAACGATCCGAACATAACAATTGACCCCGGATCTACGCACTCTCTCAGAATTTTCACAATTGCTTCCTGCTTGATTGAGCCTAATGCTTGATCCAAGGACTCCTTGTTGCTGGATTCGCTGAGCATTCTCATGATGGAGACCTCCTTTTCGTAAAATTAATGGATAATAGATGATCGGGTCGGCATCGAACGGTGTTCCGAATAATGAGCAACTCGGTACAATTCCCTTGGGTTTGTTTTTCAACCGCACACCCCATACGGAGTTCGACGAATGATTTGCTATACCCATTTTATCACAGTTCGATGTCAATTCACGCACTCCATGCGGAGTGCGACGCAATAGCCTGGCCTCCCTCGCGGAATCGACGGGATTTCAATCCACGCACTCCATACGGAGTGCGACCATCGCGCTCAGGCCGGTATTAGACAAGCTCGATATTTCAATCCACGCACTCCATACGGAGTGCGACTCAAATTAACTCTCTTGGCGGATACACCAAAGTGGCATTTCAATCCACGCACTCCATACGGAGTGCGACACACCGTCTTGTATTCTCTCAGGACCTTCTGCCATTTCAATCCACGCACTCCATACGGAGTGCGACCTTCCGTATACGTTTTTGCTGAAGCACCAGGAGTATTTCAATCCACGCACTCCATGCGGAGTGCGACCTGACCCATTCTACAAAAGCAAGCGCTGGGAGCGATTTCAATCCACGCACTCCATGCGGAGTGCGACATGATCTTTGGGATCACGCTCAGCTCATACTCGCCATTTCAATCCACGCACTCCATGCGGAGTGCGACTCATACTCTCGCGCACGGACTCCGTATCCTTAACATTTCAATCCACGCACTCCATGCGGAGTGCGACCACTGGTGCAGAGTGGACGTTCACCAACTTCAAGGGATTTCAATCCACGCACTCCATGCGGAGTGCGACTTCGGAGCGGTGCTATTACCTTCACATCAGTATATTTCAATCCACGCACTCCATGCGGAGTGCGACCTTCTTCGGCCAGCTCGCAGGGATCGGGAGAACATTTCAATCCACGCACTCCATGCGGAGTGCGACCATAAGCCAGGTCAAGCCATTGGATCACGGGGCTATTTCAATCCACGCACTCCATGCGGAGTGCGACAGCAAAAGGAGTGACGACCGCTTCCCGTGTTTCGATTTCAATCCACGCACTCATACGGAGTGCGACCTTGCTACGAAGCGTTTCACCTTGATTCCCAGAGCATTTCAATCCACGCACTCATACGGAGTGCGACCACGGCTCGTTATGACGGCCAACCGGTCTTTGGCATTTCAATCCACGCACTCATACGGAGTGCGACACCCTGAAGGATGGCTTGAAATCTCTATTCAAGTTATTTCAATCCACGCACTCATACGGAGTGCGACTTTATTCTGTAATAACGGTATGATTTAGTATTCATTTCAATCCACGCACTCCATACGGAGTGCGACGCGTGCTCTGGTCAACGCTCCATCCACCGCACTCCATTTCAATCCACGCACTCCATACGGAGTGCGACATGACCAACGGATTAAGTCGCTATACCTCGTGTCTATTTCAATCCACGCACTCCATACGGAGTGCGACCTAAACTTCTTGTGCTTCTCTCGAACGTCCGAGCTATTTCAATCCACGCACTCCATACGGAGTGCGACAAACGCCAGAGGAGGCGTTAATGGCAGCTTTCTCATTTCAATCCACGCACTCCATACGGAGTGCGACCTTTTGTTAGGCGCAGAATATGCGGACGATTACGTATTTCAATCCACGCACTCCATACGGAGTGCGACCAGATAAGATATAGGGATTCACGAGCAGCGCCTCTTATTTCAATCCACGCACTCCATACGGAGTGCGACGATTCTTCCGCTCATCACAAAGGAGGTAACGGTATATTTCAATCCACGCACTCCATACGGAGTGCGACTCGCAAATTCGAATCCATCAGATTCAGCCAGTTCGAGATTTCAATCCACGCACTCCATACGGAGTGCGACTACATTGGTAGTCGCGACATTAGATCGTTTGGACATTTCAATCCACGCACTCCATACGGAGTGCGACGATGAGCGCAGAACATAGGACTTGCTGAATTCATCATTTCAATCCACGCACTCCATACGGAGTGCGACCATTCCATTGCTTCCAGCCAGCGTCATAGCGGATATTTCAATCCACGCACTCCATACGGAGTGCGACTCCGACTCCTGCAGTTCAGCAATCTGGTTACTCAATTTCAATCCACGCACTCCATACGGAGTGCGACAAGCGCATGCCCCACATCTGCTACTGTTCCAGGCGTATTTCAATCCACGCACTCCATACGGAGTGCGACAAGCTTGTATGCTTCTTGACTTCGGTCCAACGTTTATTTCAATCCACGCACTCCATACGGAGTGCGACTCCCGGTGACTACTGTCCCGGCCGCTGTTGGGCTATTTCAATCCACGCACTCCATACGGAGTGCGACGGCAAAACCCAGCCCATCTCATGCTAGATCAGCATGAATTCAGCGGAATTCCGCTTACTGCTATTCACTCCAGGCATGAATCGAAACTTGACAAATGCCTTTATAACGATAATTCTTCCAGTTTCGACAAGATCTGAGGTGCGAAGGAACCGGGGTTTTCATGGGAGCTTGGCATTCGCACCCGATCACCTTTTGCTCTAATGAACAGTTTTTCCCTTATTCCCTAGCATTGACCACCCAGCACCCTTTGTCAAGCCTCTCCAAGCCAACAAAAAAAGCCCTGCTCTCAGGGCTCTCCGCTCGTTCCATTATTTCGTCATCACATAAATATCGAATGCTCCATAAGACTGAAGGCTAAGAGGAATCGACAGAGCCTTCATGCCGGAACCGGCCTGTGCCCCTTCCATAAAGGAAGGCGGGGTGATGTCCACGGCAATGCCTTCATTGTAGAGCAACGTGCTTGCGTTACCGCTAATCATATTGGCCAACTCGGAGATAGCGCTGCGGCTGATCTCATCAAACTCGGTTAACGAATACCCGCCCATCATGGCTGAAGCAATCTTCAATGCCACCGGCTCGGGAAACCCGAAGACAACTTCTCCGGTCATACCGCCGACGATCCCAATCTTCAACCAAACGTAGCTTTCCTCGATCTCGATCTGCTTGATTTTCAATTCGCCCAAGGTCGGCTTCACTTGAATCAAAGACTCGATGACGGTGCAAGAGGATGTCAGGAACGGGTTAATGTACGCTGCTTGCATATTTTCGCCTCACTCACTCGACTGGAATCATGCGAAAACCAAGCGATAAGCGGTGATGCTCCAACCACTCATGTTCGGCAACCCGGCTGCCCTGGGATGGTCCTTTAGGCCCGCGGCTTTGCGTCCCCGCCTTTCGACAGGTTTGCCTTTTCGCATCGTGATGTTAGGACCGCAGTCCTGCTGTTAGACTAAGTATAAAGGCAGCCTAGTCAATTATCAATAGGAAACTGGCCCTTCCGGAGGATTTCGAAACAAGAATTTGTTGGAAAATCATCCCGCTGCATAAGAAAAAGCAAGCGGAAAATCTTCCGCCTGCTCTCATTTGATGAGATTATTCCTCGTATTCTGCCGCGCCTGCTTCCTTTAGAACCTGGAGCAACTCGTCGTGAATGCGCCCGTTCGTAGCCGCTACATTCCGCACGCCCAGGTGGTACGGAGTTCCCACGGTATCCGTAATCTGACCGCCGGCCTCTTGCACCAGAAGAGAGCCTGCCGCAAGATCCCACGCATTCAGGTTGATCTCCCAGAACCCGCTCATACGGCCCGCCGCTACATAGGCAAGGTGCAGAGCCGCCGATCCGCCGTTGCGAATGTTGCGAACCTTCGGAAGAACCGCCTGCAAGCCTTTCATATTCAAGGGAAGGGCCTTCACCGGATCAATCGGGAAACCGGTGGCTAGCAAGCTTTCGGATAGCGTCGCTTCCGTCGAGGTGTGCATCGGTTTGCCGCGCAGGTACGCCCCTTTGCCCTTTTCCGCGACGAACAGCTCATCCCGGGACGGATCGTAGACAACCCCGACAATGACTTCGCCCTTGAAGGCCAGCGCAATCGAGACCGAGAAGAACGGGAAGCCGTGAACGAAGTTCGTCGTGCCGTCGATCGGATCGACGATCCACAAGTAATCCGCTCCTTTTACACTCTCCAGAGCTTCCGCCGATGCAAGCGGGCCCGGCTCTACTCCTTCTTCCCCCAGGAAAGAATGCTCGGGAAAATGGGTCATGATGAGATTCTTGATAAGCTTCTCCGACCCTTTATCGATTTCCGTCACCAGATCGCCTGGGGACGCCTTTTGGTTCAGTGAGGTATAGGCCCCCAGCTTGCTCTTGATCCATTCGCCAGCCTTGGCGGCCGTGTTGATCGCAACCGCCGTAAAACTCTTTCCGCTTGCGGAATAATGGACATTGATTGGCTCAGCCAAAGTTATCACTCATTTCGGTTGATCTCTTCTTTAACAAGAATCGTTCTACTCCTAAGTATAGTAGAGAAGCCGAGGAAAAACCACCGGAGCTTCCCCCAAAAATCATCGTAGGTTGTGACAAATGCGACATGGAGAGCGGCAAAAAAAGCGAAATTAAACTATTTTTACGGATACCGCAACATTGTAAGCACTAGATAGTCTATAGAATGGGAGGGGTTCCTATCATATCCAATTATTATAAGGAGGTCCTTATGCTCTGGAACAAAGCAATCTTTACGGCATTGTTGGCTGTCTCATTCGTTCTTCCCCCAACCGGATCGGCAGACCTTGTGAAAGAGAGTCCTGATTATCCGAAAACTGCACTCCAAGCTGTTACAACGACTTTTGACTCCGTTCAAAACGCCGATATTAATGGTTTTGTTGAAAACATCGTAGATGAGGTTTTCACGGACCCTGTCATTCAGAAGCAAGAGTATATTCGCCAATTTTCCGAAACTCCTTTAAATGATTACAAGCTGCTCTCCTTAAAACAGGTTAGTGAAGAGGTTTACATCGCAGAAATGGAGTTGCATTATGAATCAGTTGGGGATATACCCGCCATTCCTTATCAGGTAGTAAAGAAGGGAGACCGATGGAAGGTTTTAATTGAGCCTATTGAAATTAACTTAATTCAAGGTAGTCCAGACTACGGGGAAATATCGAAAATGGATTTGGTAGAGAATGCCGGACTTTCCCGAACAAGTACCATTTCCCCTCAAGCCTCAGTAGATACTTATTCTTTTCAGTTGGCCGCAGGAAAAAGTGTCTATGGGCAGGACTCATTTTATGTTACAAACCCATCTACTGTCACACTCTCAGGTTACCAAGATGCGATCTAGCCCCCTCCCTCTAATACTGATGAATTAAATGGTCCCATTAGGGGCCATTCTTTTTTAAGCCGCTAGCCGTTTACCTCCACAGAAGCCCCATCCGTCGTTCGAAAGCCGTCCATCCCTTCGAGGTCCTTCATCAGCCGAAACAGGGCGGAATCCTTTTGCTTGGCCTCGATCATGATATCCAGCGCTGGAGTCTGGGATGCGATGCTGCGCAGGAAGGAGACAAGCGGCGCAGGCTCAACAAAATCGGCGTGGGCCCGAATGTCCTTCTCGTTTTTTGGGCTCGATACATGGATTTTAGGCGGAAGCCCCGTTCCGTTCCATGTCGCTTGGATACGCGGCCACAGCTCGGCCGCAGCCTCCCCGTCTCCAGGGTTGACCTGATGGTGATGAAGGTCCAGCACCATGGGAACCCCGATCTCTTCGGCAAAACGGAGCGTTTCGAGCGCCGTGTAGGTTTTGTCGTCGTTCTCCAGCGTGAGCCGATTTCGGATCGAATCCGGCAGCTCTACAAAGCGGCTGCGGAAGCGCTCCAGCGCGGTCTCCTTGTTGCCATAGGTTCCGCCAATGTGGATGTTGCATTTGGATTCGGCGCCTAAGCCCATGGCCTCCAGCATCCGCACCTGATGGGCCAGATCCAGGAGAGACACGCGCAGCACTTCTTCGCGCGGGGTCGTTAACACCGTGAAATGATCGGGATGAAAGCTCGTTCGCATCCCGTTGCGAAGGGCGTATTCCCCCAGCTCGCGAAAGCTCTCCGAGAGCCGAGGGAACGGGTCCCACCCTTCCGTGATCGGATGCGTGGCGAGCGGGACGAGCTTCGACGAGAAGCGGAAGACGTGGATGTCATACGCGCGATTATGGCGGAGCAGCCTCAGGGTGTTATGCAGGTTCTCCATCGCAAGGCGCTCCAGCTTGCGCAGGGCTGCCTCGCGGTCCGCCAGCTTCTCGAATTGAGTGGCGGTCATCGTCTTGGAGGGGGAAGCATTGGCCACGTTGACGGACATCGCCACATAACCGAAACGGACGTGCATCGGGATCAACTCCTGGCAGCAAGATAACCTCTTGCTGCCAGTGTTCCCCAATGGCACGTCCGCCATGTTAGTTCGATTCGTGGTCTCGGAAAAACATCTCGTACGCGAGCGCGGTCTCCACGGCCGATTCCTCCGGGGTCAATGGCCGAACAAGGTCCATTTCGACGAGGGTGATCTCCCGGTCCTGAAAGTCGATCTCCGCGATCGAGGCTTTGATCTGCACAATCGCCACCGCCCGATTCTCGGGATCGAAGGCGATGACCTTCATACCAGTGGGATAGATGCGAAAGCCGCTCTTCCTCATCTTCGTCTTGCCGTATTCGAATAAGTCCTCCAGCTCGCGGGCTGATTTAAACTTGCAGATCGAGTTGAACTCCGTCGAAAACCCCATTCGTCTTACCTCCCGGCTTCGAAAGTAAATTGCAGCTTTTGCTTCTCGGTGTGGCGCTCAATGGCCAACGCCAGAAGATCGTCCAGAAGCTCGGTGTAGGGTTTGCCGGTTTCCTTCCAGAGAAGCGGATACATGCTGAACGGAGTAAACCCGGGCATCGTATTGATCTCGTTGATCAGCACCTGCTGATCCTTGCGGGTGAGGAAGAAATCGACGCGGGAGAGGCCGCTGCCGTCAACCGCGCAGAACGCGCGAACCGCCAGCTCGCGAATGCTGTCCGCCAGCTCTTCGTCCAGATCCGCCGGAATGACCATCGTTGACTTGCCGTCCAGGTACTTGGCCTGGTAGTCGTAGAAAGCGGCTCCGCCGGCTACGATCTCACCGGGAACGGACGCCTTCGGATCGTCGTTGCCCAGCACCGCGACCTCAATCTCCCGGGCATCGACGAACTCCTCGACAATGACCTTGCGGTCATATTTGAACGCCGTCTTGATCGCTTCCACCAGCTCATCCCGATTGGACGCCTTCGAGATGCCGACGCTCGAACCCAGGTTAGCCGGTTTGACGAAGCAGGGATAACCAAGGGCGATTTCGATTTCCATGAGGAAGAACACTTGATCCTTTTCCCATTGGGCTCGGGTAAAGTGCCGGTACTGGCATTGAGGCAGTCCCTCCCCGGCGAACAGCTTCTTCATGAACACTTTGTCCATCCCGGCTGCCGACGCGAAGACTCCGGCTCCCACGTAAGGAATGTCCGCCATTTCAAGAAGGCCCTGAATCGTCCCGTCTTCCCCGAACGTCCCGTGCAGAAGCGGGAAGATCACGTCCAGGCCGCGGCCTCCGTCCTCATCGCGGAAGATCGGAGCGAGGGGCATTGCATCGGCCTGCGGAGGCGTAACAAGAGCTGCGCTCGCGGTCGTTCCGGTATCATCGCCTGCCTTGATGCTGTCTGCAATCCCAGGCCTCTGCTCGAATTTGAGCTCAGCTACGGAAGCAGCGGGTCCTGTGAGGGCAGCTCCCCTCTTCCAGGAGCCGCTCTTATCAATATAAAACGGATGGATCTCATATTTATTGTGGTCAAATGCCTTGATTACGGCAAGGGCCGTCTGCAGGGATACGTCGTGCTCCCCCGAGCGGCCGCCGTAGACCAGCCCAACCCGAACTTTCTTCGTCATGGAAACCTCCTGCACCATATGGAATCAGAACAAATCCGTAATATGAAAAAAAAGATACCGGGCATTCTCAGTCCAGGCATAGGAATCCCGATAATCCCAATAGCGGTGCTTGCTGCTCACCGTATGGGCATTCACCAGAGGCATCCCCGCCTCATCCCGGGCTGTAACCACCGTGCTGTGTCCGTAGCGACCGTCGCCCTTCCAGGAGTAGCTGATGACGTCGCCCGGCTCAAGCTCCTGCGGGGTATCCACTCGCACGGCGCGAAGGCCGCTCGAACGGGAGGCGGACAGGTAGCGGCGCAGGCTGTCCGCGACAGCCCAGCTATAGCTCCAATTCTCCTGATTCCCCTTCATTCCGCCATACCACCAGCCGGAATCTCTTCTATTAGTATAGTTCATCGGCGCTCCGCCTGCAAAGATGCACTGGGAGACATAATTCGAGCAGTCGACCTCAAACTCCAAAAAGGCTGGATTCCCTTTTTCCCAATAGCGGTCGGCATACTCCCTTGCCTTTTCCCGATCATAAGCGGCTGCCTTACGTGAAAGAGAGAACTCGGAGTTCGGCCAATGGACAAGCCCAGTTCCTCGATTATCTTTTTCGATGACGACTTCTGGCTGTGCCGGAATACCCCCGAGCCTAATGAGACTGCCCCAAGCAGGACCCCTCTCTCCTCCCGTACTCACGGGCGGGTGGGCGTCTCCTTGATCCGGCTCGATGGCAGCAATGCGCCACCCCCCGCGATAGGGAACCAGATAGAGACGTTCGTTCTCGATTCGTTCCTCCACATGCTTTACACCTTGGAGGGAATAAGTAAACCGATGGTGCAGACGAAGGGTCGTCTTGAGTCCGCTTCCAAGCGGTTCCGCGCGAAAATCCCGCAGGCGAATCTCCCGAGTAAGGGGAAGGAGCCTGCGTTCCTCATGCTGTTCCTTTAGACGGACAATCCGTTCCTTTTGCAGTTTGCGGTACCGTTCGTCATCCAGCCCGATTCCGAGCGCCGCCCCGTCATAGTTCGCCTCCATCCGGTTCCGATCATCCGCGTAGCTCCAGAGGAGCGCTTTCCAGTCCACCGTGCATCCCCCCATCCGTTACTACTATATGAAAAATAAGCTCGCCCCATGTTGGATCATCCGGGCTGATCCTGGTGACATTTCCCAACGAAATCCGGGCACGAAAAAGGATGATTTTACCCCGTTGGCGGGCGAAAAAAGAGTTTACGGAGCACGGAAGAATCGGTATACTGAAGGAGACGAATTAATGAAATCGAGTTTCACTCTGTAAAACAATCAATGAAAATGGACCCGGGTATCCGGAATGAATGATGACAGGAGGATGAGGAATGGCGAGAAAAGACCACTTCAATGTGAAGAGCACGCTGGATTCCAGCGGGCAGCAGTACGTTTACTACAGCCTGCAAAAGCTGGAGGATCGGGGATTCGGTGAGATTGCCCGCCTCCCCTATTCGATCAAGGTGCTTCTGGAGGCCGCTGTTCGGCAGTTCGACGGGCGTGCGATTACGAATGAGCATGTGAAGCAAATTGCGGGTTGGGTAGACAACCGCGATGCGACGAAGGAAATTCCGTTTATCCCGGCACGGATCGTGCTGCAGGACTTTACCGGCGTTCCGGTGGTAGCGGATCTGGCAGCCATGCGGTCGACCATGAAGCGAATGGGCGGCGACCCGAAGAAGATCAACCCGCTCGTACCGGTCGATCTCGTCATTGACCACTCCGTGATGGTGGATCGCTCCGGTTCTGCGGAGGCGCTCGCCTATAACGAAGCGCTTGAATTCGAGCGCAACGAGGAACGCTACCGCTTCCTGCGCTGGGCGCAGACTGCCTTCGATAACTTCCGTGCGGTTCCGCCGGACACAGGCATCGTGCACCAGGTGAACTTGGAGTACCTCGCTTCCGTAGCCGCTACCCGCAAGGTGGACGGCGAAGTTGAGGTATTCCCGGATTCCCTCGTGGGCACCGACTCCCACACGACCATGATCAACGGACTCGGCGTTGTCGGCTGGGGCGTCGGCGGGATCGAAGCGGAGGCAGGCATGCTCGGGCAGCCGCTCTACTTTGTGACGCCGGAAGTCATCGGCTTCAAGCTGACCGGCAGTCTGGCCGAAGGCGCAACCGCAACGGACCTGGCACTGACCGTGACGGAAATCCTCCGCAAGAAGGGTGTCGTCGGCAAGTTCGTGGAGTACTTCGGCCCGGGTCTCGACAACCTCAGCCTCTCCGACCGCGCGACGGTGGCGAACATGTCGCCCGAATACGGCGCAACGATCGGCTTCTTCCCGGTCGACCACGAGACGCTGAAATACCTGCGGAGCACCGGCCGCAGCGAGGAGCAGGTCGAGCTGGTTGAGGCTTACTACAAGGCGCAAGGCCTTTTCCGCGAATCGGACAGCGCCGATCCGGTTTACAGCGACACGCTGGAGCTTGACCTCTCCACCATCGTTCCGAGCCTTGCCGGTCCGAAGCGGCCGCAGGATCGGGTCGAGCTGACCAACATGAAGAGTGCCTTCGATTCCATTGTCCGCACGCCGGTAGACAAGGGCGGCTACGGCCTCAGCGAAGAGAAGCTCACACAGGAAGTCGAGCTCGTGCATCCAAGCGGCCGCACCACAACGCTCAAGACCGGCGCTGTCGTCATCGCCGCGATCACGAGCTGTACGAACACCTCCAACCCGAGCGTCATGCTGGGCGCCGGCCTCGTCGCGAAGAAGGCTGTGGAACGCGGCTTGACGGTTCCGGATTACGTCAAGACTAGCTTGACGCCCGGCTCGCTCGTCGTGACCGAGTACCTGCAGAAGGCCGGGCTCCTGGAGCCGCTGGAAGCGCTCGGCTTCCATGTCGCCGGTTACGGCTGTGCGACCTGCATCGGCAACAGCGGGCCGCTCTCCGATGAAGTCGCCGCCGCCATCGCGCAGCATGACTTGACGGTCGCCTCTGTCCTGTCCGGCAACCGCAACTTTGAAGGCCGGATTCATGCGCAGGTGAAGGCGAATTACCTCGCCTCCCCGCCGCTCGTCGTCGCCTATGCACTGGCTGGAACCGTCCAGCTGGATCTGACTCAGGAACCGATCGGCCATGATAAGGAAGGCCAGCCCGTATACCTGAAGGACATCTGGCCGAGCTCGCAGGAGATCGCCGAGGCCATTCGCGAGGCCGTCAGCCCCGCCATGTTCCATGAGAAGTACAAGAACGTGTTCACGGCCAACGAACGGTGGAACAAGCTGGACGTCCCGCAAGGCGAGCTGTACGAGTGGGATCCTTCCTCGACGTACATTCAAGAGCCTCCCTTCTTCGCCGATCTGTCGCCGGAAGCCGGTGACATCGCCAGCTTCTCCGGCATGAAGGCCCTCGCCATGCTGGGCGATTCCGTGACAACGGACCACATCTCCCCGGCCGGCAACATCAAGGCAGACAGCCCGGCTGGCTTGTATCTGCAAGAGCACGGCGTGGACCGCAAGGACTTCAACTCCTACGGCTCCCGCCGCGGCAACCATGAGGTCATGATGCGCGGAACCTTCGCGAACATCCGGATTCGCAACGCGATTGCACCGGGTACCGAAGGCGGCGTGACGAAGTATCTGCCGACCGGCGAAGTGTTGCCAATCTACGATGCCTCCATGAAGTACCAGGAGCAAGGCACGCCGCTGATCGTGCTGGCCGGCAAGGAATACGGCACGGGCAGCTCGCGCGACTGGGCCGCGAAGGGGACGCTCCTGCTCGGCGCCAAGGCCGTCATTGCCGAAAGCTACGAGCGGATTCACCGCTCGAACCTGGTCGGCATGGGCATCCTGCCGCTGCAGTTCCCCGAAGGCTTCGGCTGGAAGACGCTCGGCCTGACAGGCACGGAGACCTTCGAGATCGAAGGTCTCGACAACGCCGTTCAACCGGGTCAGAAGCTGCGCATCGCGGTTACGCGGGAAGACGGCTCGGACTTCTCCTTCGAAGCGGTCGTACGCCTCGACAGCATGGTCGAGGTTGACTACTACCGCAATGGAGGCATCCTGCAGACCGTCCTCCGCCAGCTCACGCAAGAAGGCTAAACCAAAAAGAGCGATCGAACCCGGCACACCGTGCCGAAATCGATCGCTCTTTCTTTTTTGGGTTATGCGCTGGGAAGGAGCCATCCCGCCTATCCCCATCCCATCAACTCACATGATAGCCGATACTCGCGATGGAGTCTTTTACCGCATCCAAGGAAACCTTGGTCTCATCGAACTCCACCGTGATGGATTTCTCCTTCAAATTCACTTCACCTGCGGCTCCTGCCTTCTTGACCGACTCCTCCACTTTCTTGGCGCAGCCGCCGCAGTTCATTCCCTCTACCGTTAACTTGGTTATCATGTCGGGTTCCTCTCCTTCGGTGTTATCTTGCTCTGCCTTGCTGATATCTCTGATGCTAGGGTTACAGCTTAACCCTTTGGAGGCGCAACGAGTTCAGGACGACGGAGACGGAGCTGAACGCCATCGCGGCTCCTGCCAACCAAGGCGCCAGGAAGCCCAGGGCTGCAATCGGAATCCCGAGCGAATTGTAGGCGAGCGCCCAGAAGAAGTTTTGCCGGATGTTACCCATGGTCTTGCGGCTCATGTAGATCGCATCGGGGATACTGTTCAAATCCCCTCGCATCAAGGTGACATCAGCCGCTTCCATCGCGACATCCGTCCCGGTGCCGATCGCCATCCCGATGTCCGCCGTAGCCAGAGCAGGCGCATCGTTGATCCCGTCGCCCACCATAGCGACCTTGCGGCCTCCAGCCTGAAGCTTCTTCACTTCCTCCGCCTTGCCTTCCGGCAACACCTCCGCGAGCACATGATCGATGCCGACTTCCTTCGCGATGGCACGCGCCGTTCGCTCGTTGTCTCCCGTGATCATGACCACCTCGATGCCCATCTGCTTCAGTCGGGCGACGGCGGCTTTCGACGTATCCTTGATCGTATCCGCAACCGCCACGATACCGGCGTACGCACCATCAATGGCCACGAGCATCGCCGTCTTGCCGCCTGTCTCCAGCTCTTCCAGCAGCGGAATGGCTTTCGTGTGAGCAATACTGCGGGAGGTCAACAGCTTGCGTGTGCCGACCAACAGCTCATGCCCTTCCACCACCGCATAGATCCCGTGACCGGGAATCGCTTCAAATTGCTCGGTTTGCGGAATAATAAGCCCTCTTGCAAGAGCCCCGTTCACGATGGCTTCCGCGAGCGGATGCTCCGATTTCTTCTCCGCTGCCGCCACGAGGCGCAGCAGCTCTTCCTCTTCCCCGCCACTCGCTGCGACATCCGTCAGCTCCGGCTTGCCCTTGGTCACGGTTCCGGTCTTATCCAAAACGATGGCGCTGATCCGATGAGTCGATTCCAGATGCTCGCCGCCTTTAAACAGGATGCCTGCCTCAGCGGCGCGGCCCGAACCAGCCATGATCGAGGTCGGTGTCGCCAACCCTAAGGCACAGGGGCAGGCGATGACGAGGACGGCGATCAGCTTCTCCAGGGCTTCGGCAAAGTTACCCGGCTCCGCGAAGAAGTACCAGATGAGGAAAGTCACGACCGCGATCCCGACGACAATCGGAACGAACACAGCGGAGATTCGGTCCGCTACCCGCTGAATGGGCGCTTTGGAGCCTTGCGCTTCCTCCACCACTTTAATGATTTGCGCCAAGGCGGTGTCTTTGCCGACCTTCGTCGCCCTGATTTTCAGCGAACCGTTTTTGTTGATGGTAGCCCCGATGACCGTTGCCCCCGGGGTTTTCTCGATGGGAATGCTCTCCCCGGTAATCATGGACTCGTCGATCGAAGACGTTCCTTCGACGACCACTCCGTCGACCGGAATCTTTTCTCCGGGCTTCACGATGAGGTGGTCCCCTGCGACCACTTGCTCGACTGGGATGGCCAGCTCTTGCCCGTCACGGATGACAAGCGCGATCTTGGCCTGCAGTCCCATCAGGGTTTTAATCGCTTCGGAGGTCCGCCCCTTCGCAAGCATCTCGAAGAATTTCCCCAGAATCACCAGGGTGATGAGAACGGCACTCGTTTCAAAATAAAGCTCCGCCGCTCCATGGTGACCTCCGTTCACTTGCCATTCGATTGTCTTGTATACACTGTAAAAATAAGCGGCAGAGGTGCCGAGCGCGATTAGAACGTCCATATTAGCGCTTTTGTTTCGGAGTGCTTTATACGCCCCTGTATAGAACTCTTTTCCGATCCAGAATTGAACCGGAGCCGCCAGTACCAGTTGAACCCAAGGATTGAGCAGGAAATCCGGAATCCACAAGGAGGACGTCCACTTGAAGTGCGCGACCATCGCCCACAAGAGCGGCAAAGACAGTACCGCGGACACGATCAGTTTTACCTTTTGCTTGCGAATCGCTTGAACGCGGTGGTCCTCCTGCTTGGATTCGGTCTTGGGTGCGGCTTGATAGCCCAGGCTTACGACCTTCCGAATCATTTCGTCAACGGTAACCTCGGAGGGGGTAAACTCCACATGAGCCGTCTCCATCGCCAGGTTCACGTTCGCCTTCGACACCCCGGGTAGCCGAGACAACCCTTTTTCGATGCGGGTCGCGCAAGCGGCGCAGGTCATGCCGCCAATTTCAAAATCGGCTGCCGACTTCACCGTTCCGTAGCCAAGGTCCGAGATTTTCTGTTCAAAAGCCTCTACGCTGGCTTTCTCCGAATCGAAGGAAACCGTCGCCTTTTCCAAAGCCAAATTGACATTGGCCGATTCCACGCCGTCCATTCGGGACAGCCCTTTCTCTATCCGAGTGGCGCAAGCTGCACACGTCATCCCTGATATCTGCAACGATACCTGTTTGCTTGCCATGCTCTATCCACCTCTTTTTCTTATCCATTGCTCACTTTGAATATACCCTACGGGGGTATGCTATGTCAAATGATAAAGAAGAACCCCCTTCTCCACAAATGCTGTGAAGGAGGAGGTTCTTCATGAGAGGAACGAAGTTGAGCCTAAATCAATTTGGACTTTTGCAAAAGGCGCTTCACAATAGTGGCAACCTCCGCTCGTGTGATGGATGCCTCCGGGGCCAGCTGCCGCTTGCTGCGGCCTTGCACAAGCCCGCTGGCAACGGTACTCGTCACGCCTTCGCGAGCCCACTGGGCAATGGAGGCTTGGTCGAGATATGCGTTCAACGTCGCGCCCGTACCTGTTCCTTCCCCTGCCAAGCCTGTGATGCGCATCGCCTTGGCGATCATCACCATCGCCTCTTGGCGACTGATCCGGGTCGTCGGCCGGAAGGCTCCGTCCTCATACCCGGTGACCAAGCCGTACCGATAAGCCGTATCCACTGCTGCTCGGTACCACGCTTCCGCCGGTACGTCCGTGAACGGCGAATCTGCGGACGCTTGAGTGCGCAACCCGAGGCCTTTTACCAGAATAGCAGCGAATTCCGCTCTCGTGATAGCCCGGTTCGGCTCATATCGGCCGCCGCCGACTCCTTCCACGATCATCCGCGAGCCCATGTCGTTCACATCCCACTCGCTCCAGTGGCCTTTTGTGTCCGCAAACGTCAGCGGATGATAGGCGACCGCATACGTGCTGTTGGTCAGGCTGTTGATGACGGCATAATATACGCCGTTCTCCTGAACAACACGAGTCGGAACGTGGCGGCTCGTTCCATCCGGCTCCACCACCACTCCGGTCGTAATGGCGTAGGGATTGACTCCGCTCGGAAGAACGATTCTTCTCTCCACATAGGTCGTGAAGGTGTTGACCTCGATGGATCGATTGTCAGGGGACTCTACGATTACGGAAAAGTCATAAGCTGCGCCCACCGTAGTGAAACCACGGCTGCTTGCTGCTTCTGCAACTTCTTGCTGTCGATCCGCTCCAGATTCTGCGATCCGGATCGTAAGCTTCGCTTGCTCCGCACTCACTCCCAGTTGACGGGCGAAGTCATCAAGCGGGATTTGGGAGGAGGGAACGCGGTAGGAAGCCTGGTCGTTTCTCAGCTCCAGGGTCGCCTCCTGATCCTTCATGAGCTTAATCATTTCACCGGTTAATTGTCCGACGAGGACATCCGCTTCCTTGCTGTAGCGAATGCTGACCGTCGCTCCCCTTCCTTCAGCCGCCAGCTTGGCTTCCAGCTTCTGCTGATCCACCTCGATGGTGACGACCCTTTGGTTGTTCTCGGTTGTCGTCGCGGCCCTCCCTGCACTTTCCGCCTTGCCGTTGACGAACACCTCCACTCCATCGTCAGCTGCAGGCGTAGCCGTTAGCTCCGGCGTAGCTGTCGGAGTCGGCGTGGCCGTTGGTGTCGGCGTAGCCGTTGGTGTCGGCGTAGCCGTCGGGGTCGGCGTGGCCGTTGGCGTCGGCGTAGCCGTCGGGGTCGGCGTGGCCGTTGGCGTCGGCGTAGCCGTCGGGGTCGGCGTGGCCGTTGGCGTCGGCGTGGCCGTTGGCGTCGGCGTAGCCGTCGGGGTCGGCGTGGCCGTTGGCGTCGGCGTGGCCGTTGGCGTCGGCGTGGCCGTTGGCGTCGGCGTGGCCGTTGGCGTCGGCGTGGCCGTCGGGGTCGGCGTCGGTGCAGCGGCACGTGTAACTTCTACGGTGTACGTCTCCGTCGTCGTGCCGTCTTGTGCCGTTACAACGATTGTCACCGTGTTCTTCCCTTCCAGCAACGACATGGGAAGCGATGCATTCCCCGCCGTCACGACATTTCCGTTCACCGTCACGGTCGCATGAGGCTCATTCGCCGTCGGCATTACCGTGAGCGAAGTGATGTCATTCGTCACCTCTGTGCTGTAGCTCGTTGTTCCCGATGCGAACACGGGGGTCAGGGTGCCTTCACTCAGTACGAGGCTGCTGAGGGTGGCATCAGTCGACGGCGCAGGCGTGCTGTCCGACACTGCTATTTCCAGCGTTGGATTCACTCCCCCGCTCATACTCAGGGTAAAGACATGCGTTCCCTCCGCCAATCCGACCAGATATTCCTTTTTCAAGGTGAACAGGCCTGTCAGGTTGTCGAATGAATACGCGCTACCGCTGACAACAGCTCCGTCGAGCTCCAAGCCGTTCAGTACGTTCCCATTCAGCGCTACCATCACGACCACATCAGTATAGTGGCCCGTACTAACGTCTGCTGGATTTTTGTCAAAATCGGCTTGATCCGGAGTAACCGTGCTGTCACTCGTGGGATTGCCATTCTTCGCAAGCACCAATAAAGACGGTCCCGTAACGACGGCCTTTCCGTTCACTAGGGAAAGCTCGCTTGGATCGCCCGTGCTTCCTCCCGTGTCGGCTAAGGTCCAGGTCTGACCGTCATCTACTGATTCCATGAGGAGTGATTTCCCCTCCTCATCCGAAGCGATTGTATACAAGATCGATTCTTGAGCGACCAGTGTATGCCATCCATAAGACAAGTACATCCCATTTAAATAGGAGGGGGCACTCCAATGAATAAGGTCAGAAGAGCTTCGGGTGAACATCGCATAATTCGAATCATACCCATTCACCACATACTTGGAGCCCGTATACACAACATTGGCGAGACGATCCGTTTGGGTCGGATAGTTGCTTCCCAGATCGCTCCAGGTGATCCCGTCTGGAGATATCCAAACCCCAATCGCATTCACGTTATAGTTCGCATCATAGCCGTGACCGATTGTCACGAAATGACCGTCCGTATAGACGATCGAATTCAGTTCTTGAACCGAACTCAAGGGCAACGCAGGGATTGTCCATTGAACGCCGTCTGAGGATACAGCAAGGAAGGGCTTCCGATTGGCACCATTCGTTTCGATCCCGATGGCAACGAACTGTCCCCCTCCATACGTCACGTCATTGAGCTTCACGGATGAAGGGAACGGACTGTGAGCGGTCCAATCACTCCCGTTTGTCGACACCGCCAGTGAAGATTTCGATTGGAAGGGCTCAGCGATCGCGACGAATGTCCCCTGACCGTAAGCAACTGAAATCAATCGGCTGACATAGGAGGACAAGGTCGCTTTGCTCCAGTTCGCCAGGTCGGTCGAAGTCCAAATCACCCCGTCATTGCCCTGCTCGCCAACAGCAACATATCGGGTTCCGTCGTGAACAACCGCGCGGAACGTTCCTCCCCATTTGAAGGCCCAGTCCGTTTTGTTATCCGCCACCTGCAAGCCTTCGTTCCCTACTCGAAAATACTTTCCGTTCAGAACAGCTGACTTTTGCGCAACAAAGGAACTCTTGAAGGGCTGCAGGGTCCAGGACACGCCGTCAGTCGACGTAAAGACAGCCCCGTATCCGTAGGCTCCCTGATGACCGAACAGATAGAACGTGCCTTCGTCGTAAAAGCCGTGAAACACCTGTGTTCCATACTCGCTTGCGCTCTGTTTAAACGGGCTGCCGGCGAGGGTAAAGGTGGTCAGGTCTGTGGAAGTCCACACGTAGGAACTCGAATCGGAAATATAATAACGATCCTTCATCCAAGTCACCATATTGATAAAGCTGCCCGGAAATCCATCTGGTGTGAGCGGTTGACTTACCTTCCACTGGGTTCCGTCGGTCGTGGAATAAATCCGCATATCCGTTGCCCCAAAGGCGAGGCGAGTTTCCTCATTTCCAACCGTAATCTTATTCAAAATCTTGTCTGCCGGCAGGCCCGTCGGAATGTGGGGAGTCCAGCTCACTCCATCCGGTGAAGTCAGGTATTTTCCCTGCGTTAAGGCATAGAATTTCGTTTCTTCATGAAACGTCAAATAGCGAACCGTCTGAATGGTCGTGGAAACCCCCGAGGAGCGCTGGGTCCATTGCAGACCGTCGGTCGAGGTAAGAATGACCCCATCGGAGCCGACTGCAACAAAGAGTCCATTTCCAAAGCTTACCCCTTGAAAGTGGAACTGCCCTGGATCAACAACCCCGCTGTAATTCACATCCTGCGGGGTTTTGACCCACTCCCAGTGATCCGCGTCTGTCGATCGAACCAAATTCCCGTAATACCCTAAGGCTACATATACGCCGTTTCCGTAGGCAGCATCATTCATTGGCTGCGTCGGGAGAGGTTCATAGCTTACGGTCGTAAATCCATTTGAAATCGGACTTGCTTGAACACGTTCCGCTATCCATCCCCCTGTCGGCCAGATTTGCAGCAAGATTGCAAAGAGAGCCACGTGCAAGATTCGGTACTTTCGAATGAAACGGAGCATTTCTCGTCCTCCTTGGAATGACTATTCATGGTGATTAGTGCCCTTGTTCACAATTTCGACAATATATGCGATAATTCCTCTAAAAATATAGTTAATAAATAAAAATAATAATTCCTTGCATGAAACAAAAAATAGACCACCTTGAGCTCATTGCTCCAGGTAGTCCATTCCTCTATTGCTTCCTCTACCTCTAGCCTTACAAAACCTTCGATAAAAATGCTCGGGTGCGCTCCTGCTTCGGGTTCCCGAATACTTCGGCCGGGGAGCCTTCCTCCACGACAAAGCCTTGCTCCATAAACAGCACACGGTCGCCCACCTCACGGGCGAACCCCATCTCATGCGTCACCACAACCATGGTCATGCCTTCCCGCGCCAGCTGCTGCATCACCCCCAGCACCTCGCCCACCATCTCGGGATCGAGCGCCGAGGTCGGTTCATCAAACAGCATGATCTTCGGCTCCATGGCCAGCGCCCGCGCAATGGCTACCCGCTGGGCTTGCCCACCCGAAAGCGAAGGAGGGTAGGCTTCCGCCTTTTCTGCCAGGCCGACCTTCTCCAGCAGCTCCATGCCCTTCGCCCGCGCCTGTGCTTCCGACCATTTGCGCACGAGCATGGGAGCCAGGATGATGTTCTCGATTACCCTCTTGTGCGGGAACAGGTTGAACTGCTGAAACACCATCCCGACTTCGGACCGAATCGCGGCAATGCTAGTCCGCTTGTCCATCAGAGATTCTCCGTCGATGATGATCTCCCCGCCGTTTGGCTCCTCCAGCAGATTGAGACAGCGCAGGAAGGTCGATTTGCCCGAGCCGGACGGGCCGATGACGACGACAACCTCGCTCGGAAGTACGTCTACGTTGATATCTTGCAGCACGACATTCGCTCCGAAGGTTTTCTTCAAGCTGCGAACCTGAATGATCGGCTCCATCGTTACACCTTCCTTTCGATGTAGAGGAGGAGCTTGTTAAGGGAGTACGTAAGGATGAAATACACGAGGGAAGCCGTCAGGTAAGGCTCCCAGATGCGCATATATTGCGACCTCATGGCATTGGACCAATACATGATTTCCGGAGCGGCAATGATCGCGATGAGAGACGAATCCTTCACCAGCGTAATGAATTCGTTGCCGAAGGCGGGAATCATCCTCTTCACCGCTTGCGGCAGGATGATGTGACGCATGGTCTGCCTTCCGGTCAAGCCAAGCGAAAGAGCCGCCTCCGTCTGGCCCTTGTCGATCGACTGAATGCCGGCACGATAGATCTCAGCGGAATAGGCAGCCGAGTTGAGCGAGAGGGCGGTAATCGCGGCGATGATGGAATTGGTGGTGCCGAGCAAGAAGTAAATTAGGCCGAAATGCACCATCAAGATCTGGACATAAAGCGGAGTACCGCGAAAAAAGTTCACATAGCAGACAGCCGGCCAGCGAAGGTACCAATGGCGAGACATCTTGCCGAAGCCGATGCCGAGACCCAGAATGGAGCCAAGCAGGATCGAGGCGGCGGACAGCCCTACCGTGAGCAGCGCTCCCTTGAGCACCAGGGGGACGTAATCCAGGATGATATCAAAACGGAAATCCTCAAACATGCGGTGGACTCTTCCTTCCTCTGCAAAAGCCCCGCTGGCGGCGGGGCTTAAGACGGATTCATGGGGCATGACTCCGGCGATACCGGAGGTTCCCTACCTATTTAGCACCGGTAAGAACCGCTGTATTCGGCTCTTCTCCAAACCATTTCTTATAAATCTCCGCATACTTGCCGTTCTCGATAATCGCTTGAATGGCCGGGTCCAGCTTGGCCTTTAGCTCGCTGTTTTTCGGATAGAGAATACCGTAGAATTCCGCTCCGAAGTTCTCCTTGTCCTCCACCAACACAAACTTTTTAGTCGGGTTGTTCTTCGCATATTCCTTGACGATGGCGATATCCGCAACGGCGGCGTCAACCCCGCCCTTGTCGAGCTCAAGGAAGGCGAGCGTGTTGGATTCGTATTTTTTCAGGTCCGTGTTGCCGGTTCCCATAATCTCCGTCATCAGGGTGTCCGCCGTGGTAGAGCTTTGCACGGCCACTTTCTTGCCTTTTAGATCAAGGGCACTCTTGATATCGCTGCCTTCCTTGACGAGAATCATGTTGGTCGATTCGAAATAGGGCAACGAAAAGTCATAGGATTGCTTGCGCTCATCGGTGATCGAGACCGACGATACACCGGCGTCATAGTCACCCTTCTTCACATACTCCTGCATCGGGTCCCAGCCCGTGTTTGTCAGCTTGTACTTGAGTCCCGCCTGCTTCATCACCGCATCGAGGAAATCGACGTCGAAACCGACGATCTTGTCCTTGTCCATGCTCTCCATCGGAGCATAGTTCGCATCGGTGGCAATTTTGTAGACATCCCCTGAAGCACCCTTCCCGCATGCCGAAACCGACAGGGCCAGCATTCCGACAAAAGCTAACATCAAACCCTTTTTCACCACGTCCGACTCCCCCTCATCCTGATCAAAAGCGAAATATTATTGTGATTTTACCAGCAAAGCGGAGAAAGGACAATTGAAAACTTCATGATTTGTCAGATAAAATGACGTTATTTCACTAATAAGATAAAGAGTTCACCCCTTTTTCTTTCCTTTCCTGGAAAAAAGAAAACGAACAAGGGAGAATTCGTGACATTTGTCACCGATTCTAATCCTTGTCCGTTTCAAATTGCAGGAGCTATTCTCCCGTTTCACCATCCCCAGCGTCTGTTGGAGCGTGTAGGCAAACTCGCTCTAGAGCTCGCTTTAGGGCTTTAGCATGCTTCCCATTCGTCCTGCCGCATCCAGAATCTCCGGAACATCCTCCAGCATCTTGTCCGGAGTGAGCCGGCTGACGGGTCCCGAAACCGCAAGGGCCGCTACCAGCCGATGGGCCCGATTGAAGATCGGGACGGCAATTGCCGCGGCTCCCGCCTCCCGCTCCTCCAGGCTCGTTGCGAAGCCGTTCTGCTTGGCCTCCTTCAGTTGCTGTTCGAAGGCCTCTCGCTGTTCCTCGTCCGCCCATACTTCTTGGGCGAACAAATGCTGCGCAAGCTCCGGCTCCCCGAAGGCAACGAGAACCTTGCCGGAAGCCCCCAGGTGAAGCGGCAGCCTCAGCCCGATCGGAGCCACCCGGCGAATGGCCTGGTTGCTCTGTACCGCCTGCACGCGAATCCTCTCGAGGTCGTCGCGCACGTACAAGCTGATCGTCTCACCCAGGCGGTCGCGCAGCCTCTCCATCTCCGGCAGCACAATCGCTCCCGGCTCGTCGTCCTGAGACAAATTGGCCGACAGCTCCCACATGCGGTACCCCAGGCGGTACCGCTCCGAGGCGGGGTCGCGCCGAACAAAGCCCTTCCCTTCCAGAGAAGCCAGGAGGCGGTGCACGGTACTCTTATGTAAGCCCACGCGAGCGGACAGCTCCGTCAGGCTGAGATCACTGTCATGGGTGAAGCATAGCAGCACATCCAGTGCACGTTCAACGGCTCGAACCGTCAATTTGGAATCATCCGTCGTCATCGCGTTCTCTCCTTCGTTTCAGAGAATGAAACGTTGTACCATTTTAGTATAAACCAGCCTCTCCCTCTCCGCCAGAGCGTGTTTCATTCAAACCAAACCGATTGCCGGAAGAACCGAAGGGGTCCCATCATAAGCCAGTCTAGATTCGAATAAGCATATAGGAAGAATTTCAAATTGAAAGGAGCTGTGTCTCCCATGTCGGGTTCCTCCACCAATGCCTTGACCTCGTCTCACCTTCTGAAAAGCCTCCGCGACTGGAAAGCTCGAGAGCGCGAGCATCTGCAAGCGGCCCGTTCGCTTGCACCGCCTACTACACCGGATATCGCCGTCTGGCTCGACCGATGGGCGGAGGTGCTGGCTCAGAGCGAGTGGACCGCCGATCAATGGCTTCGCCGGGAAACCACTCCGCCCGATGATTTCCATGCCCCTGACGATCCATTCCTATCGGCTGCCGGGGATGAGAAGGATTGGGCGCCCGGCCTTCTCTCCCATGCCCTCGCCCAATCCTCTGAGCTTCTGTCCCAGCTGGAACAAGTATCGGGGATAAGCCGTGACCGCGCTCTGCACTCCGACTGGTCGAATCAGCCGCCCCCCTTGCAGATCATTGCTCAGTTGGTCCGGGATTCGACGGCTTATGCGGATCGGCTTGCCCCCTATGCCCAAAAAGCCGATGAAGCATCGTTTCGCGTAAAGGAAAGTTCCGGAGCCTGGACAACGGCTGCCGAAGGCGTATGGGCAAGGCCGACGGTTCCCGATCAACCCCCGGTTCCGATCGGCGGACATACGTTGCCCCCTCTCCCTTACCCCTACAATGCACTGGAGCCCTACATCGACGCCAAGACCATGCAGCTTCATCATGACATTCACCATAAAGCGTATGTAGACGGATTAAACAAGGCTGAGCTGGAGATGAAGAAAGCGCGGGAAACCGGCGATTTCTCCCTGATCAAGCATTGGGAAAGGGAAGCCGCCTTCAACGGAGCCGGCCACTACCTGCACACGCTTTTCTGGAATATCATGAGCCCGCAGGGGGGAGGCAAGCCGACCGGTGCCCTCGCCGCTCAGATTGATCGGGACTTCGGGAGCTTCGAGGCATTCAAAAAGCATTTCAGCCAAGCTGCCGAGAAGGTGGAGGGCGGCGGTTGGGCCATTCTGGTGTGGAGCCCGCGAAGCCACCGACTGGAGATTCTTCAGGCAGAGAAGCATCAGGATCTTTCCCAATGGGATGTCATCCCCCTCCTCGCCCTCGACGTGTGGGAGCATGCCTATTACTTAAAATACAAGAACGAGAGACCCAACTATGTGGAAGCCTGGTGGAACGTCGTCAATTGGCCGCATGTCAACGAGCGGTTCGTCACAGCGCGGCAGGTCAAGTGGCACCCATACTGATCCATCTCCTAAAGAGAGGGAGCCTCGTCATCAAGAATGACGAAAGGCTCCCTCTGCTGTTATCCCCCGAGGGAGTTCACAGGCCTGCGCAGGTCAATCGACCCCTTTCAAAGAACCTACCATATCCACGTTGCGGATTTTTCCAGAAAACATCCGATTGACGGTAACGGAAACGATCAAAGTTAGGAAGACACTGAACAGATAGGATCTCGCTTGAATGACGATCATCATGTCAAAGGAGTCGCCCGCCGTTTTGATCATCATGGCCAATAGACCGATTCCCGTTGGAATGCCAAGAAGAATCCCAAGCAAGGACAGCCAAATGTTCTGGGTCAACAACAGGCCGCGAATCCGATTCGATGAAAACCCGATCACTTTGAGCGTGGCCAGCTCCCTTTCCTTCTCCGTGAAGAACAACAGCCCCAAATGATAGAGAACAACGAGGGCGAGCAGCACCGCAAAGAAGATCAGCAGATAGACCATGATGTACATCGAATCGGTCATCTTGTCCCAGCCTGCAATCAAATCAGACTTTGCCCATAGGGAGGCGATGCCTGGAAAGGTCCCGCCTGCTTGTTCGGCCGTTAGCAAGGAGGTAGGACGAAAATCATATCCTTGCTGCTCATAATAGGTGCGTGACATCGTAATCCCTTGCGCGACAGGCGTTCGGTAGATCGCTGAGATCGTGGAGGATGTCCACTCCTCCTGGCCATACAGATGCCACTCGACCTCATCTCCACTCTGCACATTCAATTTATTGGCCAACTTATAGCTAATCGATATTCCGTCTGCGGGGAACTTCATTTCATGGCGGGAAGCATCTGTCCCGCCGATCAGGGTCACCTGATCGGTAATCGAAGCAAGCCCGGAGCTTTTGACTCCTTTCACCCTCAGCTCGACCGGGCTCTCCATGATCGCCTCACCATTAACGGCCTCCTGTGCGGCCGCAATCTGCTCCGATGTCGCCTTCTCTTCAACGGTTAATCTTGTGGCGAAGCGATTGATCTCTTCGTATTGCCAGGTCTTCACGTCATTCACACTGTCTCGCATGCCGAAGGCGCAGACGAGCAGCGCCGTACAGCTAAGAACCCCGACCACTGCCATCAGCGAACGGATGCGGCTGCGGCTCATGTCACGAACATTCCATCGAGTGTTGAAACCGGCGTTCCGCCGCAACAAGACCTTTTCCAGCCACCCTCGCCTCACAGCACGCGGTGCCTTCGGCCGAAGCGCCTCCGCCGTCGTACCTTGAAGGAGTTCCCGGCATGCGAGATAGGTGGTCAGGGTGGCAGCCAATACGGTCATAACTGCCATTCCGTAGAAGAGTGGGGATTGGGCCGCTCCCCACCGAGGGAGCGTATAATAGGCTGACATGGAGGGGTAGAACAAGCGCGGTAGGGTCAAGGGCCCGAGCAGTGTCCCAAGCAGGGCGCCGACAAGAGACAGCCAGAATCCGTAGGAAACATAATGCTGGAGAATCCTCCGCCTGGAAAATCCGATTGCCTTAAGCGTTCCGATCTGAATGCGTTGGAGGTTGACCATGCGGGTCATCGTGGTGAGAATCGTAAGGAGCGCAATGGCGAGGAAGGCAAGAGGAAAGACCGAACCCATCGCCCGGTGCTGCTGAACCTCATTCTGGAATTGAGTGTAGCTCTCAAAGCGGGATCGCGGCAGAAAAACACTGTACGTTCCGCCAAGCGCATCGGCGATCTCTGCCTCCAGCCGGACGGAATCGGTTCGCTCCGTATCGAGAAGCAGCTCCGTCGCAGGCAGTTCCCCCGATATTGGCAGCGAGGCAGCCGGTAAATACGCGTATCCGAAATTGTTGAAATTCGGTGTAAGGTCCCCGCTGGCCGATGAAGATACGTATTCCGGGCTCATCACGGTCCCCCGGATCATCTTCGTAAATGCCTTTCCTTCGTAAGACAAGGTTAACGAATCACCAGGCTGCAGACCCTTTGCTTCCGCAAAGCGATCACTGATCCAGACCCCGTCCTCTGCCGATGAAAAGGAATCCCCACGAATTCGTTTGGGTTTCGATATCATCGGGTTTTCCGTAACCAGCAGGGTGATGACGGGCTTGTTATCAAACTGCTCTCCAATGGTCTTGAGGGAGAGTCTCGGTTCGACCCGAGTAACGCCGTTGATCTTTCTTACCGCTTCCGCATCCTTCTCCGAGAACCCTTGGCCGTATAGCCAAGCATCTGCGAAATGAGTTTCCTGGTAGAAGTTGTCCGCAGCTTTCTGTAACCCATACCACTCTCCCCCGATTCCGGTATAAATAAATACGCCCAGAAAGGACATGAGGAAGATGGACACAAACTGCATCTTGCCGCGGCGCATATCGCGCAGCATTTTCCGCAGCAGCATCATTCCCTCACCTCGCTGACAGCCAGAGGCTCTTCATGAATCTCGACCGAATGCACCTTTCCATTGCGAATGGAGATTACCTTGTCAGCAGCTTTCGCCAATGAGGAATTGTGCGTGACGATGATAACGGTCTTCCCCTCTTCCCGGCTCAGTTTTTGCAGCAGGGTGAGGATGGCTGTCCCGGTTTCGGAATCGAGCGCCCCTGTTGGTTCATCGCAGAGAAGCATAGCGGGATTCTTGCAGATTGCCCTTGCGATTGCAACGCGCTGCTGCTCGCCCCCCGAAAGCTGGGAAGGAAATTGATTGCGGTGCGGAGCAAGCCCCACCGATGCCAGCACTTCGTCAGCATCAAGCGATTCCCCGGATATTTCTTTGGTCAAGGCAACATTCTCCCACGCCGTCAACGTCGGGATCAGGTTGTAGAATTGAAAGACAAAGCCAACGTTCTTCGCCCGATACTCTGTCAATTGCTGTTCCGAATATCCGGCGATATTCTGATCCTTGATCCGGATTTCACCGCTGGATGCTCGATCCATCCCTCCGAGGAGATTAAGAACCGTTGATTTCCCCGCCCCGCTCGGCCCAAGAATAACGACAAATTCACCTTCCTGGATGACAAAACTTACATCATCAAGTGCGCGAAAGACTCCCTCCCCTACCCCATATTCCTTCACGACATGAACGAACTCAATGATTGGTTTCATGAGGCCCCTCCAATATCTGCATCATATGATCAATTATTCATATGTTGATAGTACCAGTTTCTTGCAAGGAGCGTCAACCACTACTCGTGCTTATTTTCACATTTCCTTAGCTTCTTCAAAAGAAGCCGCACGTAAAAAACACCCCGGCATCAGGATGAATCAGAACGGGCAAACGGCCCTTCTGCTTCCTGTACAAGGGTGTTTCTGGGTGTTGGGTTATTCCTTGATGAGGGACATGAATTCCGTTCGCAGCGCGACATCGCGGCGGAAGATCCCCCGAACGCCCGACGTGACCGTCTTGCTTCCGTACTTCTTCACACCGCGCGAGCACATGCACAGGTGCTCTCCCTCCACGACGACAATGGCTCCCTGCGGCTTCAAGACGCGCATGAGGATGTCGGCGATCTCCGAGGTAATGCGTTCCTGAACCTGCAGTCGGCTTGTTACCGCGTCGACCAAACGAGCAAACTTGCTCAGTCCGGCGATCTTGCCGCTTGGAATGTAGCCGATGTGCACCTTGCCGAAGAACGGCGCCATATGGTGCTCACACTGGCTGTAGTAGATGATGTCCTTGACCACGACAAGCTCCTCGTGGTTCTCATCAAAGCTGACGCCGAGAATCTCTTCGTAATTCTGGCCGTAGCCAGCAAAAATCTCCTCGTACATCCGCGTGACGCGGGCCGGGGTGTCGAGCAAGCCCTCCCGGTCCGGGTCCTCCCCGATCAGCCGGAGGATCTCGCGAACATGCTCCTCGATCTTCTCCCGGTTTTCCGCTACCTTCTCATTGCGAAGCTGCTTCGATGGAATGACGCTCTCCCCCTCGCTTGCCGGGTCTTCCCCGATCGGTTTATTTAAACTTGCCGCCGCGGCCAGGCGGTTTCATGCCCGGGTTTTTGCCGCCGCCTTGCTTCATCATTTGCTGAGCCTTGGCAAGCTGCTGGCGGTTCATGTTATAGCCCATTTGCTTGGCCATCTTTTGCAGCAAATCCGGATCGCTCTGCATCTTCTCCATTTGCTTCCTCAAGTAATAAACCCCGACGATAAAGCCTACGATGAGGCCGACGATCAGGGTGAGGACAGGAATCAGCCAGTCCCATACACTGTTCATACGTTCCACTCCACCTCGTTCCAAGAATCAAAACCTTCTCCATGATACCATGTCCCCAAATGGGGAACAAACCGCTTTTTGCGGTTCGGCATTTCCTCTTTATTGAAGGACGGATTCGACGAACAGGGTCGTGTGCTTGGCCAAATCCACTTCCTTGGTGTCCACTTCGCCGTCGAACTCCTGCCTTACGATGCGAACGATCGGGCGTCCCGGCAGTCCCCGATGCTGCCCGACTACGACACCGACCTCCTTGGACGAAAGCCGTACTGAAATTCCAGTCGGATAGATGGAAATGATGCGCATAAATTGAACGAGCGCCTCGTGGTCCAACTCCGTCCCCGCCATCGCCAGCATCCGCTCACACGCCTCATGGGGCAGCATGCGCACCGCCGTATCCTGATACAAAAGATTGTCATAGGTGTTCGCCACCTTGACGATTTTGGCATAGGGATGAATCTGGTCGTCCGTCAGCCCGCGAGGGATTCCCAAGCCGTCTGGCCGCTCGTGATGCTGGAAGGCGGCATGGGCAATCAGCAGGCTGAATTCCCGCTTCGACTTCAGCAGGTCGAAGCCGCGCCATGTATGATGCACCTTCGGATCGGACGACTCGTCGTCCGTGATGGATTCCACCTTGCCGATATCGTGAAGAAGCGCTCCGATGGTCAGTTCCTTTAATTGCACCTGGTTGTAGCCCATGTTCACGCCCATGAGCGCGCTGATGGTCGCCACATTCAAGGCATGGACAAACTGGGCATTGTCATGGGTCCGGATATCGGAGAGCTGCAAGAGCACCTCGGTATTTTGGGAGATGTCCTCCAACAGCTTGTCGATGCTGACGCCGACGGCACGGGTCGAGAAGTCCTTGCCCGACCGAATCGCCTCCATCGCGTCTCCCAGCCGGTGCATGACAAGCCGCTTGTTCTCTTCGGACACTGGATCCTCATAGACGGCATCTTCAAAGAGGGGTTCCTGGATGTACAGCATGGAAACCCCGATTCGGCGCAGCGTATTGATCATATAAACTGTCAGTTGGACCCCTTCGGCAAGAAGCACCGCTCCGCTGCCGGCGAAGATGGTTTTGCCCAAATACTGTCCGGGTTCTACGGAATCAAGACTGACGTATTTCATGTGTGTGCGTCACCCGGCTTTCTGATAAAAGGTACGATCCTTCTGAGGCATGAGAACCCCTACTCTACTACTATCGACGGCCGAGGCCGTTTGTTTTACTCACTTTTCAGCCGGGCAAGCGATTCAGCCGCCCTCTTCCGAACTAATTCCTCGGAATCATGAAGCACGGCGCGGTCCAGTGCTTCCAGAGCTTCCGGCCCCCCCATTCGTTCGAGGGCCCACACAGCGGTAGCCCGAATGTCGGGGCGCGGGTCTTCGGCCAGCACCTGTGCCACAAGCGGCAAAGCCTTTCGGTCGCGGAACTTGCCGAGCCCGAGCAGGGCGTTCCGCTGGATCGGCTTCTTGCCGCGCCAAGCGGCAGCCCCGCTGCCAAACTTCTCCTTGAACTCGCGATTGCCGATGGTGAGCAGCGGTTCAAGCAGCGGCTTTACCAGCTCGGGGTCCGGGGCGAGCTCCTCGTGATGCGTCCAGTTCATGCCCTTGTTCTTCGGGCAGACGATCTGACAGGTATCACAGCCATAGAGCCGATTGCCCATCTTGTCTTTGAACTCGTCCGGGATCTCGTCCTTCGATTGGGTAAGAAAGGACAGACACCGGTTTGCATCCAAGACCCCCGGCTTCACGAACGCCGAGGTCGGACATGCGTCGAGGCAGAGCGTGCAGTCGCCGCAGCCGTCCTCCAGAGGCTCGTCCGGTGCAAAGGGAAGATTCGTGATCATCTCTCCCAGGTAGACATAAGAGCCGAACTCTGGTGTGATGATCGAGCAGTTCTTGCCTGCGAACCCGATTCCGGCCCGTTCGGCAACCGCCCGATCCGATAGCGCGCCGGTATCGACCATGCTTTCCATCCGGGCTTCCGGTATGCGCTCGCGGATATATGCCTCCAGCTTGCCGAGGCGATCGCGAAGCACGGTATGATAATCCAGCCCCCAAGCGGATCTCGCCATGATGCCTCGGGAGGCTCCAGGCTCGGAGCGAGGCGGATCCGGGAGTCGCGTCGGGTAAGCGACGGCGATGGCGATGATCGAGAGAGGGGCATCGAACAGCAGCTCCGGGTGCGTGCGCTTGTCGATGTCCTTCTCCTCAAAACCGCAATCGTAGCCGTTCTCGCGACGCTGAATCAAGCGATCCTTGAGCGTAAGAAAAGGATCGGCGAGTGCAAAGCCGATCTTGTCTATGCCGAGGCTGGAGGCGGCGGCGCGTATTTCTTCTCGTAAGCGAAGCCAATCCCCGGCAGGCGCGTCTAAGTTGAGCGTAACGGCGATTGGTCTCGCCTCCTTCATTATCAGTTACTTCCAATCAGATCGATCACATTCTATCGAGCGGCCGCACTCTTGGCAGCCGCACGGGCCAGCTCGTCGCAGCGATTGTTCCAGCGGTCATCGCTGTGGCCCTTCACCTTGGCAAACTCGATTTGATGGATATCCTTCAACGCGAGCAGCCGTTTCCATAGGTCCTGATTTTCCACCGGCTGCTTCTTGCTGTTGAGCCAGCCGTTCTTCATCCAGCCGCGGTACCAGCCTTGCTGGAAGCAGTTGACCAAATAGGCAGAGTCGCTGTGTACCTTCACCTTGCAAGGCTCCTTCAGCTTGGAGAGGGCTTCGATGACGGAGAGCAGCTCCATTCGATTGTTGGTCGTGTGCGGCTCGCCGCCGGACAGCTCCAATTGATGCTCTCCATAAAACAGGACCGCCCCCCAGCCTCCCGGCCCGGGATTACCGGAGCAGGCCCCGTCGGTATAGACGATGATTTCCTTCATGCTTCGTCTCCCCACCGTTTCTTCCACCAGTCGTAATACACGAGCACCTGCTCGCTATCAAAGGGAGCCAGGCGGCTGTCCGCCCGCTCGGTGAGCTGGCGGAGCCCTTCGCGAACCTTTCGCTCCACGATGTGCGAGTAATGATAGCTCTGGCGATGCCGTTCGTATTCATCCTGATCCACCACGATGCGTTCGCCGCTCGGGGTGACGATCAGGTCAAGGTCATAGTCGATATACGTAATGACGTTGCCGTACATATAGGGCGGAGAAGCGACGTTGCAGTAGTAGCGCACTCCTCCGTTCTCAATCAGGGCCACAATGTTGTACCATACCCCCGGGATGAAAAAGGTCACTCCTGGGCTCCGACTGAACCACTCGCTGCCGGCAGCCTCGACGATTTTGGTACGGCAGTTGACCGTCACCACCATCTGTTCCTGGGCATGGCTCGGGTGCAGCAGCTCATCCGGCACACGCCGATTCTCGAGCCACATGCGATGGAGGTGACCGTTATGTTTAAAGCTTTTGATGACAACCACGTCGGATTCGTTCATGGAACCGGCCTCTTTCTCTCTCTTTGCTCCAGTATACAAGAAAAGCACACCGGCACGCCAACATGCGGGCCGATATGCTTTCAAAAGGTAACAGGCGGTCAGTTCGCGCTTGCGATGCTCAGCGCCATCCTTCCCTTCGGCAAAAAGCGGTCAAAGGTTCTTACCGCGTCGAAGACGGACAGCTCCTGTGCTCCTCCGTGCTCGTCCACCGCGATCAGAATATCGCTTACATTTCGATGATGGAAGCGTTTCTCCAGCGTGCAGATAAGCTCCTTGCCAATTCCTTTGCGACGGTGGAGCGGATCGACGGCCAAACGATAGTAGTAGCCTCGGTTGTCGTCGATTGTGCCAATGATGACTCCCAGGAGGTCCTGGCCTTCCTCCGCCACCAGAACGAGCTCGCTGTCATAGGACAGTTGCCGAGCGAGCGCCTGGCTCGTCTCTTCATAACAGGCTTCGGTCAGGGCTTCAGCCAGCAGCCGGTTTACGTATAAATAATCCGACAGCCGAAAAGAACGAATGATCATGCAGGTCTCTCCCCAGAAGAAATGAGATACGGTACCTCCTATATATTACGACAAAATGACGCAAATTACTTCTGTTTCAGGAGGAAATTTTAAAAATTCATTAACTTTTCACCGTATTGCTCGTGAAAGCGCTTAATATTAACCGCTTTCATCATTTTTCTCGGTTTTTGCCCCTGCGGATCGGTTCGGAATCCCTGCATCGCTTATCCACATGCAGGTAATCCGGGTCTGACGGCATATGCGCACACGCTCAAAGGGGGGCCTCCACCATTATTATGCATGTCCCGGAATGCAGCAACCCCCATTTTTTGAGTGCTTTGTTCTGAGCGTGTTTTGTGTGTTTTGAGTGTGGTAAGACACCCGCTTTTATTTCCTTTGCGTAAGCTTGCCCTTCACCTCGCCGATGGTAACCTTCCCGTTACCCGACTGGGACAGTGTCACATCCTTTTCCACATTGTCAAGCTCCAAGCTTCCGTCTCCGAGCTCGATCTTAGCAGAGCCGCGAACCTGATTCACCACAAGGTGACCATTGACATTGGCAATCTCCACGTCCGAACCGATGTCGCGAACCGTAACATCTCCATCCCGGTTGTCCACTTCGAGAGCTCCTGCCAGGTTGACCACCTCAATACGACCATTGATATTGGCGATCTTGGCACTGGAGGACAGATCCGAGATGCGGATCTCTCCATCCCGATGCGACTCTATGTCCACCATAAACCGCTCGGGTATCGCAATCTCCAGATCGACCGTTCCCGATCCGCTGGCAAGGAACTGACCCCGAAACCGCGCATCCAAATAAGCGGTCTCCTCCCTTGCTTCCAGCTCAAGTGTCAGCTTCTCCATTTTGATCCCCTTGGCCTTAATCTCGGCAGACACTTCGATGGTATCCAGGTCGGGATTGCCTACTAGATGGATGTCTCCATTTCGATGGGCAATCACCAATTTCGTCAGTCCCTCTGCCGGCAGGTTCAGCTTCTTTGAGGCTGTTTCTTCCTTGGCTCCACAAGCCGTGACGAGCAGCAGCAGAGCTAGAAGACAAAGGCCCCTTCCTCTCTTCATCCGATCCTCTCTCCTCTCACTTAAACTACATCTCGCTTCACAAACATAGGGTAGGAAACCAAATGCATGACTGCCAAATGGAGCGCGATCAAAACCAGCGCAAATCCCGCTGTGACTCCCTCTACCGAAGGGTTTCCATAGAAAAAGGGAGTGAAGTCCGTTTGCGAGAACACGAAATATTTCGTCCAGGCCCATCCTTCCATCGCTATGGAGAGGACAAAGCCCGCCACCGAGAGGAGGAGCGAAATGACGATGGAGAAGGTAACGCTGCGAAAAGCGGCGGATATCATGAAGGCGAGCGTAACCGCGATGAGCAGGAAAGGAAGATTTAAGAAGTAAGCCGCCACTAAAGACAACAAGGTAGGGGCCTCGTGAACCATCTGATCCTTGACGTAGAGGGTATAGCCGAACAGGTCATCGAAGCCGAAGAGAAATCCGCCCAAGAGAACGGACACCACAACCGCCGCTGCCGAGAGCAGCAACCCGAATTGAAGGATCGCGAAGTACTTGGACAGGTAGATTTTGGTGCGGCTCGCGGAGCGGGTTAACAGCAGCTTGATCGTACCCGAGACGAACTCAGCAGCCATGATCTCCCCCGCAAGAATGATGGCGATGAGGGAGGAGGCAAACAGAATGTTGCGCACCTGATCCACGGCAAAGCTGCCCCCATGAGAACCCGGCGGGATGTTGTGGTCCAGGTGGTACTCATTCAACAGCCTGTGCTTCTCGGCCTGGATAACTTCCACCTTCAAGGCATCCGGTTCCGCTGCTTCCTTGCTGAGCTGCACATTTTCCTGTTCCAGTTGGATTCTCCAGTCATTCGAAGCATGGCTGTCCGTCGATTTCAGGTTCACGATTTGCAGCAGGACATACAGGAGAGCGATGGCCACCATCACCCACGTGCGCTTTCGTTTGTAGATCTTCATATTTTCGTTGCGAATGAGTGCAATCATTGAGCCTCTCCTCCTGTCATCTCCATAAACTTGTCTTCCAGTGTTGGTTTCCTTACGTTCACCCCGTACACTTGAATGCCCGCCTCCATCAGCCTTCGGCTTATCTCGGGAATGCTCGCCTTGGACAGCCGCAATTGAACAGTAGGCGGGTCCGCCTTGATCTCATGGCCGGTCATGATCGTTTGAAGAAGCTGTACCGCCAGATCCGGCTGGTCCACCTCGAATTCAACAAGGGCCTCATCGCCATCGCGCATCTCTCCAACCTTTTGGACACCGACCAGCTTTCCTCTTTGCAAAATGGCGACCCGATCGCACATCTGCTCCATCTCGGACATGAGATGACTGGAGATCATGATGCCGACCCCCTCCTCGTGGGCCAACTGCTTCAGATGGCTTCTCAGCTGCCGGATGCCGGCTGGATCAAGCCCATTGGTCGGTTCATCTAGCACCAGCAGGGAAGGCTTATGAACCAGAGCGACGGCAAGACCCAATCGCTGCCGCATGCCAAGCGAGTAAGCGGCCACCTTTTCGTGAATGCGGTCCTCCAATCCAACCAAGGCGATAATCTCCCGTATCCTCCCCTCAGGGATCCCCGGTGTCATGCGGGAGAAGTGAATCAGGTTGTCATAGCCTGATAAATACTTGTAGAGATCTGGATTCTCCACTATGACACCGACATGCTTCATCGCTTGCTCAAACTGTTCTTGCGGATCAATCCCCTCAATCTGCACCTGACCTCCCGATCGTGCCATGAGGCCGACGATCATGCGGATCGTGGTTGTCTTCCCCGCCCCGTTCGGACCGAGAAGGCCGAGAATCTCTCCTTTGTCCATCGAAAGGGTAACCCCGTCCACAATTGTCTTGGGTCCTATCCTCTTTGTGAGCTCGCGGATTTGCAGCAGCACGGCAAGCACTCCTTTTCATAGCAAATGGGATGAGATATAATTCCCGTATTCTTGAAGGATCCATCTCAGCCAGCTTCACCCTACCAAATCCCTTGTCATGAAGCCGAGTGACAAACCGTCACAACCTGCTGTGACAAGAAGAATGAGATCGGAGTTGTCCCTATGCCCTTCATAAAGCGGTGGTCCTGGCAGGATTGGACGCTGCTCGCCCTTCGGATCGTGTGGGTAGTCGCCGTCATCCTGTTCATGTATGAGGACAATCCCGCCTTTCCTTTTTGGGCGGTGTTCGTCCCCCTTGTCCTTGCGAACGTAATCCCCTTTCTATTCATAAAAGGCCGCTATGAAAGCTATCTGCTCACTGAACTTCTACTGGCCGGAGGATTGTCACTCTACCTTGCCTATGAGTTAGACCTGACGAGATTGTTTCTGCCTGCCCTCTTTACAATTGCCTTTTATGCTAAAGGACGAGCACATGGGTACGCGATGCCTCTTGCCGTCGCATTCTTTGTGATAAGCGCGGGAGGTTCGATCCCGTTATCGCTGTCGTCGGGAGTGATCAGCCAGAGCCTCTTTGATGCGGTCGTTCTATACGGAATGAGCTTTCTCTTGCAAAAGGGCGCAGAGGCCATCAACGCCATTAAGCAAAAGCTCGCCTTGATCAAGGAGCAATACACGATCCTGGAGCAATATTCCTCGCAGATTGAGCGAATGACGCTGCTGGAGGAACGCTATCGCATGGCCCGCGAGCTCCATGACACGATTGGCCATTCCTTTACTTCCCTCATCTTGGGGATGGAAACTTTAAAAGCCTCTGTTTCCTCCGATGAGGGCAAGAGTAAACTGCAAGGAATGCTGGCCCTTGCTCGAACCGGACTGGATGATATTCGCCGTCAGGTTCATCAGATGGATCCCCTGGAGGAGGCTTTGCCTCTTGATCGTTCGCTTCTTCATCTCATCGATGAATTCATGACAAGCACGGGAATAAGGGTCGTGTTCCGAACGATGGGCGAGCCTTATCCGGTGATGAAGCAGGCCAAGCTTACGCTTCTTCGCTGCCTCCAGGAGGCCTTGACCAATGCCAGCCGACACGGGAGGGCCAGCGTGATTCAAGTTTCCCTCCATTATGATCCGGCACAGCTTATGCTGCAGGTAGAGGACAACGGCAAGGGGACGGATACCCTGCAGGTTGGCTTTGGTCTGAGCGGCATGAAGGAGCGTCTCGCCGCCTTGCAGGGCAGGCTTCAGCTCCATTCCCAAGCGGATGCCGGCACGATGGTCACCTGCACGATCCCCAATCCCTCGCAGGAGGGCGAACAGAGGATCAAGGTCCTTCTGGCGGATGATCAGCCGATCGTTCGGGAGAGTCTGAGGCTGCTGCTCGGTGAGGAACAGGATTTCGAGGTGCTCGTTGCGGAGAACGGCAAGCAAGCGGTTGCCCGCTGCGAGGAGCATAACCCTGATATCGTTCTGATGGACATCATGATGCCGGAGATGGATGGGATCGCCGCGACAAAAGCGATCAAGGAGAAGTGGCCGGACCGAAAGGTCATGCTTCTTACTTCGATCGAGGACTTATCGCTTGCTTCCGAGGCACTTCAACTCGGAGCTGAAGGATATATCTTGAAAACCATCCATCCGAAGGAGCTCGCCGCCACCATTCGACTTCTGTACAGCGGTGGAACCATTCTCTCGCCGGATGTGGCCCATCCGTTATTTCAACAGCTGAGCAAGGGCAAGGTCCCGAATTCGTATGAGTTAACCGAACGGGAAATCGAGATCCTTCGAAGCCTGACCAAAGGGCTCCGCAACAAAGAGATCGCGCAGCAGCTGCATCTGTCGGAAGGAACAATCCGTAATTATATCTCGACCCTCTACCTGAAGCTGCAGGTGAACAATCGTGAAGAGGCGGTGGAGAAGGCAAAAAACGAGCGTCTGGCTTGACCTTTTCGAGCTTGTCAATGATTTTTGCAACACTACGCAAAATTGTTTATAATAAGGGTATGGTTCGCTTGATTCCTAAATTTACATAGTTGGAGGGATTCTATTATGGCACATCAATTGCCACCGCTGCCTTACTCGAACGACGCACTGGAACCGCACTTCGATGCACTGACCATGGAAATCCACCATGACCGTCACCATGCAACGTATGTGAACAACCTCAACGCCGCTCTGGAGAGCGCGCCTGAGCTGCAATCCAAATCCATCGAAGAGCTGGTTGCCGATCTGGACGCTGTTCCGGAAAGCATCCGCACCGCTGTTCGCAACAACGGGGGCGGCCACGCCAACCACACGCTGTTCTGGCAAGTGTTGAGCCCGAACGGCGGCGGCGAGCCGACCGGTGAAATTGCCAAGGCGATCGATGCGGAACTCGGCGGCTTCGCCAAGTTCAAGGAAAACTTTGCCAAAGCCGCTACCACCCGCTTCGGAAGCGGTTGGGCATGGCTGGTCGTCGACAAAGCCGGCAAGCTGTCCGTGACGAGCACCCCGAACCAAGACACGCCGCTTAGCGAAGGCAAAACACCGATCCTTGGCCTCGACGTTTGGGAGCACGCCTACTACCTGAAGTTCCAAAACAAGCGTCCGGACTACATCGGCGCCTTCTGGAACCTCATCAACTGGGACGAAGTGAACAAGCGCTACGCAGCTGCCAAGTAAGGCAGAACGAGAAAAAAGAAGCCTCCGGCCACATTGTGGTCAGGAGGCTTCTTTGGATTGGCGTGCCCGCTATGTTGATTCCGATTAGAGCAGGAGACCGGTCAGTCCGTTCAACAAAAGCTTGGAGGCGATCAGCATCACCAATACGTAAGCGACCGAGAACCCGCCGAGCACCGGAAGATAATCCCGGTCGTCCACCCCGAACAGCTTCAGCGAAGCCGTTATGGTGAAGAGCAGGGTCGACAAAAGGCAGATGCTGACGATCAGGTACGAGCCAGGCAGCCAGACCAGACCGACAAGAGCAGCAACGGCAAAACCAGCACCGGATAGAAGCTGCATTCCGCCAAGCTTTACAATCGCGTCCAGAAAGCTGAGCTTCTTCGTTCCCTTCCAGTTGCCCAGAATCCACAGAAGAACGAGAAAAGTGGCAAGTGAGAGAATGCCGAGTACCAGAAGATTCGATGCAACCGGAACCTCTTTCGCCGGATTGCCGAACAAGCCTCCGAAGCTGTCCTTGAAGGCCCAGATCAGCTTCAGCTTTAGGACAAGCCCCCACAAGAAAAACCCAATGATGGAACCCCCGATGCCGATCCAGCCATAAAGCGCTTCTTTCGTTGAATCCAGAGACAAGCCCGCCCTCGGGTTAAGCAATAGGTTGAGCAGCGTATGCTTGTCCAGCGCGATTCCTGTCGCTTGCCCCCCTCCAGTCGCTGCAGGTTGAACCTTGACCGGTAAAACCTGACATTCATGCGTTTCCCCGTCTTGAACAGGAAGCCCACAATCCGAGCAAAATGCCATTTCATCGATTGCCCCTTTCACGAAAATTCCAGCGCAAGATTTCACCAAATATTCACACGCTTAAGAGGGAAATTTCTACATTTTTCATGCAAATCCTCCTATTCCTCTATTATTTATTTTCCCCGCATTCAGCAAGTCTCGAAAAGAACAAACACCCGCTGCAAGAACAACGAGAGGTTGTCCTTGCAGCGGGTGTGCATCAGGATAGCAGTATGGTTCGGCCTTATGGAGTCCATATTGAGATCGGCTTCGTTTCGGCTGTACGTGAACCAAGCGGGTGATCTGAATGAAGCTGCGAAGGGTTACAACGCCGCCGTGGAGCTCTTCTTCCCAATGAGGCTTCTCAGGTAGCTCAACACCCAGCGATCCAGACCGACCTTGCCGGCATTGGCAGCGGCGACGATAATCAGAACTTCCATGAGCAGCAATTGAACGTTCGTGCTTACCGTGCCGGAGAGCAGATACGAGGCGTTCATCACCAGCCCCATCAGCGCGGCGAAAGTCGTGAATGTGCCGAGAATCAAGCCAAGGCCGACCAAAAATTCACCATAAGGAACCAGGACATTAAAGAAGCTTACGTTCGGCAGCGCGGCATGCTCAAGGAAACTGGCCCACCACGACTGGACAGTCGGGTTCTCGCCGACGCTCTTGGCGATGGCCCCGTTCAAAAACCCGGATGCATCGAATCCTCCCGTGAGCTTATGCCAGCCGGCTTCTATCCATTGATAGCCAACATATACCCGAATGATCGTAAGCAGCACCATAGCCACCTTGTTTGTACGGAACCAGTTGTTGAACATCTTCTCCACTCCTCTTGTAGTTTCTCTAGGTTGTTTACTGCCGAATACACAATGTGATAAAAAGCACATGATTATCAAGGCAAAGAATGAAGAGGTTATGGGTCATTTGGACCCTTCTTCTCTATTCATCGTTACGAACCATAGGCAATGCTTCATTTTCTTCTTCACTGCTTGCATCGGATGATAATCTTCGACATCCTTATCATACGTGATTTTTTTCACCATGATATGTGACGGATATCACACTTATGAAAATTAATTTTATATCAAACTAATTTTCATCCTTCTCCACGTTCCATTTCAACATGATCGCGATCGCTCTGGGGACGATTGATGGGTCTTGACACTTCCTTTCCAAAAACCTACCATGGGGGCATGGATGAGAAAAAGATTTTGGCAACCATCAGTCGCATTCACCGGCGCGGAAACAAATACATCGAGCGGGAGCTTCAGAAGCATAACCTCCCTGGCATTGCTCCCTCGCATGGGGATATTTTATTTCAATTGTTCACTCGAGAAGATCTCACGATGAATCAACTTTCCGGTTATATTGACCGAGACAAATCAACCGTCACGGCATTGGTCGATAAGCTGGCCCGGCTCGGGTATGTGAAGCGTTCGCAGGATCAAGTGGACGGGAGAATCTATCATCTGCATCTAACCGAGAAAGGGAGAGAGCTTGAACCGGTATTTCTAGCGATATCCGAATCGCTGCAAGCGGTGATCTATGAAGAGTTTTCTCCCGAGGAAAGGCAGCTGTTGCTGAAATTGTTGGATAAAATCAAGCTTTAACTGCATGAAAAATCAAAGACAGAGTCGGTACAAGAAATAGCTCTTGTACCGACTCTGTCTTGTTTAAGGGCTCCGGAAATTACGGTTGTCCCTTCTGCGCAGCGGGATGCCGCTTGTGATCGATCAGCTGCTCCAGTACAGGCGTGAGCTGTTCTTTGAGCTTGGCCAGCAACTGCTGGCGGGACATCCCCCTCGCTCCGGCGATCTCGGCAAGCGATTTCCCGGAGGCGAGCTCCCGCTCCAGTCCTTCCTTGGTCATGCCAAGGGAAGCGGCCAGCTCGGGCAAGCGGGGGGTGAGCAGACCGCGCGGGCCTCCCTTCTTTCCTGCGTGAAGGAAGCCCTTGCGCTCGATCAGCTCCGGAAGCTTGCTCGAGACCCGCTCTTTCATCGCAGCCGCCGCTTCCTTGGAGAGCGAGCCTGCTTCCACCTCGCGGTCGAGGCGGGTAAAGCTCTTCGCTTTGAGTGCGGTGAGCAGCTGCTGGCGCGAGATGCCCTTCGCTGCGGCCACGTCGCTCAGGCTCTTGCCTGCCATCAGCTCCTTGTGCAGCTCCTCCTTGCTCATGCCCAGTACGGCCGCCGATTCTTGGAGCAAGCGCTCCGCCCGGTGATGCGGCTCCGGGTGGCCGTAGCGGATCGGGGGAGCCGCTTGATCGGCGGCTTGCTCCGGCCGAGCGAAAGCGGCCGCCGGCGCCGCACAGGCAAGCGGGGCTGCGGCAATCGCCAGTGTTAAGAATACCGCGAGGGTATTTCCGTTTCGATGCTTCATGCTGTCCTCATTCCTTTCCCGAATGGGCAGAAGGCGGCGGGTAAGGCCTTTGCTGCCTCCCGCGCCTCCCTCTGCCTTGCGCGTCGAGCGCGCTTCAAGGATAGGGTGCCCAAGCGGAAGGAAATGATTACCGAACGAAAGCGGAGGGGCCGAATGCCTGAAGCAGCTTCACGAAGAGATTCGGGAAGGGGTAGAGTGCCTCCTCGCCTGCCGCCATCCAGGCGTAGCCGGGCGGAAGAGCCGCGCCGGCGCCGGGTGCCAGGCGGCTGCGGAACACGCGCATGTCCCAGCGAAGATGGCTGAACGTATGCTCCGCATCGGTCAGCCAAGCTTCCGGGACGAGGCGCAGGCCGTCTGCGGCCGCCAGCTCCGCCGCGAGGGCGGCGGCATCGGCCGCCGGGTAGCCGGGTGCTCCGGCCGGGACGGGCAAGGACGCGGTCGGCGCCCCCTCCTTGCTGCCCGCAGGCAGCAGCGCATGCGGCAGCTCCCAGAGCCCGGCGAGCAAGCCGCTCTCCGGGCGGCGGCGGATCAGGACGCGGCCCGCGTCGTCAAAGGCAAGCGCCGCCACCCGGGCTTCCGGGCGCGGAGGCTTCGCCTTCGACTTGACCGGAAGCTCGTCCACGCGCCCTTCGAGCCGCGCGCCGCACCGCTCCATCACCGGGCACGTCAGGCAGTGCGGCGACTTCGGGGTGCACACCGTCGCGCCGAGCTCCATGAGCCCTTGGTTGAAGTCACCCGCTCCCCCCTCCGGGATGAGGGAGCGAGCCAGCTTCTCAATCTTCACGCGCGCGGAAGGCTTCGCGATGTCGTCCTCCAGCAGAAAAAACCGCGACAGCACGCGCATGACATTGCCGTCCACCGCCGGCTCCGGCCGTTCGTAGGCGATGCTCAGGATCGCTCCGGCTGTATAGGGCCCGATGCCCTTCAGGCCGCGAACAGCCTCCGGATCATTCGGCATCACGCCGTCATAATCCTGGACGAGCTCGCGGGCGGCCGCTTGCAGATTGCGGGCGCGGGAGTAATAGCCAAGTCCCTCCCACGCCTTGAGAACTTCTTCCTCCGGTGCGTTTGCGAGCGCCTCCACAGTGGGGAACTTGTCCATAAACCGATTGAAATAGGGAATGACCGTCTCCACCCGCGTCTGTTGGAGCATGATCTCTGAGATCCAGATGCGATAAGGGTCCCGATTCATTCGCCAAGGCAGGCTGCGGTTTCCCCGGCGATACCAGGCAAGCAAGTTTTCTGTATAGTAGGCATTCAAGGATTCCTGTGAGTGTAAGGCGGTCATGATGACTCCTCTCTAGTGCTTTGGAACACGCGCGCGCGGACCGTTTCGATGCCTTTTCGCGCGGTCGATGAAGATTTGATATACTAGATAGACGCGACTCTCGAAAAAAGAGCATGTTCACACGCTACCGCTATCATTATACGGAAATCGGCAGCACAAGGAAAACGAATGCCGGTCCAAGCTCGGAGGAAATGGCTGTGTCATCTGGAAAAAACCGACGATCAAGCGAGCAAGCCGGCCTCAAGGCGGCTCGCTATTCCCCTTATATTCCGCTTCTCACCCTATGGGGCCTGCAATGGATAGCAACAGCTCTCCTGGGGCAATGGGGCCCCTCCGGATTGCCCGGCTGGAGCCCGCAGCGACCCGATCACCTGACCGCCCTCTCGTTCTGGGTCGCCCTGCTGCTCACCGTTCTGGTTGTACTGCTCCTCTCCATGAATCGCAGGAGCAAGGGGATTCAACAGGACTCTGACCCGCCAACGGATTCAGGGGTCATTCCAACGCGGCCCGTTCCAGAGGTTTCCTCTGAGCTGACGAAGCCTTCTACTCCCAGCATCGTAGCTGCCCCGACGGATAAGCGTGGAGCTAGCCCCGCCGATTCGCACAGAACAAAACCGGTACGCAGCGTAGGGATGGCGCTCCTGGTCCTCGTGTGGCTGCTTCCGCTCGTTCTGCCCTTTTGGTATGGAACGGGTACGCAGCTCTGGCCGGAGCTGCTCCGCGCGACGCTCCTATCCGGCTTGTTGTTCCTGCTGGGCCGCAGCTTGCATCGCAGCTTCTACTCCTTCGCCGGTTGGATGCTGGCGCTCACGCTCGCCGTCACACTCCTGTTCTACGGCTTCGCCCCCTTCGTTCTCAGCTTTCTGGGCGGGTGTGCGCTCATCGCCTGCCGGATTAAACTCCGGCGGCTCGCCTCTCGGAGCAAGTAGAAGGCGTTTGCCGCTCATTCCTCCTCAAAAAAAGACTCCCCTCCAAGCAGACGGTCTCATCGAGACGCTCCGATTGGAGGGGAGTTTCTTTGCTTCTTCATGCCTTTAGCAAGGGGCAGGTCTTGCAGTAGGCTCCAGAAGCCGATACCCGATAGAGGAGGCAGCAGGTTTTTCTCTTTCGCTTCATGATACCGTCCCCGGTTGGGATGATCTTCGGGCTGTCGTACATACGAAGCGGATTCTCATGAAGCCCGAACCATTCAGTGGGTGCTTCCAGAAGAAAGCGGAAATCCTCTTCAATCTGCATCCTCTGCTTGGGGTCTGCCGCCTCTTCCGGCATCTTGGTTTCATACAGCCAGTAGAAGGATGCCGCGAGATTCTCCCAGAGGATCGACACCGGCATGCGAGCCGCACCGGCCATCGCCTGCCAAACGATAGCGATATTCTCCGCAAAGATCCCGCGAATCACCGCTTCACGCCAGGCGTCTCTTCCCTCGCTCCCCGGGACCGTCACCTCTTCATCAACGAGTCGAAGCTCCGGGAGCCACGCGTCCTCCCGATAGACCGACTCGACCGAGCAGCGATCCAGTGCACAGTTCAGCCCCTTGTCATACATCGTCATGGCGTACAAAGCCGCAGACATGGTCAGAAAGCCGTACCGTTTTGCAAATTGAGAAGCGACGGCGGGCAGCTCCTTCTCCTTCCACAGCGGAGTCGCCATCAGGTAGGTTCGGCATGTCTCAGCATCCAGTAGGTCGGAAGCGGCAAGAGACAGCCTGCGATCGGATGAGGGAGTATTGGTAAGCCGGTAGTGCTCACGCAGGCACTCCCTCTCTTCCAGGCTAAACCGAGAGGACTGCGCGCTCATGCCCAATTCTCCTCCCCCTGCCATGCGGGATGCAGGTCGGCGTCCCGAACAGAGGGTCCGCTGCAATCTCGCATTCCATGCCGAAGACATCCTGAACCATCCCTTTGGTCACGATCTCCTCCGGCTTCCCTGCGGCATAGATTCGGCGGTCTCGCAGCGCCACCATGTGGTGGGCATAACGGGCAGCCAGGTTCAGGTCATGCAGCACCATAACGATCGTCTGCTGCTCCCGTTCGTTACGTTCGAACAACAGATCCAGAATTTCGATCTGGTGGGTCAAGTCCAGATAGGTGGTTGGTTCGTCAAGGAGCAACACCTCCGTCTCCTGCGCGAGCGTCATGGCAATCCAGGCCCGCTGCCGCTGGCCACCGGAGAGCGAATCGACCGTGCGGTCTGCCAGCTCGGTGAGCTTGGTATCCCGAAGAGCTCCCTGCACCGCACGCTCATCCTGCTCCGACCAGGCTTGCAGCCAGCTCTGGTGCGGGTAGCGTCCCTGCTTCACGAGCTGAAGCACTGTCAGTCCTTCGGGAGCGATCGGGCCCTGCGGCAGAATGGCGACGCTTCTCGCCACCTCCTTGGTGGGGATTCGCTCGATGGCTTGACCGTTCAGCAGAACCGCCCCGGACGCCGGTTTCAGAAGCCGCGCCAGCGAACGCAGGAGCGTCGATTTGCCGCAGCCATTGCTGCCGACCAAGACGGTGATTTGGCCCTCCGGAATGCGGAGATCGAGCGAGTCGATGATCGGCCCTCCTCCATAGGTTAGGGTGAGGGACGCTGTTTCCAAGACAGGCATCGGATTGCCTCCTTCGCTTCTCTATTGATGTCGGTTGCGGTACAGCAGATATATGAAGAATGGAGCTCCAATGGCCGATACGAAGACACCGGCAGGCAAGTCCTTTGGCAGAAACAGCGTTCTTGCCGCCACATCCGCGAGAAAGACCGTCATGGCGCCGACGAGTGCCGTAACCGGGATCAACGTCCCGAAGGAGCGACCGACCAGCCTACGCGCCATGTGGGGGGCGATCAGCCCCACGAAGCTGATCCCCCCGGCATAAGCGACCGCCGAGCCCGCCAGTGCGGCACTGATGCCGAGGAGCGCGAAGCGGTGCAGCTGCACCTTGACTCCAAGTCCGGTTGCCACGGAATCGCCCAGCTCTTGAGCGCTCGCCGACTTCGAGAAGAGGACGGCCAGCGGGAGGAACCCGATCAGCCAAGGGAGCATCGCCCGCACATCGCTCCATGAAGCGCCATACACACTGCCGGTCAGCCAAAGAAAGGCTTCTGTTGTCGAATAGGTGGTGCCGAACAGCATCAACATCGTCGTCAAGGAACTCATGGCAAGCGAGAACCCAATGCCGATCAGGACGAGGCGGATGGGCGTCACGCCCTTGTTCCAGGACAGCAAATACACCAGCAGGGAAACCACGGCTGCACCCAGAATCGCGGCTAAGGGAAGCCACTTCAGGCTGACCGTTCCCGCCAGGAAGGTCAGGAAGCTGACCGCTGCCGCTGAGGCTCCGCCCGTGATGCCTAGCATGTCGGGAGAGCCGAGCGGGTTGCGAATGATTCCCTGGAGGATGAGGCCCGATATGCCAAGGGCCGCTCCGACAAGCGCTCCCAGCAGCAGGCGGGGCAGCCGGAGGGTGCCAAGCACATAGGCATCCGACTCCATTCCTGCTCCGAACAGATGAAGGAGCACGCGATGCGGCGGAATCCACGTGCTGCCGACAGACAGACTGCCCACAAAGAGGACAAGAAACAGGGCGCAGAGGGCTCCGATTGTTTTCAACGCTTTTTTCTCGATGAGGACAGAGGCCGTTCCTCGCCGATTGCGCCAGCTTACGTAGCGATTCATTCTCGATGGAACCCCCTTCTCGCCAGATAAATAAAGAACGGAGTGCCGAGAAAGGCGGTCACCACACCGATGGGAAGCCCTTGCGGAGCAAGCAAAAAGCGGGAAGCCACGTCAGCCAAGAGGAGCAAGCTCGCTCCCAGCACGAGGCAATACGGGATGATCCAACGATGGTCGGTCCCCACGAGCCCGCGCACGATGTGCGGCACCACGAGGCCGACAAAACCGATCGAGCCGCCGACCGCCACCGACCCACCGGCCAGCACGATGATGACGATCGCCATCGCGGCTTTGACCAAAACCGTTCGCTGCCCAAGCCCCTTGGCGATGTCCTCCCCCGTCACCAGGAGATTGACGGCTTTGCCGAGCAAAAGGGCCGCAAGCCATCCCGCGGCGAGCAGCGGCGCGATCGGCCGAAGCATATCGAGAGAACGGCCGGCCACCGACCCGGCCAGCCAGAAGAGCGCGCTCTCCAAATTCTGCTCATTGATGACCAGGAGCCCCTGGGTCATGGAGACGAATAACGCGCTGATCGCCGCTCCAGCGAGCACGATCTTGAGCGGGGAAAGGCCGTCCTTCCCCAGCGAGCCTAACGCGTATACAAGCGCAGCGGCGATCCCAGCGCCGAGAAAAGCCATCCACATATAGGAGCTGAGAGACGTTGCCGGGAAGAACGCCAGCATGAGGACAACGAAAAAAACCGCTCCTGCATTAATGCCGAATACACTCGGGGAAGCGAGCGGATTCCGGGTCAACGCCTGCATCAGCGTCCCGGCCACCGCCAGGCTGGCTCCGATGGCTGTGGCAAGAAGCGCCCGGGTCAGCCGGGAGGTCATGATGATGACATGGGCAGCGGAATCGGCATCATAATGAGTGAAGGCCCGGATGGCCGTCTTGAATGGAATCGAGGTTTGACCGAACGCGATGCTCGACAAAAAGCTGACGGCGAGGAGAAGCATCCCCGCCGCCAATCCCGCCCATTTGGCGGTAGGTCCTTTGAGCAAATGGATCATAGCTCAAAATGTTCGTAGAGCTGGTCGAGCATTTTGTTCGCTGCAAGGATGCCCCCGCCCATGTTCCAGATCACTTCGTCGACCTTGAACATCTGATTGTTCTTGACCGAATCGAGGGTTTTCCAGAGCGGGTGTGCGGTCCACTCTTCGAAGGTCTTTTGCACACCGGCTTCATTGCCCGGATCGGTCAGGAAATAGAAGCTGACGTCCGCATTCATCGTCGGGATGCTTTCCTTATCGGTAAGCTTGAGCACGATTCCGCCCTTGTCTACTTCCTTCTGGAGAGCGTCCGTGCGCGTAAAGCCCAGCTCATTTAGAATATCTCCTGCATATCCCGTTACATAAATCCGGGCATGATCGGCGCGGAAGTTGAGCACGGAAACCTTAAGCGGCCATTTATCACCCAGCTTGGCGACAATCTTTTGCTTGAAATCAGCCACGCGGCTGTCCCAATTGGCCAGCAGTTGATCGGCTTCCGCTTGCTTGTTCAAGGCTTGGCCCATCATCTTGGTCGTCTCTTTGAACTGGTAGACGTTCGGCAGTACGACCGTTGGGGCAATCTGGCTGAGCTGCTCATAGATTTTCTCATGGCGAACAGCAGAGGCGATGATGAGATCCGGCTTCAGCTTGTTGATCTCCTCCAGGTTTGGCTGAGTCTCCTCTCCGACGACCGTAACCCCCTCTAGGTCGCTGCGAAGGTATTGGTAGAAGGGCTGCTCCAGCCAGGATTCAACTGCCCCCACCGGCTTGATGCCGAGGGCGACGGCAGCATCGGTTGCGCCTTGGAACAGCGTAACAACACGCAGCGGCGTTCCCTTAATGGAGGCTTCCCCAAGCGCATGCTTGACCACACGGGTGTCATCAGCAGCAGCCGTTCCTGGTTCCCCTGTCGGAGAACTGCTCGTCTCCGCGACTGCTTGCGTAGGACTGGGCGAAGTAGAGCCGCTTCCCTGTTTGTTGGAGGAACATCCGGCAATCAGGAGCGCCAGGAGGATGCAGGCGGTGAAGATCGTGAGGCTTTTCGTTGAACGAAGCAAAGTTTCTCTCCCCTTTTCTATGTACTGATATTGAGAATCATTATCAACATAGAGTTAGTTAATCATAGGAAAGAGTCGGTGTCAACGAAAAGATGAAGAGAAATTCATCGATTTGTAACAAAAGCGTAATGTGATTTTCAGGTTCCATTAAGGTTCAGTGGGTAATCTATAACTAGCCCCCCTAATGATATAGATCGGAATTGAACCTGCCGGGTTGACCGCCGGCAGGTTTATTCCTGTCTACGGGGCGCCTCTCCCCTCTTCAACCAGGTGAAAAGGGCATGTGTGAGGGCTCGCATCGACTAGCCGCTGCGAGCCCTCACACCAGCTGACGCTTCACCGCCCGCTCCCATTCTCCATACAGGCGCCTCCGCACTTCCTCCGCCATGCAAGGCACGTAGCACTCCCGCTCCTTCCACAGTCGGCGTATCTCTTCGCGGCCAGACCAGAGGCCGACCTGGAGGCCGGCGAGATAGGCCGCTCCGAGCGCTGTGGTCTCCGCTTCCTCGGGCAGTGTCACCGTTCGGTTGAGAATATCCGCCTGGAACTGCAGAAGGAACCGGTTGCGGGTCATTCCTCCATCTGCCCTCAGCTCGCTAAGCGGAATGCCCGACTCCTCTTCCATCGCTCGAATGACATCCACTGTTTGGTAGGCTACCGCCTCCAGTGCAGCGCGCACGATATGCTCCTTGCGGGTGCCTCGGGAGATTCCCGTGATCATGCCCCGGGCATCCGGGTTCCAGTAGGGGGTTCCCAGCCCGTTGAAGGCCGGCACGAAATAAACCCCATCGGTATCGGGTACGGCCAGCGCCAGCGCTTCGGTCTCCTTCGCCTCTCGAACGAGACCAAGACCGTCTCTCAGCCACTGGACGACGGCTCCCGCCGTGAAGACACTGCCTTCGAGGGCATATTCCGTCTTCCCTTCCGCCTGCCATGCTACCGTGGTGAGAAGCCCGTGTCTGCTGCTCGCCGGACGTTCTCCTGTATTCATCAGGAGGAAGCAGCCCGTTCCATAGGTGTTCTTCAGCATGCCCTCCTCGTGGCAGGCCTGTCCGAACAAGGCCGCCTGCTGGTCGCCTGCCGCTCCTGCAATGGGGATCCCCTCCAGTCCGGGAATTCCGGTCACCCTGCCGAAATCGCCCGAGGAAGGACGAACCTCAGGCAGCATGGCCATGGGCACGCCAAACAGGCGGCACAGTTCTTCATCCCAGGTCAGCTTATGGATGTTAAACAGCATCGTGCGGGAGGCATTGCTGACATCCGTCGCATGCACCCGCCCTCCGGTCAAGTTCCAGATCAGCCAGCTGTCGATCGTTCCGAACAGCACCTCTCCACGCTCGGCCTTTTCCTTAAGCCCGGGAATCTCCCGAAGCAACCACGCGAGCTTCGTTCCAGAAAAATAAGGGTCCACAATAAGTCCCGTCTTCTCTCGAATCCCTTCCTCGTGGCCCGCGCTCTTGAGTTCCGTGCACAGCCCCGAGGTCCGGCGGCATTGCCAGACAATCGCCGGGTGCACCGGCCTTCCGCTCTCCCGCTCCCAGACGACAACGGTCTCCCGCTGATTGGTGATGCCGATCGCCGCAATCGCCCCTTCTGCCTGAGCAGCGGCCTCCTGCATGACGGTCCGCTGAATGCTCCAGATTTCGGCTGCATCCTGCTCCACCCAACCGCTCTGCGGGTAATGCTGAGCGAACTCCCTTTGGGCGGTAGTCAGCGGTCTCCCCGCTTCATCGAACAGAATCGCTCGACAGCTCGTCGTTCCCTGGTCGAGTGCGAGAATATACGTCTTCTCTCTCATGCTCATTCCTTCATTCCTCCGACTGAGGCTTCATCATCAAATGGGGCTCTATTCCCTCTACAACGGCAAAAGCTCCCGCCGTCATCTCGGTATGCGTAATGCTGATATGAATCCGAACAGAAGCGGGATCAAGGCCCAGCCGATGCAGTGCTTCCGCGGATACCCGGCACACCGGGCGGCCCGACCGCTCCGCGGTGACAAGAATGTCTTGAAAGCCGAGGCAAGCACCGATGCCGCTGCCAAGCGCCTTCGAAACGGCCTCCTTGACGGCGAAGCGCCCAGCCACATACTCCGCTGCCCGTTTTCCCCCGTCGAGAGTGTTGTCCAGCTGCCCGACCTTGAGCGACAACGCTGCTCGTTCTTGCTCCGTCAAGATTCGGGCTAGAAAGCGGTCCCGGGATGGACGCTGAAGAACTTCCTCCATCCGCGATATTTCCGTGAGGTCTGTACCAATGCCAATGATCACATCTCTTACCGCCTTATCTGTATCCCTCGAAGCCAACCAGGCTCCAGGGCAAAGTACAAGCTCATTTCCCTATTATAGCAAACTCTCTCCAATTGACCGAGTGCAGCCGCCAACCGCTTCCATCAAAAAAACAACGCCCCCTTCGCCGGTCTGTCAACCGGGATGGGGACGCTGTCTGCCGCTATACCAAGCGGTTGGGGAGCCGCCTCATTGGCAGTATTCTTGGAAAGCCGCTGTCAGATCGTCTGCGATCTGATCGGCGTTCCGGTCTTCGATGCGGTGCCGCGGAATGAAATGCACCAGTTCCCCGCCCTTGAACAAGGCGATGGAAGGCGAGGAAGGCGGAAGCTCTCCCAGGAATTGCTCCCGCGCTGCGGCGGTCGCTTCCTTATCCTGACCGGCGAAGACGGTGAAGAGTTGATCCGGCTTGATTGCGCCTTCGAGAGCCTTGGCAATCCCCGGACGGCATTGTCCGGCAGCGCAGCCGCAGACGGAGTTGATGACGAGCAGCGCTGTTCCGTCAGCGCCTCCCAGCTTCTCGGCAACCTCCTCCGGCGTACGCAGTTCCTCCACTCCGATTCGGGTCAGTTCATCGCGCATCGGTTGAACCGTATCGCGCATGTATTGATCAAAGGACATGATCATGGCCATCCACTCCTTTATCATAGTTGCAGTTTTGTGTCTGTGATCTATTATACACCGCGGCACAAAGATTCAAAAGGCGCTTTTTAATCGTTTTCTGCGGAATCCTCATCCCTTTTGTATTCCAACAAATCTCCAGGCTGACAATCCAGAGCCTTGCAGATCGCCTCCAGGGTGGACAAGCGGATCGCCTTGGCTTTCCCATTTTTAAGGATGGATAAGTTCGCCATTGTAATTCCAATTCGCTCCGAAAGCTCGGTTACGCTCATTTTTCGTTTGGCCAGCATCACGTCAATGTTGATTATCATCATGTCGATCACCTCAAACCGTCAAATCATTTTCGGATTTGATGTCGATTGCTTCTTTCAGGAGCCTTTGGAGAACTGCTGCGAAAACGGCAACCACCAAGGATGCGAAAATGATGACCATGCCAATCAGAATGATCCCGGGCGCATCGTCCTTCTCCGCCAGGAGATAGAGGAGCGGCATGCCGACCACATACAAACTGCCAAACGAGATGGCGCTATACTTCATCTTCTTTAGGGCTTGAACCGACCGGTCTGAGAATGCCTGGTTTCGATCAATGAAGCCAAGCAGGCGGACGGCCTGAACCAGAGCATAGAAAAAGGGCAGCGCGGATGCATACAAGTCGAGGAAAAAGAGTGGCTTGAGGTACGCATGATCTGGATAGAGCTCAATAGCGAAGTTCGCGATCTCCGGCACCAAAAAAATGCAAAAGGCAAGGAACGGAACCCCCATCAGGATGACGGTCATCTTCAAAAAAAGGGTGGATCGTTTCATAAAAAGTCCCTCGCTTCATTCAAGAGTTGCTTTTACTTTATCATGCCATTTATCGTTTTACAATAAATTTGTGTTGACTTTAAATAATTAATTACTGTATCTCCGAAAACAAAAAGGCCGGCTGAGAGCCTTTCGCTCTCCACCGGCCGTTCATCTCAAAAGGTATGCGTTCGGTCTTCTTATTCTTCCGGACGATTCGGCTGATCCGGCCGATTCCCCGTTGCAGCATTTTTGTTGGCCTTTTGCTGCTTCCGGTTTTGATCCTTGTTTTTTGCCATTGTTCCCACTCCTTTCCGTGGTTTGTTCCTAGCTTGTCCTCCCTCTCCCATTCTATTCATGCTCAGGGTGATACCTTCCCCGTCAAAATCGGGTACAATGATACCAACCTTACCGACCAAAGGAAGATGATTGTGACTTATGATGTGATTGTAATCGGAGCCGGCTCGGCCGGACTCATGGCAAGCATTGCCGCAGGGCGCCAGGGTGCCCGGGTTCTTCTACTGGACAAGGGCTCCAAGCTGGGCCGGAAGCTCGGTATCTCCGGTGGCGGGCGCTGCAACGTAACGAATGCAAAGGATTTGGATGAGCTGATCAAGCACATTCCAGGTAACGGACGGTTTCTCTACAGTGCGCTGGCAGAGTTCAGCAACCGTGATATCATGGCCTTTTTCGAGGAGCTGGGTATTGCCTTGAAGGAAGAGGACAACGGGCGCATGTTCCCGGTAACGGACAAGGCGAAGACGGTCGTGGATGCCCTGATAAACGAGGTTCGGCATACAGGGGTGGAGATTCGCATCGACTCTCCGGTAAAAGACGTTCTCTATGAGGAGGATAAGGTGGTTGGCGTCCGCCTCCAAACCGGCGAAGAAATCCGTGCGAACGCGGTTATTGTGGCCGTAGGCGGCAAATCAGTTCCCCAGACCGGATCGACAGGAGACGGCTACGCCTGGGCGGAAAAAGCCGGACACACGATCGTCGAGCTGTTCCCGACCGAAGTCCCGCTTACGTCGAACGAGCCTTTTATTACGAGCAAGGAGTTACAGGGGCTGTCGCTTCGAAACGTCTCTCTTTCCGTATGGAACACCAAAGGCAAGCGGGTCGTGGAACACCAAGGGGACATGATCTTCACCCATTTCGGCTTATCCGGCCCCATCGCTCTGCGCTGCAGTCAGTTCGTGGTGAAGCAGCTTCGTCAGAATGGAGGCCCCTCCGTTCGGCTTACCCTTGACCTGTTCCCGGCCAAAAGCGTAGAGGACGTCATGGCGGAACTCCTGGAATCCGGGAAGAATGAGCCGAAGAAAGCAATGAAGAACGTGTTGAAGGGGCTGATTTCGGACCGGATGCTCCCCCTCTTTTTCGAGCGCGCCGGCGTGAAGGAGGACATCACCTTCGACCACATGCCCAAGAAGGCCTGGCTTACGCTGGCCCAGGAAGCGAAGGCGTTCGGCATCGAGGTGACTGGCACCCTCTCCCTGGAGGAAGCGTTTGTAACCGGCGGCGGCGTGAACCTGAAGGAAATCGACCCGAAGACGATGCAGTCGAAATGCATGGACGGACTGTATTTTTGCGGCGAGGTTTTGGACATTCACGGGTACACCGGCGGCTATAACATCACCGCTGCCTTTACGACCGGACATTGCGCTGGCACCCATGCGGGACAAAACTCACAGAGAACCTAATCACAAGGTTTCCTTCAACCTTCTTCGCTTCCGAGGTGTTATTTCTTGTGAGGTGATCGAAATGCCGGACTACGACAAGCGTGTCTTGACCCTATGGGGCTGCATCGGGGTGTTTCTGGCGTATTCTCTGTTCCTTCAATTCTATCCGCATCCAACGAAGTTGGATCGCACGCTAGATGCGGTGATTTATGTGGATAAAGACCCTTCCTCGGTCACCAAGACCCTCGTTCGTTTGAAGGGAACCTATTTTCGCCCCATCTGGAGCAAGGAGCAGTTCGACGGCCGCATTTTGATCAAGGGGATTCCATTGACGAAAACCTATTCCCCCTTTTCGGTTACGGCTACAGAGAGGCGAAACGGCATCCACTTGAGCACCCTGGCCTATCAATCTTCAAGAAATGAGTTCGAGCATTCTCTGATTTACTACAGTCCGCTCTTCTCCAAGCTCGCGATTACCGCCCCAGCCAGTTGGGTCGGAAACTCGGACCCGCATAAATCCATCGTGATCGTAGCTCCCGCTTCCACCTATGAAGAAGCGCAAGCTGTCTTGGACTCCATGAGGGCCAAATTTGGAGAGGGCTTTTACCCTCCTCAAAGGTGAACCCCCGGCTCCAGGTGATCGAAGTCGTCATTGGATGGATCAAAGGAAGGCGTGTCGGCCGTCTCGGCCTCACTGACGGCTGCCGTCCCTTCCAGGTGCGGGGCTTCCACATCGGGATGAAGATAAGCCTCCGGTAAGTCCTCGGTCACCGTATGAGCGGGAACCCTCAGGTCCTCGAACGTACCGGTGCCTTCGCCGCCGGCGAGCTGGTAGGCGGTATCAAATACCTCCCGCTCCGAAACCGGCAGCCCGGACGGCGAGCGATGATGTGCGTCGGCCATATCGAGCGATCCCCCGTAGGCTTCAGCAATCTCCAAAGCGCTGGTGAGGTCGCCCCGATCAAAGCCGACCCGAAGCACCGGCTTCACATGAAACCCAATCTCGGTGAGCATGTCCATGGCCAGCATGGCTGACTTCGAGTCTGGAAATTGAAACTCCAAGCGATTCATAGCTTCTCCTCCTGATGGCGGCATTTTTCTATAGGTTTCCCCGCGTCCAGTGGTTCATGCGCCCCGTAAGGCGCCTCCCTCTCGTGGCGGATCTGCATAAGAAGCAAACAGCCCCTCGCTCCTATTCGGAGACAAGGGGCTGTTTCGATTGGTTCCGTTCCACCGTTCAAGATAAGTAAGGCAGCTCCAGGTACTTCATCAGCTTCTCAATCATGGCCTGGTACTGTTCATCGTGAAAATAAGTCCGGTTTGGGTTGGCTTCGAACGCCTTCCCCCAGTTCTCCCCATCCTTGTATTTCGGCACGATATGGAAGTGGATATGCGGCATGGTGTCGCCGTACATCGCATAGTTGATCTTATCCGGGAGGAAGGCCTTCTCGATGGCGGCGGCCACTCGAACGATATCCTCCATCAGCTTCGCCCTCGTTTCCTCGGGGAGGTGGAACAGCTCCCTCTGGTGCTCGTTCAGAGCGACTACGCATCGTCCGAAATGAGACTGCTCCTTGTTCAGGTATAAGGTCGAGACGCTGAGCTCGCAAATCTCGATCATCAGATGATCCAGCCGTTCATCCCGGCTGCAAAATACACACTCGCGTTGCATGTCGTCCATTGCCCTCCTTGCTGCATGTGAAGCTCGCGGTTCCGAGGGAAGTGCCCTCCCACTCGAATCCAGCCGGTTGATGCTCACTCCGACCATCCTCCTATCTTAGCGATTTGCAGTCTGCCTGTCCAATTTGAGCGCCGCGAACGTGCTGTACACGCCAGAGATGGAATAAGCGACCCCAACGGCAATCGGCAGGAACAACACCGCTTTGAGCGGCGGTAAGGCAGGGAGCCAGATGGCAGCGGAGATGACGAGAAACCCCGGGAGCATAGCCAAGAATACATAGGCCCGAAGAGCATTGTACCAAGACCCAGGCTCCCAGGAAAAGAGACCAAGGAACGCATTATTCTGAAATTCTCCCCACTGAAGGCGCACGAAATACGACAGAATGAACCCGCTGATGATCCAGATGATCGAGAACAGCAGCTGATCCTGCGAACCGATCCGCGTCACGAGACTGCCAAAAACGAAAACCCCGGTGATCATCGCATAGCTCTTCATCTGCTGGGTGCTGCGAACCAGACTCTTCAGGCCCGATTCGGCCAGTACGTTGGAGGCCGTACGCTTCTTAAAGATCCGCTGGGATTTGCGGAAAAGCAGCGGTTTTCGTCTCGGGAAAGTCGGCTTCTTGGCCACTTGATCGCGCAGAATGAACGCAACGTATTTGTATTTTTGCGCACTGTCCCGCCGAACGTCCGACAGAAGCGCCGCTTTCGCTCGGAACCTTCGACGGAAGAGGGCCCACACGACAACCAAGGCAACAACACAGCATAAGAGTCCCAGGAGGGCGCCCTTCAGAAAGAGCCTTGTTGTTCCCGCGAAGACGAGGGCTAGTCCCATCACAAGGAACGCCTTGGCTAGATACAACCGCCAGCCGGCCAGTCGAATATCCGCAAACTGCAAGATGAGATGGATTCCCATCTGATAGAGCCACACGTAGAGGAAAAGCAGCAGAAACTCCGGCAGATTCAATCGGCCGTTCAAGAGCAGGACCGGCGTCAGAAGAGCGGCTAGGAAGGCAATGACGCCCCCTCCGACCACGGCGGAATATACGGCGCCGTAACGGCGGAACCGGTCAGCCCAGCGCTCTCCCTGCTCAAAATGAAGCTGGTCGGCTTCCACGAGAAAGTACCTAACCGTTCCATTTAGCATGAAGAGGAAGAGTCCAGATCGGATTACACCGAACGTGAGAAACGAGAACCACTCTGGCGGCGTTACCCACCAGGTGACATAAAAGTAACCGAGGATCGCCAAACCCGGAAGCACCACGTAAACCGCAACGATCCAGTCCACGATCAGGCGCAGGACGCGCCATTGAAAAGCCCAATTGGAGCGGACCCGCGAGAGAAAATACGACAAGGGAGCCATCACTCGGTCATTCCTCCTCCGTTAAAGCCGTAAAACATTCGAAGAGCGTAGCTTCGGGAAGCCCGCATGCCTCTCGAATGTCCTGCAAGGTCCCGGAGGCAACGATCCCTCCGTCGGAGACGAGCAAGAAGGAGGAGCAGATGCGCTCGGCCGTGTCGAGCACGTGCGTACTCATGAGGACGCCGGCCCCCCGCTCCCGCTCCCGATCGAGCATCGCCAGAAAGTCGCGGATCGCCTTCGGGTCCAGGCCGATGAAAGGCTCGTCCACAATGTAAAGCTCCGCCTTATGCAGAAAGCCGAGCACGAGCATAATTTTTTGCTGCATGCCCTTGGAGAAGCTTGAGGTCAGATGATGCCTCACTTCGGTCAACCGATAGAGGGTCAACAGCTCTTCCGCTCTCTGCTGAAACTCGTCTCCCTTCAGTCCCATCGCACTGGCGGCAAGCTCCAGATGCTCCCAGAGCGTCAAATCCTCATAGAGCACAGGGTGCTCCGGTATGTAAGCATAATGCGCCTTTCCATCTCCGAAGGTGATTTCTCCCTTCACCTCCGGCAGAAGTCCAAGCAGCGCCTTGATGGTCGTGCTCTTCCCAGCTCCGTTCGGACCGATCAAGCCGACCAACTCTCCCGGTGCAACCTCGAAATGCACGTCCTGAATCACATCCGGACGCCCTCTATAACCTGCTGATTCAATATGGGCGGTTACAACTGCCATGTGGGTTTCCCTCTTTCGCCTATCCCTTATCGGTTGGTTGCCATCATCCTGCTCTATCTAGGTACGATTCAGCGGAGGACTCGTTTCACTTACCCGAGCTGCTTCCGCCAATGGTTTAGCAGGGCCGTTAGCCATTCTCTCTCGCCGGGAACCCGCTCCCGAAGTCTCGCTGCTGCCACGACCGGAAGCCATTCTTCCATCTCAGAGAGTGTCATGCCGGTAAGCTTCCTGTATTCTTTTACATAAGTTTTCTCCATGATGCCATTGAACCAGCCGGAAAGCTTCATCACCATAGCTGGCATGCCGGGAGGCCGGAAGGGAGATCTCAGGAGCAGGAGCGTTCTCGCCACATCGAATCCGGGATGCCCTGTCTCAGCGGTCGTCCAATCCAGCACCATCCATTCTCCGTTACTCTCCATGATATTCCCGGGATGGAAGTCGCCGTGGCATATCGCTTGTCCGACAGGAAGCTGTTCGGCGTAACGGAGGAACGGTTGCAGATCCAGCCCGGTCACGGTCTCGCTGTCTTGGATCCGCCCAGCTAGATTCACCCTCTGCTCGGGCAAGCCAACGGCAGTCGAGCGATGCATGCGAGCATGCAGCTGTGCCATCGTTCGCGCAGCTTTCTTTAGCACCCATGGGGACTTTTGCAGCTTGTCGAGCAGGCATTCCCCTTCGACCCGGGCAAAGACGATGCCCATTCCTTCATCTGTCTCCAGCAATTCATATACTTGCGGAGAAGGGACGCCTGCTTCGAAGACATCCTTCGCCATCTTGTATTCCCATTCGATCATGCCTCGGTCAAACCCGGGTTTAAACTGCTTCAGAACCTTGCCCTCTCCCCATTCCCAAACCTCGGCTGTTCGGCCGCTGCCGATTCGGTTCCCCTTCGTCACCATTCCGATCACTCCTCGTTGTCCAGTACACAAAAGCCCCCGCACCTCGAGTGGGCACGGGGGCTGTTCTTCCCTTATCCTACCACAATATCTCAAAAGCGTGTTTTGCAAATCCATGTCCGGTCGAACAGGGGTTGCAAAACACGCTCCAGGCAGTTCGCGGGCTTAATGATTGATGAGCTTAATGACCTGGGCTTTGACGGGCTCCTCCCGCTTCCCCACATGATCGGGGTAATACCGGCATAACAGCTCGACGAGATCCTCGTCATACTGGATATCGCTCCATCGGTACAGTTCCCCGAGCGCTTCCGCCGTTCCCGTCATTTTGCCGTTTCGGGTATCGGCCACGGTCATGGAGGCAAATCCGTCTGCGACACGCAGAATGCGAGCATGAAGGGTAATATCTTCCCATACGAGCCCATAAGGATAGCCGGTCCCATCCAGATTTTCATGATGGGCCAGGATGGCCTCGCGGTCAATTAAGCCTTGTTCGATGAGGGAGGCAAGCGCCCCGACAGTCAAAAGCGGATGATCGAGCACGGTGGCCGCTCCGTCCTTAGGCTGTCCGGATCGGGCAGGAGCCAGGAGCAGCTTGCCGTAATCCATCAGGAGCGCCGAGCGGTAGACCAAATCCTGCTCCGGCTTTGGCAATCCGAGGCCGCGGGCAAGCATAAGGCTGAAGAAGGCAGAGCGAAGGGAATGCTCATAAACCAATCGGTCATGAGCCTTTAAGCGCTGAAGTAAAAAGGCCGTTTGCGGGTTTTCTCGACAAAATTCGCGGGCTTGGGCTCGATAGTCTTCCCCCGGATTTATTGTGCGGTTCATCATAAAGATCCACCCTTTTCCTATCCTCCATCCTGGAATGAAGGAAGTGTCTATATACTTGTATTTTCTATTTAATTACACAAAAAATCGATCACCTAAGCTTCTCATTTTCCCACTTTTTTGAAAGTGCGGATAATCACACCTTCTTCCTATCATTGTATGACAAAAAATGCTAATTGTCGACATCCTCATGAAAGAACTTTTCACGCGAAAGCACGTCAAATGGGGTGTCCCCCAGGTAGAAAGCCTGGAAAGACACCCCTTTGTCTATGCAAACACGGTGTGATTAACTTCTCTTGTTGAACGATCTATCTGCTGACAAGGGTCAGGGCAAGCGCCACCACCCGCTCTAAATCGGCACGGCACTCAGGTATCCTGGTAACGAAAGCGACAATTCTTTGTCCTTCGCCATTATAGCAGGCCCTTCGCAAAATGCAAAAAAAACCGCCCCTTCGGGCGGCTCTCGAGCGGATAGCTCAAGCAAAGGAAGGCTTGCGGTCGGTTACGCGTCCGCTGATCACCTTCACATATTCTTTGTCTTCGCCATCCAGTGACGGTCCGATGTACACATGGGCAGGACCGTCCGGGTTCCCCCATGGCGCGGCGGCTTTGATGTCCCGAACGACTCGGCGCTCTGCGGATCTGGCGGAATCCGATGCTCGCGCTTTCGTGGACTTCCTCATCTCGAATCCCCTCCGATCAGGTTGCGGATGGTATTCAGCAGCTCGTCGTTCGCCGCAACGATCTCCTCCAGCTGCCGATCATCAAGCGTATCCTCACCCGAGATGTGCACGGATAGGACATGCTCGTTACCTAAAGGATAGCACAGGATGTAGACTTCCTCAATCTCGCGTCGGTTAAAGAAGGACCAGACCTTGCTGTTCAAGGCCTCTAATACATAGACCGGTTCGCCGCTTCCACCCTCGGTTCCGTCCAGTGGAAAAGCACGGCCACGCCCTACGTTACCCCCGACCTGGCGAATGATCCCCTCCACCGATTCCCAGATCGCAGCTCCCGTCGTACGGAAGCCTGCAGGGGTAAGAATGGAGTTGCGAATCGCTTCGGCGAAGGCGGCATAACGCTCCGCTTCGTCCGGCGCCGTGATGTTTCGCAGGTAGCTCCAAAAGAACCGGAGAATGCTTTGCTTGCGCTCCAGTTGCTCCGTCTTGTCTTTCAGTTGACGCACCGGATCGACATAGTGCTTCTCGCGCCGAATGACAGCCGCAATCTCTCCGCACGGAACATCCATGGCCGCTGAATGCCGGCCATCGCTTCGGCTTCCGTATCGAAGCAGCGTCAGACCCTCAAAGTCGGAGGGAAGATGGAACTCCGACGGAATTTTGCCCGAGACAGGTTTACGCAATTCAGGGAGGTCACGGGGGACAAGGCAGAACACGCGTCCCCTGCGCAGCCTCCCCCAGAACAACCCCATCTCAAACAGTGTGTTATCCCGGGTGATGAATACGGGCTTCTCCCGAATCAGCGCGACGTCCTCGGGTGCGAAGACGAATACGCCGTAGTCATTCGTGTCCAGTTCTCGCTCCAAAGCTTCCATCGTATAATCATTCGGTCCAAAGGTACCGGCATACCAAGGGTTTACTTGCGCTATCCGCTCCAGATGGGAGCTGGCAGCACGTGCAAGCTCGATCGCCTCCCGGGAACATCCGAGGAAGACGTTGGGCTTGCGTTCAACGGCTGTCAAGGCCAATGGGTTCACGCTCTCTTCGGCGGCGGCCGCCTCTATTTTTTACGTGAAAGATCAGTTGGCACTAGTATACCTTGTTTTTCCAGTTAAGGGAATAGATGATTACCCGTCCTACGGTCCCATTTTTCCGGGAACCGCCGGACTCTCGTTGAGGCTTATCCCGAATCTCCTGCTTGCTGGTAGCCGAGCTGGTAGACCCAAGCGATCAGCTGCGAGCGATCGTTCACTCCAAGCTTATGAAAGATATTGGTCATGTGATTCTTCACGGTGTGCTCAGAAATAAATAAGGTTTCCGCCACCTCCCGATTGCTCGCCCCGGTGGCCACCAGACTTAGCACTTCCTGTTCCCTTGAGGATAGCGCGGTCAGATCGCGAATCGCCAGCAAGGGATTGACTCGCAGAGAGGCCTCGTCCCGGTCGTAGACCGATTGCCCGAGGGTAAGCTCCAGGTCGATCCGCTCCCTTCTGACCAAGAAAGCTTGAAACGCCTGAGCGAGCTCTTCTTCCACAAGACCCGGACTCAGCTTCCTTCCGGGCCGGGTGCTGTGGAGTGCCAGCGCCGCAATTTGGCTGGCTTGCCGCGTGATGAGTCCGGATAGCCCAAGAGACCCCTCCCCCAGCTTTGGATTGGCCTCCTCTTCCGGGAGCTGGATCGCCTTCAGTTCGAACAAGACCTCTGCCAGCTCCGGCTCCACCTGTTCCTGAACCAGAACAGGGTCATATTCCGCAAGCAGGCAAGCAGTTCCGGCGAGGCGTTCCAGCCGCTCGTTCCCTTCCTGCGTTCGGGCGAATGCTGCTGCAAGCTCTCTCGCCTGCGCACCGTGTTCATAAGCGTCCGGTGCCCATTGCTTCAGCGCCAGGTGGAGCAAGATCGGCCGGTCGCGGCTTTCGCTTCGCTCCTCCTGCCGAATTCGGTGGATGGCTCCGCTTGCCGTCAGGGCCAAGGTCTCCAGATAGCTTCGATGCTCCTCCGCCTGATTTCGATCCCGCAAGGCGACTAGAAGCACCCCATAGACCTCATAGCGAGAGGAAAGCGGGCATTCCAGCACCGGCACCCCCTGCCATTCGGCCAGCACGGCTTCTCCCTGGATGAGGTTGTCCGACGTCCCTCCCGCATACCGCTCTGTCATCTCCTGAAGGGCTTGTTCCCCCTGCTGTTGAGATAGACCGCGCGAGACCAATTGGGCTTTGCCATCTTCGCGCAAGTGCAGCGCCGCTGCGAAGGAGCCTTCAGCAAGGCTTAAGCTCATATCGATCAAAAGGTACAGGACTCGTTTGACATCCTGCATCTGATTCACGGTACGCTGGATCTCCATCAGCATGGAGAGCTTCAGCACGACCGAATTCCGCTCGTCCCGAAGGTTCTGCGCCGCAACACGGACATGAATAAGCGAGTGAAGGGTTTGCCCAACATCAAACAGCTCATCGGAAATTTCCTGCAAGGTGCGGCTTCCCCCGAACAGGATGCCGACCAGCTCGCCCTCTCGAAGAACAGGGAAGCTGAACAGCGAGCGAATGGGCACATTGTTTTGCCGAAAAAACAAGATGCGCGGATCGCGCGACACGTTGCCCCAGCGGCCCGGTTGGCGAGTCGTTGCCGTCTGTCCGAGAAAACCCTCGCCAAAGGAAAAGCCGGAGCCGATCATACTGAAGCCCTCACCCAGCACCTCTGTGATTCGAAAGCGAGCTTCGCCCTCCTTGGCCGCATATCCGATAAAGTCCAGGCCGTTGCCAAGTGCGAAGATCGGCTGCAGGCTGTCCTTCACCCGCCCTCCCGGGCTATCGATGGCAGAGGCTGCTTCCCGAATAGCGGCAAGCGTCCGCTTCCCTGCCCGCTCCAGACGCTCGGTCTCCATGAGACGGCCTGCGATGGAAGCAAGCGAGGCCAACTTCGCCGACAATCTGCGCTTCCGCTCCCCATTCAGCTCGGGAACCGCATCCCTCAGCTCTCGATAGAGCGCCCCCTCACTCTCCTCTCCTTCATAATAGCTTTGCAGGAAGAGGCGAGCGCGGGAATCGGTAAAGAAAACAGCCCAAAGATAAAACCGCTCTGCTGATGGTCCCGGCAGCCGCGTCGTCATCAGCTTCATACCGGGCCGAAATTCAAACTCCATGGGTCGACTCACGCCATCAAGCGATGGAAGAAGGCGAAGCGCCTCTCCCGCGAGACGTCCGGGTTCCCTCTTTTCCTCCAACGGACCGAGCCATTCCCTCTTGCCTGAGGGTCTTGTAACCCAGCGTCCCTCTTCGTCCGAAATTAACAGGCAGATTCCGCTGTCTGCCGCGTAGGTGTCCTGCAACTGCTGCAGCTGCTCTACAGTTCGGTCCATGGCGACTCGTCCCGTGCGGAATGATCGGGAAGCTTATACCAATAGACGGAGCGCGGACCGTCTTTGCTTTGTTCCAAAATCCTCAATTCCATCAACCGCTCCAATACCTGCTCAAGCTCCTCCGGCTTTTTTCGCAAAAGCAAGGCCAGCCCTTCGCAAGTTTCCCTCGCATGGGGATGATCGCGAAAATAGGCCGCGCACTCCATTTGCAGCTGCATGACGAGCCGACAATCCCGTTCCTTCATGTGTGATCCCCCCTCCACCCTTCATCATCAGGCACAGCGATCCCCATACCCCCTCTTTACCCACAGGGCGTGTTTGCAAACCCTTGAAAAGGTCGAATGGCAGTCAGCATTCCGCTGCATTGGAGAAGCGGTGTTCTTTACAAATAATGAAAAAACGCCCTCCCCGAATGGGAAAGGCGCTTAAAGCGAAAGTCAGTGCGTAGGGTTACAGGATCAGCGTGTAGATCAAGTGATAAACGAGGAACCCGATGACCATCGAGATGGGAATCGTAATGACCCAGGTCATGATCATCGTAGTGACGACGCCCCAGTTGATCGAACGAGCGCGAATGGCGGTTCCCGTCCCGATAATGGACGAGGTTACGACGTGCGTGGTGGAGAGCGGAAGCCCGAAATGCGTACCCACGGAGAGCACCGTCGCCGACGTTAAGTCGGAGGCGAAGCCGTTCATCGGCTCGATCTTGATGATCTTGCTGCCGACGGTCTGGATGATCTTCCAGCCGCCTACTGAGGTTCCCAGCCCCATCGCCGTAGCCGCAGCCAGCTTGACCCACAACGGAATGTGGTCGGTGACCTGCAAATAATCTCCCGATACGAGCGCGAAGAAGATGATCCCCATTGCCTTTTGGGCGTCGTTCATGCCGTGGGACAGTGCTTGCCAGCCGGCAGAGAGAATCTGCATGCTGCGGAAGCCTTTGTTGATCGTCCCGGGCGAGGTTTTGCCGAACCAGCGGAGAAGCTGGCGAATCATCTTCAGAACGAAGAAACCGGCCACGAACGCAATGAGAGGGGACAGCAGAAGCCCGCTCATGATCTTCCCGAAGCCTGCCCAGTGAACTTCATTCACCCCGGCGCCCGCGATGACCGCACCGACCAAGGAGCCGATCAGAGTGTGGGACGAAGACGAGGGAATGCCGAAGTACCAGGTCAACAGGTTCCAGAAGATCATCGAGATGAGAGCCGCGGTGACGATGGCAATGCCGTTGTCCAGATGGCCGGGATCTGCGATCCCCTTGCCGATGCTGTGCGCCACCCCTTCTGCGATGATCGCACCGACGAAGTTCAGAATGGCTGCATAGAAAATGGCCACCCGAGGCTTGAGCGCCTTGGTGGAGACGGAGGTGGCGATGGCGTTGGCTGTGTCGTGAAAGCCGTTGATGAAGTCAAACAGCAGCGCCAGGATGACGATGATGACGATCGAAGTCACGTGGTTCCTCCTAATTATGGGTAATGGACGGTAACGAGCCCCCGCCGAATGACCGATCAGCAGTTTGTCGAGCATAAACCTTCCATGCAAAGGCATGTTATGGCTAATGGCAACATGAAAAATAATATCACAATCGCCGACAAATGTTGAGGAAATTTTAAGGCGCTTCTGCCAAGAAAGCGCTTTAAAGATTGAACAATTGTTTTATTTTTGTCGGAGGGGCTATTCATTATCCATTCGTTAGGAGGGATATTCCATGTGGAAGCGGACCATTCTCACCGAGCTGCTGGGGCTTGACTGCCCCATTGTTCAAGCCGGAATGGGGCATATCGCCGGGCCGGAGCTCGCTGCAGAGGTCTCGCGAGCCGGGGGACTCGGGACCCTCGGCGCGGAAGGCCTCCCTTCTGAGGAACTGCGAGAGAGGATTCGGACGCTTCGTCGGCGAACCGAAAGCCCCTTCGCGGTCAATGTCCACGTTCCGACACCCGAATCCGGTTCTCCACCGGACGAAGAAGCGCTTCGTAGAACGATGATGGGCTTGGCAGAAGCCCGGCAGGAGCTTGGGCTCCCTGACAGCCGGGAAGAACCAGTCGAGCTCGCCCAGGAGCGACAGAGGCGCAACCGTCTTCACGAGGAGCAGTTGGCTGTGCTCCTCCAGGAGCGGGTGCCGGTCGTCAGCTTTACCGGCGGCATCCTCGACAATGAGTGGATCGACCAGCTGAAGAGGGCTGGCATCTTGCTGATCGGAACCGCGACGACCGTGTCCGAGGGGGCTCACCTGGAGCACCAGGGCGTCGATCTCGTCGTCGCCCAAGGCAGCGAGGCCGGCGGAGAGCGCGGCACCTTCCTCGGCGCGGCAGAGCAAGCGGCCGTCGGGACGATGGCGCTCGTGCCGATGCTGGCCGACATCCTGCACGTGCCGGTCATCGCTGCCGGCGGCATCATGGACGGCCGCGGAATCGCCGCGGCGTTGGTCCTGGGTGCCCAGGGGGTGCAGCTGGGCACCGCTTTCCTCGCGTGCCGGGAGAGCGAGGCCTCCCGCCGCACGAAGGAGCTGGTGCTCTCCAGCATGGAGGAGAGCACCGTACTCACGCGCGCGTACACCGGGCGGCTCACGCGCGCGCTGCGCAACCACTTCGTCGCCCATGGGTCGGGCGGCGAAGACAGGATTGCCTCCTGGCCGTACCAGGAGGCGCTGACCCGAACCATCCGGGAGGCGGCGGAAGAGCAGGAACGGCCGGATTACATGGCCGTCTATGCGGGGCAAGCCTCCCGGCTGGGCACCGACGAGCTGCCCGCCGCCGATCGGCTGGCGCAGCTCGTGAGCGAGACGGACGCCGCCTTCACGCGGCTCCGGGAGCTGGCGGGCCCGGCGAACACCGGTGAAGGGCCGGGCGAAGCCTAAGGTGGACGAAGCTTCGTCCGATGCTACGGATGAAGCAGGCAATAGCCCCAAAAAACAAAAACCCGGGAGCCTCAGGGCTCCCGGGTTTGCTTTAAGTGGATAGCGTTCATGATGCGGACGATATCGAATGCGATGCGGACCAGGCCGATTATGCAGCTACGTTTGGCTGCGCGCCCTAGTCCACCTGGCTTCGACGGCGGGCAATGCCTTCTTCGTAAGCCGCATACAGAACGGCTTGGCGGACCTTCTCCGCCACAGACGCGTTGAAGGCGCTCGGGATAATGCAGGTTTCGGACAATTCCTCGTCCGAAACGGAGGCTGCGATCGCGCGGGCGGCGGCAAGCTTCATTCCTTCCGTCACCCGTTCCGCCCGGCAGTCCAACACGCCGCGGAACAAACCCGGGAAGCAGAGCACATTGTTGATCTGGTTCGGGTAATCGGAGCGCCCCGTTGCCATGACGCGGACATAGCCATCCGCCTCCTCCGGCGTGATCTCCGGGTTCGGGTTCGCCATCGCGAAGACGATCGCGTCCTTCGCCATCCGGCTGACGTCCTCTCGCTTGAGGAGCCCCGGCGCCGAGACGCCGACAAAGATGTCCGCTCCGGCGATTACCTCCGACAGCGTTCCCTCTTCCAGCTCCGGGTTCGTCCGGGACGCATAGAGGTTCCAGGCTTCGTTCGCATAGGACCTGGAACGAACGAGTGCGCCTTGGCGGTCCACCCCGATGATGCGGGTGACGCCTGCCGACAGCAGGATATTCGTGCAGGCCGTACCAGCTGCGCCTACTCCGGAGACGATGACCTTGCACGCAGACAGCTCCTTGCCGACCAGCTTAACGGCATTGAGGATCCCCGCAAGCATGACGACAGCCGTTCCGTGTTGGTCGTCGTGGAAGACCGGAATGTCCAGCTCCTCTACGAGTCGCCGCTCGATCTCAAAGCAGCGGGGTGCCGAGATGTCCTCGAGGTTGATGCCTCCAAAGGCGGGAGCGAGCTGCTTCACGGCCTTAATGATCTCCTCGGTATCCTGCGTGTCCAGGCAGATCGGGAAGGCGTCCACGCCGCCAAGCTGCTTGAACAGCATGGCCTTGCCTTCCATGACCGGCATCGCTGCAAGCGGGCCGATGTTGCCGAGGCCAAGCACAGCCGAGCCGTCGGAGACGACCGCCACGGTGTTCCGCTTGATCGTCAGGCTGTGCGCCCGCTCCGGCTCCTCGTGGATGGCCATGCAGACCCGAGCGACGCCCGGCGTGTACACCTTGGCGAGGTCATCGCGGTCGCGGACCACTATCTTGGGCAGCGTCTCCAGCTTGCCTCCCAGGTGCATACGGAATGTCTCGTCATACACCTCGAGCATCCGCACACCCGCAAGCGCTCGAACCGCCGTCTCGATGCGGTCTACGTCCTCCGCGCGGGTTACATCAATCGTGAGCTCGTACAAGCCCGTACACTCGTGAGCGCGGCTCGTTTCCACCTGAGAAACCTCCCCGCCTGCTTCCCCAATCGCGGCGGCAAGCCGGCCGAATCCGCCCTTCTCGCGAGTCATTTCGACTCGCAGGGTGATCGAAGGCAGCACTGCGGCGGCCCGGTTGGCCTCTTTTTGCAAGAGACTGATGGCCGGTCTCCCCGCTTCGCCGTCCTTCTGCTCCTCGCCTGCCGCCGCCGGACGTGACGGGTCCTGCCGGTAGGCCTCTTCCCTCTCCAGCCATTCGCTCGATCTCTTCGCCATGGTTAATCCTTCCCCAGTTATCCGTTTTGCTGTTCGGATTTCTCTTTTTCCTTGCGGTAGCATTTGCGGCAGAGCGGACGGTACTTGTCGTTGCCGCCGATATCTAATTGTTCGCCGGTGAAGACGGCCTTCTCTCCCTGGAACCGGGTATTGAAGCGCGCCTTGCTGTTGCAGTACCAGCAGACGGTTTTGATCTCCTCAATGCGGTCCGCGAGTTCCAGAAGCCGCTTGCTTCCTTCAAACATTTTGCCCTGAAAATCGGTCATCAGCCCGTAGGCAATGACGGGAATGTTCAACTGGTCGACGATCTCTGCCATCCGGTCAATCTGATGGGTCGTTGCGAATTGCGCCTCGTCGATCACGACGCAATCCGGCATCGCCTCCTTCACCCGCTCGACCATGTGCTCGTCCAGGAGCAGCGCTTCGCGTTGAAAGCCCACCCTCGACGTCACCTTGCCGATTCCGTGCCGGGTATCCACGACGGAGGTGAAGATCAAAACGGACTTGCCTTGCTCCTCGTAGTTGTTGGCGATCTTGAGGATGTCCATCGACTTGCCGCTGTTCATCGTTCCGTAACGGTAATAGAGCTTAGCCAAGGTGTGATAATTCCTTTCCCTCAATTTGCCGGTTACCGGCATCCCCCCAAAATTCTTCCCTATTGTACTCCGACCCCGACCGAAAAGAAATAACCTTTGTCCCCAACCTTTATGGAAATTCCTTGTCTCTTTTCGGCTTTGGCTGGATGGAAAGGCTTTCGTACGACCCCTACCCGCTTTTCGAAAAAATGTCACCGCATGGAACGCTCCTGGTGTGGTATGGTAATACTATTGCTTTCAAATGCTTTCAATAAATCATTCGATTTCGACGGGATGTGGATGGCATGGCGCCAAAGAATCGCTTTGCAACTCCCCTAACGGATTTCATCGCAGAGGAAGTGTGCCGCCTCCGACTATCGGAGTCCCCGCTCCCGATTCCCCTGTATGCTGACTCCCGAATCCAGCTCCAAGACCAAATAAAACCTTCAACCCGGTTGAAGGTTTTTTGTTTCCTTATGGAAAGAAGTTTATAGGAGGGAAAAATCTTGTCCAGTCCGTCTGCCCATCCAGCCAAAAAAATAAGCTCCGCCATCTGGGGAGCCTGGATCAGCCTGATCAGCAACTTGGCCTTAACCGGCATCAAGCTCGGCGTCGGCGTTCTCTTCAACAGCCAGGTTTTGGTTGCCGACGGCGTCCACAACGCAGGGGATGTCATTGCCTCGGGAGCGGCGCTGAGCTCGATGCGCATCTCCAACCGGCCCGCTGACGAGGATCATCCATACGGTCACGGAAAGGCCGAGGTGCTTGGCGCGGCCCTGGTCGCCGTCATCCTCGCCATCGCTTCACTCTACATGGCCGTTCATTCCGTTGAGATGCTCTTTGAGGAACCGGCAGCTCCTCACGTGCTACCGCTCATCGCGGCCATCGTATCGCTCATCTGGAAGTTTCTGCTCTACGTCTACACCATCCGCATCGGCCGGGAAAGCGGAAGCCAAGGGCTGATCGCTACCGCCAACGACCATCTGGCTGATGTCTATGCCTCCGCCGCCGCTGTCCTCGGCATCCTGCTCTCACTCATCGGAGAATGGACGGGCACCTCGTACCTGGCTTACGGCGACCCGATCTCCGGGATCATCGTCTCCCTTCTCGTCATGAAGCTCGCCTACACGATGGGCCGCGAGTCGCTCGACGTGCTGATGGAGCACAGCGTGGACCTGGCTATCTTGAAGGAATACAACGAAGCGGTCCTCACCGTGCCGGAGGTCAAGCGCATCGATCGCCTGCGCGGGCGGAATCACGGCCACTACATCATCGTGGACATCCGCGTCTCCATTTCCGGCACCCTGACCATTCAGCAGGGTCACGACATCAGCCGCACCATCAAAAAAGCGATCATAACCGCTCACCCCGACGTTGGCGAAGTGCTCGTTCACCTGAACCCTTGGTATCCAGAGGATAAGGCGTAACGGCGAAGCTTTTGGCTTTTCATACGCTAGTAGATCCGCCGTACAATCTCTTCGAACTCCGGCTCGGAGGTTTCGACGTCCTCCACATCTCCCCATTCGCTCACGGCTCGCAGAACCTCCATCGCCGTGACCTCGCTGCGGTTGCATTCCACCGTCAGCTGCCGTCCCTCCCATTTGCGAATGCGAAAAGGTGCCCCCGCGAGATCTGCAGCAGATTCCTCCACGCTGGCTCTGAGCGGCGTCAAGCCTACCGCCGCAGACTCCGGCACGTTCGGTTCCCTCTGGAATCGGATGCGGATCACAGTGGGAAGCCCGATCCGCTCCCGCAGCTCGGGGATCGTGCCGTCGTAGCGGAGCATGCCGTCGTTGATCACCAGCACGCGGCTGCAAAGCCGCTCGATGTCATCCATGTCGTGCGTGGTGAGCAGCACCGTCTTGCCGTATTCTCGATTGAGCGTCCGCAGGAAGCCGCGGATGCTCTCTTTGGCATTGGCATCGAGCCCGATCGTCGGCTCGTCCAGGAAGAGGATGTCGGGATCGTGCAGCATCGCCGCTGCCAGATCCGCCCTCATCCGCTGCCCGAGCGAAAGCTTGCGCACCGGGGTATCAAGGAACGAGCTCATCTCCAGGAGCTCGATCATCTCCCCTTCCCGCTTGCGCCGGGCGGCTGCGGGCACGCTGTACATGGCGCCCAGCAGCTCGAACGACTCCTTCACGGGCAGGTCCCACCAGAGCTGGCTCCGGTGCCCGAAGACCACCCCGAGCCGCCGTGCAACCTTGCGCCTTTCCTTGTGCGGGTTCATCCCGCCGATGGTGACGAGCCCGGAGGTCGGGCGCAAGATGCCGGTCAGCATCTTGATCGTCGTCGACTTCCCCGCTCCGTTCGGTCCGATGTACCCGGCGAATTCCCCCTCCGGCAGCGTGAAGCTGATGCCGTTTACCGCCTCCTTCACCCGATAGTCTCGGGCAAAGAGGCTGCGAATCCCGGCGAAGGGTCCTTCCTTCGCCACAGGAGTCCGAAATTGCTTATGGATATCGACTGCTTCAATCATGTTGATCCCTCCCTTGGATTACGAATCGGCCTTGCTTCTCTTCAATAAGATAAGTGGAGGCAGCAGGCTGACCGTCAGCTTCCGGTGCTCTGGTAGCGCGAGGCTCCCACTCGCCAGAAGGCGAGCACTCCCGCAAGACACAGGAGGGCAACCGCAGTGGTAGCGACAAGCAGCCACGGTCCATACTCGTGCCGCAGCACGTAGAGAGACGGCACATAGTTGGCGAAGGCTACCGGGATGAACGTGAAAAAGATCGACCGAAGCCAGCCTGGATAGAGGGTTAGCGGATACTGCGCCGCGCTGCGGGCTGCGTCCTCCGTCAGCGTCTGCAGCACTTCTACCTTCGTGAGCCAGAAGCCGAAAGTCGACGTGGTGAGCCCAATTGCAAACAGGATCATAGCCCCGGTCAGAATGATCCACAGCGTGAGCGGAATGGCGATCCACCCGACCTGTCCCTGCTGAAGGAGCATGACAAGACATACGGCGAGAATGCCGCCTCCCTGAATCGTCTCCCCAAGCATGATGCGGAAATTCTGTGACATCAGCGCAAGAAGTAGCGGCAGCGGACGTGTGAGCAGCTGATCCAGCTCACCGTTCACCAGATAGCGGTCCAGGTTATGAACGTCATTGGCAAAGCTGCGATAGATCACTTTGGACAAGCTGATGACCGCATAGAGATAGCCCACCTCGTAGAGCGACCAGCCCTGAATGCCGTCAAATCGCACGAGAACGACCGCCACCATGAGAAACTCGGAGACGTTCACCAGTGTGGCGAGCAGCGTCGACAGCCAGAAATTGAATCGGTATTGCATGCGGCTGCGGATGCTGGCCCGGATCAGCATGACGTACAGGCGAACAAGGTTCATCCTCCCTGCACCTCCACCCGTTGCCTCGCCAGCCAAGTGACCATGGCGCAGACCAGGCTGAACCCGACGCACCAGACGAGCCCGCCTGTGAGAACGGATGCTGATTCGTGGCCGAGGTAGATTTTGACCGGATGATATTGCAGATAGGGGTAGAAGGAATGCAGGCTGATCGCCCGAAGCCAGGAGGGCAGCCACTCCACGGGAACGAAGAAGCCCGAGAGCAGCATCAGGAAGGCATAATTCAACCAGTGAAACCAGCCGGATTCCGTTGTCCATAAGGCCAGGACCCCGACGAGGTACTGAATGCAGATCGCGAGATAGGCGCCGATCGCCAGAGCCGCGAAGGTTCCGGCATAGGTACTGAACTGTGTGGGAAAAGAAAAGGAAAAGACAATGGCGTAGATGAGGTAGATGGGGAGAAACTTGTAGACGAATTGGTAGGCAACCTGCCCCCATTCGCGCAAGGCCGTCTGGTAAAAGAGGCTGACGGGCCGCATCAGATCGAGTGCGATCTGCCCGGTCCTCACCCGCTGGGGAATGCCCAGACCGAAGGTTGCGAAGCCGGTCACCCACAAAGCCGCCTGGTTAAAGCCGACGTAGTGGATCATGCCGGTCACCCCATAGCCCTCCAGCTCGTGGGTGGCCCCGATGCCCATCCAGATGAAGATGTACATGAAGCCGAAGAGGGAGCTCGCCAGGTTGTGGACGAGATGAGAGCCCCGGTACTGCAAGTTGACTCGATACGCTTTGCGCACGAGCACAGGGAACAGCATGAACAGCACCTCCAGGATTTGAGTTACACGCAAAAGGGAACAGCTTAGAAGCTGCAAGGAAAGTAGGATCCGCTTTTGCTGACAAAAGCTCCACGGTTTAGGGAGTTTTTCAGCAATTTAGCGGTACTTATTTCGTTGCCGTCTCTTGCATGGCGGCTCGTCTTACGCCCTTTTCCAACAAAACGACAGGGCGGCGAAACCGTGCGTACACTTTCAAATCTTGCAGACCAAACGCACATTCGGTGAAAATGCGAGAGCTCTCAATAATAGCAAAGGTTCCCTGCCTTGGCAATGAGAAAAGTACAGCGTTATCGATGCTTCCTCGCAAAGGATCGTCCCGGAATGCAAAAAGACTCTCTTCCGAGGGAGAGAGTCTTTCGATATGGAGAGGTTATAACCCGAGATAGCCATCAGATCATTACGGCTTTCCCGCCTCCTGCGGCGAAGAGTTGCCGCTCGCCTTGAACGAACTCCGCGCTTGTCGAACCGAGCTCAAGGTCGCATCCGGCGGAAGCTCCCCCATGCGAGTCTTCGCCGCACCGATTCGCTGGGAGAGGTAGATGCCGGTATGCCCCGAGAAAAGGTAGCTGACCGCGCAGGCCAGGAACAGGTAGGGCAAAAAGCCGGTGCCGAACAGCTCGATGCCCATGATGAAGCAGGCCAGCGGCGTGTTAGCCGCCCCGCTGAACACCGCGACGAAGCCGAGGGCGGCCAGAAGCGGCACCGACACGCCCAGCACCCCGGCAAGCGTGCTGCCGAGCGTTGAGCCGATGACGAAGAGCGGCGTCACCTCGCCGCCTTGAAAGCCTGCGCCCAGCGTGAGCGAGGTGTACAAGCTCTTCCAAAGGAAGGCGAAGGTCGGCGCCTCGCCCTGAAAAGCCTGTCCGATCAGCGGCAAGCCGAGGCCGAGGTAGTCCCGTGTTCCGCCGAGATAGACGAGGGCGATCACGATCACTCCGCCTGCGAAGCTTTTGAGCGGAGCATAGGGAAAGAGCCGCGTGTACTGAGCCTTGAGCCAGCGCGTGGACTCGCTGAAGAACCACCCGGCCAAGCCGAAGGCCACGGAAGCGAGCGTGACCTTGAGCAGCAGCTCACCGCTCAGCGCAGGCGCCAGGTCGAGGTGATAGTCATGGTGGCGAATGCCCCATGCGCGCGTGACGAGGTCGCCGGTGAGGCTCGCGATGAAGCAGGGCAGGAGGCCCTCCGAGCGCAGCAGCCCGATGGCGAGCACCTCCATGCCGAAGACCGCGCCGGCCAGCGGGGTTCCGAAGACGGCGCCAAAGCCGCTCGCGATGCCGCACATCAGAATGAGCCGCCGGTCGGCCGCATCTAAGCGCGCAAGCTTGCCCACGCCTTCCGCCAGGCTTCCGCCCATTTGCACGGCGGTGCCTTCCCGTCCGACTGAACCGCCGGTAAGGTGGGTCAGCACCGTGCCGATGAATACCAGCGGCGCCATTCGCAGCGGCACGCGGCCCTCCGCCCCGTGGATTTGGTCAAGGATGAGGTTGTTGCCTTTGGCGGACTCCTTCCCGAATCGCACATACAGGAAGCTTATCCCGGCTCCGACAACCGGCAGCAGCCAGAGGAGCCAAGGGTGTGCAAGACGAGCATCGGTTGCTTGATCCAGCAGCTCCAGGAAGAGCGCCGCTGCCGAACCGGCGAAACTGCCGACGATTCCTCCAAGCACCAGCCACTTCAAGAGGAAGCCTCCTGCTGCTAGAGGCCCCCTCTCCTTCCACCTTCCCATCAAGGCAAGCTCCGGTCTTCTCCAGCGTCTCTCCATCTTCTCCATCTTCTCCATCTCCCATGAACGGCGGGACCACTCCCGCAAAATAAACAGACTCCTACCAGCTGCAAATCAAGCTGGTAGGAGTCATCAGCCCTCGTGCGGGCGGTTATGGCGAACTCCATCGCCTTTTGTTTCCATTTGAGAATACGGCAGTTTATACGGGTTGTCAATCTGCGTTTAGGAAGAGGTTGCCTGTCTACTCCTCGTGTTTTACATAGACAACCGAATCCTTCTCGATGTCCTCTGCATTCACACGTTCAAGAATATTGACGCCGATGGACAGGCTGCCCCAGATGGAGAATGACACCTGAACATCCTTTACGGTGAATTCAAAATCCGTTTCATTGCGATTGGCAACTACGATCGTGGACCCTACAGGAATTTTGATGGTGGCAGGGATGTACTTAGGATCATCGTTCTCGATCTTGACCAGCAATACCATGCCTCGGCCCGGGATATCCACGACGTCCACTATTCTCATTTCCTCCATAAGATCATCCCCCCTTCCCCACAGGAAGATGCCGGGAGAGCCCTTTTCCGCCCTCGTAAAAGGAAGAGCAGGAAGGGAGGACCCAGGGCGACGAGCAGCAGAATTCCCCATCCGAGATCTCCCCATCCTGCCACTCCGTCGGTTAGGCATCGATACAGGACATAGTAGGAATAGGGCAGAACAAGGCCGACTGCCGTCCCGACTCCCGGCGTATACCCTTTGAAGTAGATAGACTGAAAGACGTGCGTGAATACATGCAGGAAGAAGATCGCCATCAGCCCGAGAAAAGGCCAGATCCAGGGGGAAAACACGGCCAGAAAGGTCGCTCCCGTTATGAGACTAAACACATACAAAACATCTTGGGCGAACCGATGCGTCGTTGTGTGAAAGGACGGACCGAACACTCTTTGCATCCTGATCGGCATCTGAGGAAGGCGATCCCGGTACTGCGCCCCCCACTTCTCCACGGTCAAAATCTCTTCAAAATCATGAAACAGGAACAACACCGGAAACATCCACACCAGATCGGTCCATGAGACTGTTGCGAATTGAAGGGTCATGATTTCTCTCCTTCCTTCGGAAGGACACCGCTCAGAAACATTCGGGCAACCTGCCGGCTGAGTTCTTCCTTGCTTCTCTCGCCGCTCAGAAGGTATCCATAGGTAAGCTGCTCCACAGCCGCCACCAACGAATAGGCGACGATCTCCGGGTCGATCTCCTCATGGACGATACCGCGAGCCTGATTGCCTCGCAGATTGACTTCCACCTGCTTGGCAAGGATCGTCCGAAGCCGTTCTCCCGATGGTCCCTGCAGGGCAATGCGCGTCAAGTTAGCGTTCTCCCCCAAGAGCGAGAACACCTGCGCCAAAGCCCCTGCAGAGAACTCTTCCAACGATCGATCCAGGTGATGGGGCGCCTCCTTACCGGCATCCCCCAGAGCCGCAAGCTTTTGCTCGAACCGGTCGAGCAGCTCGGTCAACAGCTCCTCCTTGCTCGCGAAATGCAGATAAAAAGAAGCTTGCGTCACTCCGGCCCCGGAGACAATCTGGCTGACAGTAGCCGCATGGTACCCTTTTGCAGCAAACAAGGTCTCCGCCGAAGCCACCAATCGCGCTCGGGTCGCTTCTCCCTTTGGCCCCGCCATATTGGTCCCTCTCTTCGATAAATATATAACTAATTAGTTAGTTATCTCATTATACCACTCTGCCCTGCCGATTGTGAACCCTTCCTTCTGGCGTTATACCGAAATACCTGCACACCTTATTTGCATGATTTCGTACTTGGACCGCAAGGAATCCGAAGACCAAAAGTTGAATAAGAAGGCTATACTTCAAAGGGAGTGACGACATCCATGGAATGCTTGGGCTGCAGAATTGCGAATGGCATTGAACCCAACTTGAACATCGTTTATGAAAACGAGCTGCTTACGTGTGTGCTTGATATCGCTCCGTTTCAGGAAGGACATCTGCTCATCCTTCCCAAACGCCATTACAAGGATGTCGAAGAGCTGGAGCCGCAGACGGCCTATGCGATCATGGATGCATCCATGAAGCTCTCGGTTGTCTTGAAGAGTTTGTTTGCACCGGATGGGATTAGCATTTGTCAAAATGGAGGGAAATTCAACGACCTTAACCATTACCATATGCATCTCATACCCCGGTACGAAGGGGACGGATTTAGCTGGAGTGAGCCCTTGCATCCGCACGGTGCGGAATTGCGATTAGGCGAAACCAAGGAAAAGATGATAAGGGCAATAAATAAAGAGGGAAAAAGTCGATCCTGACTTCTTCCCTCTTCGTTCTACTCTACCGGAATCGTATAGAACGTCCGATTGCCCTTCATGTCGGCGTACCAAACGACCTTATCTCCAGACAAAACCGGATTGCAATCGGATAGTGCAAAATACGGAGCGGTCTGGATGGCTCCGAGCGCCGTCCCTTCCCCATTCACGTAGACATACTTCAGGCTGCCGATCCGGCCCTCTCGATCAAACTCCTGCCACAGCACCATTAGCTTGTCGTCTGTCAGCTTGACCAGCTTTGGAATCGAAGTCGTCTTGTCGCTTCCGACATAGCGGGCCAGCGTGACCGTCTTTGCACCCGTCATGCTGTTTCGGGGCAGCAGGGCCAGCAGAATGTCTCTCTGGTCCAAGTCCAGGCCGACCAGTTCATAGGAGGTGTAGCTCTTCACCTTCGAATGATCCACCGAATTCATCGCGACGATATAATGGCTGGCCGACAGCTCGAAGCCGCCGAGCGAGACACCGGTGGCATTGGCTCCGATCGCGCCGGGAATCTTGAACAAATCGGCTTCGGTATACTGAGATCCGCTGCCTTTATGCAACACGATGGAACGTGGATACGCATCGCCATGGTCCACCAGCACATGAGAGCTGCCGTCAAACTGAACATATTGATCGAAGGAATGGCTTACGTGGTTCTTTTGAAATTTGCCCAGGTCGTTCACGACCTTCATGGTCGAGGTATCCACGATAATGGTGAGCTGAGACTGATGGTTCAGTCCATCCTCGGACGTATATCGTTCCCGGGAAGTATGGAACACCAGCTTATTGCCGCTCTCTGCCATACGCCCTGAACCCGCATCGAACGGGATCACCGTGTAGCTGGGTCCCCCTTTGATCGAGACACTGTCGATTCGGTTGAAGCTCTTGTCGTACCGCACGATGCGGATGACTTCCTTTTCGTCGTTCTCTTCCTTGTTTTTCTGTCCGAAGGCGACGTAGTTATACTTCTCTCCACTGTAAAAGGCCCCGAACAAGGGAAGCTCAAACGGTAAGCTCTTTTGGCCAACCAGCTTGTAGCCGGCATCATACGTTTCGATCGTCAGTTTGTCGGATGCTTCGATGACACTTATCGTTCCATCCTGGTTTTGGATGAGATTCGATTTGACCTGACTTTGCCAGCGGGGAAGCTCGCTCTCGACCACGTTGGATTCGGAGGCAGTGAAAGCCGTCTTCGCTCGATAAGCATGCTCCGGCACCTGAGAATAGACCGCGATTCGATCCTCCTTGCTGTCATATTCGACCTCAAAAGGGATTCGGGTCGCCAGGTCACGCAGTTGAAAATAAGTGCTCCCCTCAATGGTGTACGCGAGAATCTCTTGCTTCGTCCCATTGATGATGACCTTGGAGGTGGAGCGGACCGCACGATAAGATTCAGACGGATAGTAGGAGGGGATCTCCTCTGATTCATCGGAGAAGTATGCCTTCCCCGTCACAATCTCGATGGCGTTCTCCTTACCGTTCCACGTTACGTCGAATTGGCTGGTGGTTTCCGATAGATTGCGGGCCAGGTCACGAAGGCGGTAATAATTGTTGCCCTTGATGTTGAACCCGGCGCTCTCCTTCCACTCTCCGTCAAAGGACGTGCTGCTTGTCGTTACTCGTGCCTGTACGCTGTCGCTCGCATGAGCAGTCGAGCCCACACCTGTTGCGATCAACAAAAAGGCCATGACCAAATGAAGCGTTCTTTTCATCATTTCCGTTCCTCCTGCCGATTCTCTTTCCTCCGTGATTCGACAACCTTCCAGCCTATTCCTGCCCGAACGGGCCAAACAAGAGCCAACAAAGGCCAAAACAACCCAAGATAAAAAGCCTGCACAACGACCTGTGCAGGCTCTTCATCCAACCGCGCCAAAAGGGTTACCCTCTCGGAGAGGCGCAGGTAAGGCTCTATCTCATCTATTGTTCTCTGCCCATTCTACCGATTCGGCAGCAAGCTGTTGAAGAACAAGCGCTCCATCGCATCCATCCGCCGATGGTAATCCTCTTCCTCACCGCCTGCGACAAATTGCAGGGCGATCCCGTCACGCATCGCCCAGAACAAGGCCGCGAGCTCCGCCGGATTCGCGTCCGCTCGGAATTCGCCCGACCCGACGCCTTCTTCCACGATCGCAGCAAGGAAGCCTTCCGCGTAGGCGCTTTGTCGCTCCAGCTCGCCGCGGCGGTCGGTACGACGCGCCGAATCGAGCCAGAATTCCAGGTAGAAGGCAAGCAGCCGCTTGAGCTCCGGCAGAGGCTGCTCGCGGAACGCCCGGATGACCTGCCGCAGCTTATCCTCTGCGCTGTCCTCCGGACGAAACCGCCGCTTCATCCCGTTCAGCGAATGCTGAATGCGCTCCTCCATCACCTGGTTGTACAGCTCTTCCTTACCGGAAAAATAAAGGTAGACGGCCCCTTTGCTCACGCCGAGCCGGGCGGCGATGTCATCGACCGTGGTGGAGCCGTAGCCTTTTTCCGAGAAGCAGTGAAGAGCAGCATCGAGAATGGCCTGTCTTCTCTCTTCCTTGTATGCATCGGACACCTTGGGCGACATGACCGCTCTCCTACTTCAGGTTTTCCGGGTTGAGGATGTCAAGCTCCGGCACGACGAAACGACCGTCCTTGCGGATCAAACGATCATCAAACCAGATCTCGCCTCCGCCGTACTCCGGACGTTGGATACAGACCATGTCCCAGTGGATCGCGGATTTGTTGCCGTTGTATGCCGCGTCGTAGCATTGGCCCGGGGTAAAGTGGAAGCTGCCGTCGATCTTTTCATCGAACAGCGTGTCCTTCATCGGGTGTTGAATGTAAGGGTGGAAGCCAAAGGAGAATTCGCCGACGTAGCGGGCGCCTTCGTCCGTATCGAAAATTTTGTTGATCCGCTCGGTGTCGTTCGCTTCCGCCTTCACGATCTTGCCGTTCTCGAAGGTCAGCTTTACGTTCTCGAACGTAAAGCCCTGGTAAGGCGACGGGGTGTTGTAGGACAGCACGCCGTTAACTGAATCGCGAACCGGAGCGCTGTATACTTCTCCGTCCGGAATGTTGCGCTTGCCGCAGCATTTGACGGCGCCGATGTTTTTGATCGAGAAGGTCAGATCGGTTCCGGGGCCGACAATGCGCACCTTGTCCGTCTTCTTCATGAGGTCCTCGAGCGGGTCCATCGCCTTTTCCATCTTGCGATAGTCCAGCGTGCAGACGTCAAAGTAGAAGTCCTCAAACTCCTCCGTGCTCTTGCCGGCGAGCTGGGCCATGGCCGGAGTCGGGTAACGCAGAATTACCCACTTGGTCCGCTTGACGCGGTTTTCACTGTGAACCTTGTGGCTGTACAGCGCTTGATAGTTCTTCATCTGCTCGGCCGGAACATCCGCCATCTCATAGCTGTTGCTGCCGCCGCGAATGCCGATATAAGCTTGCATCTGGCTCATCATGTAGTTGTCGATGTCCGACCAGGTGTTGATTTGGTCCTCCGTGGAATCGAGAACGAGCGCACGAGTCACCTGCGGGTCGCGGATCGCCACGAACGGGTTGCCTTTGGCCGCATGGACCGCCTTCACAACCTCCTGCACAAGGGCGTTGTCGATGCCGATTGCTTCGATTAGCACATTTTCACCCGGTTGAACCGAGGTTGAGTAGTTGACCAAGAGGTCGGCAAGCTTGGTGAGACGAGGGTCTTTCATCACGAATCGCTCTCCTTCATAAAAGTAGGGTTCCGAAGCGTCGGCCGCTTTCGGTAGTCTTTGCGAAAACTGACCGACCAGTCATGTTAAATTATCTCACAACTCAAAGGGCTTTTCAAGGGAATCGACGGGAGCTCCAAAGTCATGCCCTTGGACAAAGTTCAACCTTCGTAAACATTTGGCCGGCCCTATGCCCGTTGCTCGCGTTATAATGGCTAGAGTGTGCATAAAAGTCATGCTGCAAGCTGAATTTCGATTGGAATGGAAAAGAGGCTTCTTCAGTGGGCAAGCGAAAGATTTATCTATTCTTAGTGTTGGCTAATTTGTTCTGGGCAGGAAATTATGTATTCGGCAAGCTGGTGGTGGCAGAGCTGTCACCCGTTCAGATGACGTTCTGCCGTTGGGCGATTGCGATATGCTTGCTGTTTCCGATTGCGCAGATCGCGGAGAAGCCGGATTGGCGCGCGGTCTGGAGGAAGTGGCCATTGCTCCTGCTGATGGGATTGCTCGGGGTCATTGGCTACAACTTTCTTCTTTACGAGGCATTGCGCTTCACGACCTCGCTCAATGCTTCCTTAGTCAATGCAATGAATCCCGCGTTGATCGTGCTGGGCGCTGCCCTCTTCCTTAAAGAGCGGCTTACGGTTTCATCCGTAGCGGGGCTCTTGGTCTCTCTCGTCGGAGTGTTACTGGTCCTGACCAAAGGATCTCCCGCATTGATCCTCCAGATGGCTTACAATACGGGAGACTTGATCATGTTGGCCGCCATTTCCGTTTGGACAGCCTACTCCCTGTTGGGCAGGAGGACCCGGGGGATTCCGCCGATTACCGCTACTGCCGTATCCGCTCTTCTGGGTCTTACCGTGCTCCTGCCTTTTTTCCTGGCCTCCGGCAACCCGTTCCCCTTGAGCGGCAAGGCGGTCATCGGCATCCTCTATATCGGACTGTTCCCTTCAGTCGCGTCATTTATTTTTTGGAATGCCGGGATTCGAAAGGTTGGGGCTAGCCGCTCAGGCGTCTATATGAATCTGATTACCGTGTTTACAGCTGTCTTGAGCGTCCTCATGGGGAACGCCATCGAGAACTCTCAAATCGTTGGGGGGCTCCTTGTATTCGCTGGTGTCTATCTGACTACATTCGGCTGTTCAAACCAAGAGACACCCGCCGTACACGCCCATCAAAAAGAGGCACCTTAGGGAAGGTGCCTCTCCTGGTCAGGCCTGTCATTTCTTCTTCAATGGCTATTCTCCCGCGGTCAAGGGAGGTCGATGAGCATGAACAAGCTGTCCTCCGCCGCTTCCAGTGCCAGCTCGGTTGTCTCCGTCACGCGCGCCTCATCCCTCCTGGCCAGCTTCTCCCCATCGTTCAGCAGGAGCGCCCCTTCCAGGACAAACAGATAGATACGCCGGCCTTCCGGCTGAGTGAAGGTAAGCGGCTGCCCCTTGGTCAAACGAGAAAGGTATATGGTCATGTCCTGATGAATGGCTGCCACACCGGGTGCCGGGTGCTTGGACACGACCGGCAGGAGAGCACCTTTCAGCTTTTCAAGGTCATAGTCGCTGGCTTCATAAGAAGGCTCAAGCCCGCGCGTCTGTGGCTCGAACCACATCTGCAGCAGCTTAGCGGTCTCGGCACCGGGATTCATCTCCGAGTGAACGACTCCCGTGCCCGCACTCATTCGCTGAACCTGGCCAAACCCGGTGATGGCGGTCTGCCCCGTACTGTCCTGGTGCTTCAGCTTTCCCTCCAACACGATCGTGACGATCTCCATCTCACGGTGAGGGTGAGGAGCAAAGCCGCGATGTCCGTCGATCGAATCGTCATTCAAAACGCGCATCGGGCCGAATTCCATGTTATGCGGGTCATAATAATCCGCGAAGGAAAAGCTATAAGAGGTCTTTAACCAACCGTGGTCTGCCTGGTACCGATCTTGCGCTCGCCGAATGGTAATCATGGAAGCAACTCCTCATCGATAAATTTTAGTAACTTACTTTTATTTAGAATGTTATCAACAAGCACTTACTTTTGTCAAGTAACTGTGTTATGATGAAGGTGGAGATGATGACAATGCACAACTTACATCCTCTGTGCCCCAAATTTGAGGCGGCCTTTGAACTGTTTGGCAAACGCTGGACGGGCTTGATCTTGCAGGTTCTGCTTACGGGAAGCAAACGGTTCGGTGAAATTGTCGACCGCATCCCGAACATGAGCGACCGCATGCTGGCCGAACGGCTGAAGCAGCTGGAAGAGGCGGGAATCGTTACCCGTCAGGTGTATCCGGAAACACCGGTACGAATTGAATATCTGTTGACGGAGAAGGGCCGGGAGCTGGACCCCATCATGCAGGAAGTGCAAAAATGGGCGGATAAATGGATGACGCTCGCTCCCTGCTGTCCAGAAGAAGCCGCTGAGTAACCTTAGGGTGCGCGCGGCTCTCGCATACATTTGGAGCAACTGCGAATACTATCCGTGGTTGCTTTTTCTTTTTGGCAAATCCCGATTCCAAACGCCTCAATTGCTTATTATTTGTTATTAACTTGACAATGATTAGTCTATGAGGTAGGATGGCATCACGAGAACCATTCTAATCTTTCGTTTCTTAAAAAAAGGAGAGAAATCCATGTCGAAACTTCTTTATGTTGTTGCACACCCTCATGATGAGAAAGCTTCTTACAGCGTTGCAGTCGGCAACGAATTCCTGAATGCCTACAAAGCGGCTAACCCGCAAGATGAAGTGGTCGTTCTTGACCTGTATCGCCTTGACATCCCGCAGATCGATAACGATGTATTCAGCGGCTGGGGCAAGCTGGCTCAAGGAAGCGCATTTGATGCCCTCACCGATGCTGAGCAAAAGAAGGTTGCCCGCCTCGGAGAGCTCGTCGATCAATTCGTCGGCTTCGACCGTTACGTGTTCGTAACCCCGATGTGGAACCTGAGCTTCCCTCCTGTTCTGAAGGCGTACATTGATGCCGTAAGCGTAGCAGGCAAGACGTTCAAGTACACCGCAGAAGGTCCTGTAGGCTTGTTGACCGGCGACCGCAAGGTTCTGCACGTTCAAGCAGCCGGCGGCTTCTACTCCCAAGGCGCTGGTGCCGAAATGGAAATGGGCGACCGTTACCTCCGCACCATCACGGCGTTCTACGGCATTCAAAACTACGAGCTGCTTCGTGTCGAAGGCATGGCGTATGTACCGGAGAAGGCTGCTGAAATCAAGGCAGAAGCCATCGAACGCGCCAAGAAGCTGGCCACCACGTTCTAAACAAGTCGAATATCGCAAGAAGCCTCCTGTCACCGCATATGCGGCGAACGAGGAGGCTTCTTTTTATGGGTAACGATTAGATGCGGCGCTCTTCCCGAACCGAGGAACCGGGGTCGCGTTGGAGCTCGGTTTTGTATTCCACCAAACCAATCTCGCAGTTCGGTCCGATGGTTACGTAATTGCCGCGAACCACGTGGGCTCGTGTCGCTTCCAGAACGACATGATCCCCCTCGATCACATTTGCGGTGAGCCGATCGCTGATGCCGATGAAGTCCTTGACCACCTTGCCCAAGCCGCTTCCCATAAACGAGCGCTTGACCTGGATGGTTTCTCCACCGATCTCCTGTGCTTCGCTCGAGCCATGGAGCGTAAGCTCCAGCTTCTCTACATTCAGCAGGCCATCTACGCGGAATTTTCCATTGCAGGCAAGGGTCTCGGCGTCCATCTTCCCGCCTACCGACAGACTGCCGCGAATGTCTACCCGATCGACCGTAACTTGCCCATTGAACCGGGTATGGCCGTCAACCCGAAGCTCCTGCCCTTGAAAGGAGCCGTTTACCGTCGAGGACCCGTGAACCACCAACTGGTTTACGTTCGCGCTGCCTTCGATGATTGAGCTGCCATTGACCTGGCAATAATCAGCCCGCACCTCACCAACCAGCCGGGACCGACCGTTTGTCGTAAGATTGCGGCATTGGAGACCCCCGTTCACTTTGCCATGTCCGTTGATTTCAACGTTCTCATAGGTACCGCCGTTTGCGCTGCCCATTCCATTGATGGAGATATGGTTGCCTTGCTCACTGATCATGCGCGTGCCCTCCCGCTCCCAATTTAAGTTTAAGCTCCTCGCTCCTCACGGCAATGGAACTGCGTGCAAGGACCCTCAGCCCGTCTTCCAGCCACAATGTGTCCCGATTTGCCGTCGCCAGGACGATGGAGATTCCCAGCTTGCGCACCAAGAGCACTTCGCCGCTCAGCCCTTTTTGCTCGTTCAGCTGGGTCTGCAGGATTCCAAGCAGCTTCCTGCCTTCGTCAAGAACCATGTCTCCCCGGTCCAGGAAGCCATGAAGAATGTAAATACTAAGTAGATGGTCGAAGGATAACAGGCCGCTTGTCGAAGCGAAGACCTCTTCATACAAAGCAAGGGCTTCCTTCGAAACGATGCCGCGGCGAACCAGCTCCCACCCGTCCATTTCGATGGAGGCAGGCTCCGGAGAGAACACATCAGCCAGCTCGTCGAGCGAAAGGTCTTCCTTCATGTTCATGATTTTGGCAATGCGCTGCAGGATCTTAGCCCGCGGGAAAAAGGTCTCTTGGCCGGTAAAGGTCGATCGACGGACAAACCAATCCTCTGGAATCAGGTTTTTTCGCTTCCAGCGGTATAGCTGCCCATAAGAAATGCCTGCAAGCTCAAGCAGGTCTTTTTTGGAAATCAAGTCGTCCTCCAACAAAATCCCTCCTTGATCAAGAGCGTAACATAACACTGTTACGCATGTAAAGCGCCACAAGCCCATTGTTTGTGATATGATCGTCCTTGATATCTTTTCACCTGAAAGGAAGACTACTTTATGAAACAATCTACATCTTCATCCAAGACGTTGACTCCCGGTGAAGCTCCAGCCAAACGAAGCGCTGTCTTCATCCTCATTCTTGGCATCCTGTCCGCCTTCGGGCCGCTGTCGCTGGACATGTATCTTCCGGCGCTTCCTGTTCTCACCCGAGAGTTCGAAACGACCGCTTCGCTTGCCCAGCTCAGCATCACCGCGTGCCTCATCGGCCTCGCCTTAGGCCAACTCTTCGCCGGGCCGCTCAGTGACAAGCTCGGCCGCCGCAAGCCGCTGATCGTGTCGCTCTTCCTATACGCCGCCGCTTCTCTTCTCTGCACCTTCGCTCCTTCGATCACCACCCTGCTCGTTCTGCGGCTGCTCCAGGGAATCGGCGGCTCGGCCGGTATCGTCATCTCACGGGCGATGGCTCGCGATCTCTACGCCGGCTCCGAGCTGACCCGCTTCTTCGCCGTGCTCATGCTCGTGAACGGAACCGCACCGGTGCTTGCACCCGTGCTCGGTGGATTCCTGCTCACGCTCATGCCTTGGCGCGGCGTCTTCGTCGTGCTGGCTCTGATCGGGGTCGTCATGCTGCTCGCTGTCGCCTTCCGACTGGAAGAAACCTTGCCAGCCGAACGCCGATCTACAGGTGGACTCGTCCAAACGTTCTCCACCTTTGGACGCCTGCTCAAGGACCGCTCCTTCATGGGCTTCGCCCTCACGCAAGCCTCGACCGCCATCGCCTTGTTCAGCTATATCTCCGGCTCCTCGTTCGTGTTCCAGAATATCTATGATGTGTCGCCCCAAGGGTTCAGCATGATCTTCGCCCTGAACGGCCTGGGGATGGTTCTCGCGAGCCAGATCACCGGACGGCTCGCCGGCAGGGTGCGCACCGAGAAGCTCCTCGGCGTGTCGCTTCTTCTCATCGCATTCGGAGCAGCCGGTCTGCTCACCGCCATCCTCATGGAAGCCCCGCTCGCTTTCATCATGATTCCGCTGTTCGTCACCATCGCCTCAATCGGCGGTGTGAACATCACCTGTAACGCGCTCGCATTGGAAAACCAGAAGCAGCACGCCGGAAGCGCCTCGGCCATCCTTGGCCTGCTGCCGTACACGGCGGGAGCGCTCGCTTCTCCGCTTGTCGGAATCGCCGGTGAGTCTTCGGCGCTGCCGATGGGGCTGCTTGTCGCCGCCGCTGCTCTGCTCGCGCTGCTCTTCTTCCTGCTCACGCGCAGCCGGGGACGTCAGACGGAGGCCGCTTAAGAGGCCCCGTCGAAATAAAAAAGAGTGCCGCCGATCGCTAAGCCAGAGGGCTTAGGGGGATCGAGGCACTCTTTTTGGTGTTTTGCGAGCGAATCAATGAACGTCCTTCGCCCCGCCTTGCGCCTTCAGCAGGTCGCGGATCTCGGCAAGGAGAGCTTCCTCGCGCGAAGGAACGATCGGCTTGGCCGGCTCAACGGGCTTCTCTTTCTTGCGCTGAAGCTTCGTTAGGAGCTTGATGAACAGGAAGATGGAAAAGGCAATGATGAAGAAATCAATGGTTGTTTGCAAGAACTGACCATACTTGATCGCCGAATCCCCCACGGTATAAGACAATTCCTGAAAGTCATACCCGCCCAGCAAAATCCCTACGAGCGGCATGATGATGTCGGCTACCAGCGAGCTGACGATTTTCCCAAATGCTCCCCCGATGATGACCCCGACGGCCAGGTCGAGCACATTCCCTTTTAACGCGAATGCTTTGAACTCTTTCCACATGATCCCGACAGCCCCCTCGTCATTTCAGGACGGACTGAGCCTTCCGTTTCCCCTACTGCGGGACAACCTTGCGGCACTCAGGACAACAGCTTCAACTGCACCACCGCTAGTGTCACGAGGAAACCGGACAGGGCCACGATCGCAAACGAGCCCAGAAACCACAGAATGCGCTGTTTTCCGCGAACATCACGAAGCAGAAAAGCGTTGGCAAGCAGCCAAATCAGCAGGTAGATCGTCGCCATCGTCATGGCTGCCGCTTGTCCCCTTCGGGTTGGCGGACCCATGAACCCGTCGATTCCAATGACGGTAAAGATGAACACGAACCCTCCCGGCGCACCGATCATCAGGTTGATGACGGCCCACCACCATTTGCGATTTCGGGTCATGCTGATCGCCCCTTTTCTTAGACAAGATGGCTCAGGCGTCCCTTCTCCCCCCCATTATAGCCCATCCATTCCGGTCTGAACAGAAGCTTCCACTTCTTTGGACACCTTGCCAAAAAACACCTTCATCAGCGGCGGGGTGACGACCGTCGTGACGAGGACCACCACCACCAGAACCGTAAGCAACGAGTCCGACAGAAGCCCCGCTCCCTGGCCGATTCCGGCAAGGATAAGCGCTACTTCTCCTCGTGATACCATGGCGGAGCCGATTCCAAGCGAGCTGTTCCAGTTGAAGCCCGCCGCTCTTGCACCCAGGGCAGCTCCGACCAGCTTGGTCGCAACGGCAAGCAAACTCAAACCGAGAATGAGCCACAGCTGGGAGGCGATTCCGTCAAAGCTGACCTTGACGCCGATCAAGGTGAAGAAGACGGGGACGAAGAGGGCATAGCCGATGGTCTCCACCTTTTCCGTGACCTCGTGCTTGAACCCGGTTAGGCTGATCGCAATGCCCGCTGCATAAGCGCCAATGATAGCCGCAACGCCCGTATATTCGGCAAAATAAGCGAAACCAAAACAGAGGATGAGTGCCGCTGATATGACGGTCTCCGTGACGCGCAGCCGAGCGAATTGCTTCATCATCCAGGGAACGACCTTCCAGCCAGCAAGGATCGCGACGCCAAAGAAGAGCACCTTTTTCCCCACGATCATGCCCAGGTTTACGTCCCCTCCGGACAGGCTCATGAGGAAGGCGAGCGCGATGATGACGAGGACATCGTCAATGACCGCGGCCCCCAGGATCGTAGCCCCTTCTCTCGATTTCAACTGACCCAGCTCCTTCAGCGATTGAACCGAAATGCTCACGCTGGTCGCGGACAACAGGAGACCGAGGAAGGCGGCTTCCATCCCGGTAAGGCCCATCACACTGACGCCCGCCGCATAGCCCAAAAGGAGCGGAACGACGATGCCTGCCAGCCCCACATAGGTTGAGCTTTTGCCGGAACGCTTGAATTCGTCGATATCGGTTTCAAGCCCCGCCAAAAACATGAGCAGGATCACGCCGATCTGGCTGAACTCCTCTAAGACATGGTTGGGGGAAATGAGTCCGAAAACAGCGGGTCCGAGTATGACCCCGACGAGAAGCTTGCCGAGCACAGCAGGCTGGCGCAGCTTCAAACTAAGCTCTCCCGCCAGTTTGGAGGCGAGCACGATGATGGCAAGTTGCAGAATAAGCAAAGAAGGTCCACCTTTCTATTTAAGTTGGGTTCATTCATGATGCTGCGGCGGTCCGCCTTACCCAAAATACCGAAGGTAGATATACCCGCTGGACAGCACAATCGAGAGGATCATGAGCGGGAACCCCAGCTTCAGGTAGGGCACGAATCGAATCGGGTGGCCTTCCTTGGCGGACAATCCGGCCACCACGAGATTGGCGCTCGCGCCGATCAAGGTGCCGTTGCCTCCGAGGCATGCCCCGAGGGCCAAGCTCCACCAGAGCGGCTCCAGGTTGTGGACACCCATCTGGCCCATCTCCTGGATGAGCGGAATCATCGTTGCCACGAAGGGAATGTTGTCCATAAACGCAGACGCCAGCGCGCTCATCCAGAGGATCAGCATGGAGGCGGTGAGCGAATCGCCCCCCGTCCATTCCATCGCCTTCTTGGCGAGCTCGCCGATCACTCCCGTCTCCACGAGGCTGGCCACGAGAACGAACAATCCGATAAAGAAGAAGATTGTCATCCACTCGACCTTAGTGAACGCCTGCTCCATGGCTTTCTCACCTGTCAGCAGAAGAAGCAGGAACGCTCCGCCAAGCGCCACGGTAGCCGATTCCAGGTGGATAGCCTGATGAAGGAAGAAGCCGAGGATCGTGACGGCGAGGACCGAGAGACTCTTCACGAGCAGTCGCCGGTTTGTGATCAAGCCGCTCATGTCCATCTCCAGAAGCGCTTGCTTTCGCTCAGGGGACGCCTGCAGCTGCTTGCGGAAGAGCAGGTAGAACAGAACCAGGTAAACGGCAAGCACGAGCAGAATAATCGGCGTCAGATTCTGAATGAATGCCAGAAACGTCAACTCCTTGGCCGCGCTGCCGATCATGATGTTCGGCGGGTCGCCAATCAAGGTAGCGGTTCCCCCGATGTTGGAAGCCATGATCTGGGCGAGCAGGAACGGCATCGGATTCACCTTGAGCTGCTTGGTGATGCTGAACGTAACGGGGACCAGCAGCATCACCGTCGTCACGTTGTCGAGGAAAGCCGAGCTTACGGCCGTAATCGTCGTGAGCAGGAGAAGAAGCCGCATCGGTTCTCCCTTGGCTCTTCGCGCCGCCCAAACCGCCGCGTACCGGAAGATCCCGGTATCCGCCGTGATGCTCACCAGAATCATCATGCCGATGAGAAGGCCGAGCGTGTTGAAATCGATATGCTGCAGCACCGTCTCCTGCGAGACGATGCCCGTAGCCAGGACCACGATCCCGCCCAGCATCGCCACAATCGTCCGGTGTACCTTTTCCGAGATGATCCATGCATACGTAACCAGAAAAATCCCTATTGCCCAATAAGCCTGCTGTTCCATATCCACACTCCCTATACCGTCAGCCGCACCTGTTAGAATGTCCGGCGAATGCCCAAAAAAATGCAGAAAGAGCCCGCTTTGGCAGGCTCCTCCGGTTGTTTCGCGTATTTACTTAACGCTAGTATAGTGCATCTCTGCTAGATTGTAAATCGCAGAGGTCAGGCCTCCTCGATGATCGACAGCCCCCATCTGCTTAGCCAGTTTATTCACTTTTGTGAATAGAAAAATCCTGCTTCCACTGGCTCCCTTGATTGTTCCCGCCTTTCCAATGACTCTGGATCTGATCCAACTGCAGTCTACAACAAGTTCGATCCCTGTTATGAACCCACATTGTATGGTGTCTAGTACAGGTAAATATTATTATTTGATATTCACCGACTCGCTGGCATAAGGCGGGAGTTCATGCTAAGCCCTTGAAATGGCTTCCCATTTCCATTATTAATCACACGGTAGCGCTTCTTTATATGAAAAAATATATCTCTGACTATACTGGATGTCCACCTTTAACTAGAATGTATGAAAAAGCAACACCTTTTACTAATAACAAAGGGCAGCCTTTCCTCATTGTCTTTTAGTTTTATTGGTTTCCACCAAGATGGTAGCGTCCGGGGAAATTTGTGCAGTCAACATAATCTCATCTTCATTTAATTTAATTATTTTTAGGTTCTTTTTGTTATTCATGAATACAGCCACCCTTAATTCCAAGACTCCTTCAAGCTCATCTGGAGGTTTAGGAAAGGAGATCTCCAATGTTTTCTGAGACTCCATTTGGTAGGTTGATCTCATAACCCCGTCCCCTTTAATGAATGAAGCCGTGAAAATGAATTCAGCATACACCTGATAGGATTGGGTGGAAACAGCTGGAAGAGGTTTCCCTTGATCGTCTATGTGTAGAACCGTTAGATAATGCTTTCTGATCCAAGCTTCTGGCTTAATCATGGTGATAAGCTTGTTCTCTCGGGCCGATAACTTACCAACCTCCTTAACTTCGGGCCACCCTTTGGGACTATATTTTATCACAGCTTCCCAATTAACTTCCAATGTCTGCATCTCATCTGTAGTCCACTTATGAGAGAGCTTCCCGCCTTTAGAGGTGAAGGTTTGGCTCATTGATAAGCCGTTACTGCCAATCAACGTAACGATCACATGCTCCACGATAGGGTCCCCGGAAACGATCACATGCGTTTCATTCTCAATCTTCGGGTCTGTAATGGTGATGACCTCTGGTCCAAACTGACCCAAATAGATACTGGCAGGCAAATTAAATTGAAATATATTTCTTTCGTCAAATAAAGGCAATCGAGGTTTGGGTTGACCTTCCTCCATGAAATCAATATAGCCATTGCTGTAAGTGATCATAACTTGATGAATGCCAGGAAGTTGTTCTCCATGTTTCTTCTCTAGCATTTCTTTCCACATTAGTGCGCCGCTCTCAGTGAGATTGATTTCAACGAAGTTCAGCATTGAGATAGAAGTGTGAATAGTTTCTTTCGGAAGTTCCAATTTATGCTGTTCTATCTCAATGTCCAATGGTTCGAAATTGGAGCCAATCTTTCCAAGTTCCTCTAAGCCTTTTCTCCAAGTGAACTGTTGTAACTGTATTTCCGAATCAGATACATCGATATCCGCGACGTAAGAAAGGCTTCCGCCAGTAATCTTAATTGTACTGCCGATCACCTCTTTATGAAGAACCAGGTGAAAATCATGTATTTGTGGTATTCGACGGCAAACAAACATAACATGATTATCTTCCGTTGGCCAAAAATAATAGTCCCCAACTTGGAGGGGGTGATCCGCTACAATTTTGGCATTGATGATTTTGATTCCAACACTCCTTAATTGAATGCCGTTAATCTCGAATGGTTTTATAAACTCAATGGGTTCATCAAAATGTGGATCATCTGGATGTGGAGTAAGCCCGACTTCTCGTAAAGGATCTTCCGAGTGCGGAAGAACATCCTCACCACCTCTTCGACTTCGAAGCCGATCATACAGATCGCGCCCCTCAATTACCCTGTCAGAACGAATCAACCTGCCCTCTATTTCCCGTAAGTCACCAGACCTAAAATCCCTAAAGTCATTAGGCATTTCGCTTATCTCCTTACTCAATGTTTAAGGTTCAATTGAAACCCTAACGAGCAACAATTTCAACGCCATCCTTATTTGCCAATAGATAAAGCGTGACTTTCGATAAATCGAGTTGCTGTTCATTTGATTGGATGAGATTCCCCCCAATGACGCCGAAGATGCTCATCGTTGCCGCGCTTGAGCGTCCCTGCATATCGATTGGGTAGGCAAATTCTAAGGGTTCGTTTGGTGTAACTCTCATGGATTCTTTAATGGCTGTCGATAAGTGGGGACCCGAGTATGCAATATTAACTGTCAGATAGTCATCCTTAGATACTTGGCTATGCGGGATAATTTGGTTCCCCTCTCGAATCTCCATATTTATTTTCAGTCTCCCCACCCAACTTGAGGTTTTTATCGTGAGTTGTCTGCCTTCTCGACCCTTTTCCTCCCCGCTTGTTTGGATAATAGGCCAATTGTCAGGCTTATAGTTGATTTCCGCAGTATACCGAATTACTACTTCATCCGGCTTCTGGCTTGTTACAGTATAGGTCTTATTTCCACCCTCACTAGTAAAAACAGGTGATTGTGGAGTACTGGATTGATTCTCCTCATCACTGGCGCTCCAGGAAACGCCAACGTTTTCCAACATTTCATCTGGGTCAACCACGATTGCGGCTGGATAAGAGATCTGGGTTTGAACATCAGTTATATAACTCTCATCAATACCAGCAAACAGAGCAGCTCCACCAACATCCGTATCTTGAGTAATGGATGACCACCCATCAAAATCAAGGGTTAAGTTAAGATCGACTGCGTCTTCCTTCTTAACCCACTTCATTGCAAATTTCCCTCGAGCTAAAAACCCAGAACCTCCGCCTGAAGTTGATGCAGGTTCGACTTCTGGTATTGGCTCGAATAGGAGAGCGAACCAAGACTTCAGAGCTTGATCTAAAAAAGTAGTAACAAGTTGCGATTTAAGTTGCTCAACTTCTGGAGAGCCACTACCTGTGAAATGAACACTAACTGCTCCATCCCTTTGCATATTCTCCCAAACGGTCTCAATTTCTGTCTTCACCGATACCCAACGGTTACCATAAGTTGCCTTGAATGCTGTGGAGAAATGCTCAAACGTCTTCTTGCCATCTAAACGAACTTCTGCACTAACTCGCGGCAGCCATCTTAAGTAATCATATGAGAATAGGACGCCAAAAGGTAACCCGCCCTTCTCTTTGATGCCTTGTTCACATACTTGAGCACCGAGCTCTGTTAAATCAATTAGGAAGGTATTCGTTCCGCCCTGAATACCTGCCTTGATATCATTATGAGCGCTATGGGGAGTACCTATTCTTTGGTCATACACCAGTTGGGACTTAGCGCTTTCCATACGCAAAGGTATAAAGTTTGGATTGTCGGTTTTTGCATTCCCGGAATTAAGTAGAGTAGTACGCCAACTGTCCTTCACCTTACTTAGCTCCTCTACGCTGTACTGTATCGCTGATGTGAGAGTGAATATCACAGAACCTCCTGTAATTTTATACGTGTCATCTGTCTGTTCACGATATATGAACAAAGAGAAGTGATATCTCCCGTCTGAATCTTTAGAGAGGGACGGCAGCTTCTTCGTAAAAAGAATTGTGTCTTCTCTCGAGCTCTGAAATAATTTGAAGTCACCAACATCCCAAATCACTCCAGATGTTGCAACGCCAAGCCCCTCGTTCATTGAACTTGTCAATTTGATTCACTCCTCCATAATGTTTACTGAATGTATGACCCTTGCTCATACCCATTAAAGCTTCGATTAGATTTTCGACAATATATGTCCAGGCATCACGAAGGAGCCTTTGCTCACAGTGTGGTACGAAGCATCATCTACACTTTCGATCAGAGTTAGACATGTCGGAGTTGCAGAACCCTTCCTTAGCCCTTTTTATTATCTACAAAACCAAAAAATTGAATACACTTGGTAATAATTTTACTTAAGTCGAGTAGTAAGAAGCCCTTGGCCGCCGTCTCTCACACCATCTAATATGCGAGTCCGCATTAAGGGAGTTACACTGATTAACAAAGCTCCAGGAAAGCTGCCTTTTCAGCCCTTTCGCTTCCCGGGATTCGGATGGGTGATGTTTACGTCTCGATACATTTCGCATTCACTCCTTTTATACTTAGTCATGACAAGTCAAGCACAGTCTCAAACACAAAATGCCGAAGCTTAAGGATACTGGTCGGCATCAGTGTCCATTGCTTCCATAAACACGTTTCAAACAAACCCATCATTCAAATTTCCCATCTGACTAGTTACTCTAACCAGGCTTTTATGCCTTACAACCAAAAGGAGTTGTCCAGATAACCTGGACAACTCCTTTTGGTTTACGAAGGGTTTTCTTGGCATTTCTACAGTGCGACAGGATCCGATTACGGTAGCACCACAAATTGGATGTTTCCTGCCCGATAGTCAATTTTTTCCCCAACATATGGAAAGATAATATTCTTCATGTACATACAGATACAATGCTACAAGGGTGAAAAATAGTAATGAAATAGTACAGCTATGCTACATGTTCATTCCAAGTGAAACGATCTCCCCTGCAATCATTGGTTAGTCTAAGGTTACCTATAATAGGACTTCTTATACTTTCCTCATAGCTTTTCTTCAGAGCAAATGATTTTTTGCAGAACCGGAGTGGCAATAACCCGAATTACCCACATCTCCCCCGCTTGCTTTACAGCTTATAAGCCTTCATGGCCTTGCGAATTTCCTTGATCGTCGGACGCTTGCCGTACAGGAGGACGCCCGTGCGATAAATCTTGGCGGACAGCCAGCCGAGGAACAGGATGGACAGCACCAGGATGCCGATGGACAGCCAGATCTCCCAGGTGGGGACGCCCGACATGCCGATCCGCAGGAACATGACGTTCGGTGCAAAGAACGGAATGAACGAGGTTACGCGAATGAAGGTATTGGCCGGAGCGTTGATGCCGAACAGGCCGATGTAGAAGGCCGCCAGCGACAGGAGCGTGATCGGCATGACGGCTTGGCCGAGGTCCTCCGTCCGGCTGACGATCGAGCCCATCGCCGCGTACAGGATGACATACAGGAAGAACCCGAGCAGGTAGAACAGCACGAAGTAGACATAGAGCATCGGATCGATGCTGCCAAAGTCGAGGTCATTGCTGATGAAGAAGTCACGATTGCTCGGCAGGTTCAGGTTAATCACCGCGACGAGAATGAATACGGTGATCTGCATGACGCCGAGCAGGAACATCCCGAACACCTTACCAAACATCTGCTTAAGAGGCGCGACACTGGTGATCAGCACCTCCATGACGCGGGAGCTCTTCTCGGCCGTGATTTCAGACGCGGTCATGTTGCCGTACATGGACAGGGCCATGAAGAGCAGGATCATGAGCGCATAGACGAGGATGTAGGAAACGAGCTGCTCGGAAGGCGTCTTCCCTGCCCCCGCGGTGCCGTGGCTCGGGGTGTCGGAGGAACCCGCGTCCACCTGAATCGGCTCAAAATCGACCGGCGCGTTCAGGAGGGCCACTTGCTCAGTCGTTAGCTTCAGCTCCTTCACCGTTTCACTCAGCTTGATCTCTTGCAGGGCTACCTCCAGCTTGGTGCTGGGGCCGGATTGCATGAACGTTCCCTGCGACAAGTAGCGGAACGAAGGGAACTGCCCTTCCTTGGCCGACTGGACGACGAGGAAGCCTTTGACCTCCTTGTCGAATACCTGCTTCTTGGCGAACTCTTCGTTCGCCGCCGCCGAGCCTTGATCCGGGTATTCCGCAATTGTCAGCTTGGTATCGCCCTTGTCTTTGAAATATTGAATCAGAGCAGGAGAAATGGTGGTATCCGCAAAGACGCCGACGGTAGTCGTCGATCCTTTTGAGAAGGAGGAGATGACGTTCGGTGCGTTGATCCCTGCCGCGATCAGAACGGCAAAGAGGATCGTCGTCACGAGAAACGATTTTGACTTCATGCGGTTCAAGAATGTAAATTTGAAGACCGTCCAGAACCCTCTCATTCCCCATCCCCCACTTTCTTAATAAAGATCTCCGTCAGGGTCGGCTCCAGAATCTGAAACCGGTGAATGGCCGACTGAGCCATCGCCTGCTGCAAAATCTGCTGGGCCGCTTCCGGTACGCTTACCCGAAGCTCATAGCGATTGCCCTCACTCTTCACGAGGCTTACGTGATCCAGACGATCGAGTCCGCTTACGGGAACGGCCGTCTCCAGAATAACCTTTTCCTTCGGATAAGATTGTTTAATGTCGCGAAGGTTTCCTTTCAGGACCGTCTCGGACTTATGTAAGATACAGATGTTCTGACACAGCTCCTCGACGTGATCCATCCGGTGACTGGAGAAGAGGATCGACTTTCCTTCCTCCCGCAGTTGAAGGACGGTAGCCTTGAGCAGCTCTACGTTGACCGGGTCGAGGCCGCTGAAGGGTTCGTCGAGAATCAGGATATCCGGGTTATGAATGACCGACGCGATGAATTGAATCTTTTGCTGATTGCCCTTCGAGAGCTCCTCGACCTTCTTGTTGTAATACTCCGGGACACCGAAGCGCTCCAACCAGTCCTTGAGGTCTTTGTCGGCGGTCTTCCGGGAGACGCCGCGCAGCTCGGCAAAATAAAGAATCTGCTCGCTAACCTTCGTCTTGGGATACAAGCCGCGTTCTTCCGGTAGGTAGCCGAGCCGCTTCAGCAATTCGTTGGAATAGGGCTTGCCGTTGTAGAGGATCTTGCCTTCATCCGGGTAGATCAGGCCCAGCACCATACGCATGGTCGTGGTCTTGCCTGCCCCGTTGCCTCCGAGCAGTCCGAAGATTTCTCCCCTCTGAACATCGAGCGAGATTCCGTTAACGGCCGTCTTCTCGGCGTAGCGCTTGGTGACCTTATCAAGCTGTAGAACCGTCATTGTCTGCCTCCCCTTCATCATGGTTACTCTCTTCTTACGTTGGCTTCCTGCAAAATGATTCAGAAACAAGCCGCTTCTCTATCGTATCGGAAGTCGGCAAGGTTTGCCAATACGAATAGAGGATGTTGGATGGAAAAACGAACAGCAAAAAGCAGGCGGCCCGCTGGACCGCCTGCCTGCTTCCTTGCTAAACTGACCGCTTATTTGCTTTCTTGTTGCGCCTTGTAGGCATCCAGCTGCTTTTGCAGCTCCGCCTTCACCTTGTCATAGCCTGCCGTCTTCAGCTTGGCGCGGAATTCGTCGACCGCCTTCACCGGGTCGCCGGCTTTTCCGTAGGCGATGGCCGGTCCAAGCTCGGAGGATACTTGGGAGATTGCCGTCAGCTCGGCTTCTACGTTCGTCTTGTCGAAGACGAATTGCCCATAGAGGTACGGCTTCTTGATCTTGTCATACTGAGCGTATACATCGCCGATCTTATCCCACACCGTTACGCTCGGGATTTCGAATTTGTCCATGCGACCGCCCCAGAAATCGGAGTAGAAGGCGTCATTGGTTTCGTTGTAGCCTTCCGGAAGCACGCGCTTGCCGTCCTTGATTTCATATTGGACGCCTTCCATGCCGTAGTTGATCAAGTGGTAGATTTGTTCGTTGTTGCGGATGAGGTCATAGGCCATGAGAGCACGTTCCGGGTTTTTGCTGTGAGCGCCAAGCGAGGTGCCGCCATGGGTGATGGACAGCGACATCAGGTTGGTGCCGCGGGTGCTGTTGAAGGCGAACATCTGCAGATCAGAACCCGGCTGCTGCTTATCCATTTCCACGCGCAGGGTGCTGTACGTTTGGGTATGGTGCTGGTCGAGACCGGACAGCCCGGCCTTCAAGGCTACGCGGTTGTCGTTCTTGTTGTTCAAGGCATCCTCGCGCCAGAAGCCCTTGTCTGCCCATTCCTTCATCATCGTCGCATACTTCACCATCACATCGGAATAGATCGGTTCTGCGACGGTGTAGGGATCTTCAAAGGAATTGGCAGCGAACAGCGGGATATTGCCGGTGCTGATCGGAAGCTCCAGGTTATCCGAATAAGAGGCGTTGAAGCCGCCGAAGGTTTGAGCGCCCGAAGCCAAATCCCACGGAATTACGTCCGGCTTGTTATCCTTGATATATTGCAGGTATTTGCCAAGCGTCTCCCAATCCTTGATCGGCTCGGTAATGCCGGCTTCCTTCGCCCAGTCTCCGCGATAGAAGAAGCCGTGGTTGACCCATTGGGTATATTGATCCTCGGGAATCAAGACGATTTTGCCGTTGTACTTGCTTTGCTCCCAGTCTTCCGCTTTGACGGATTTCCAGGTTTCCGGCGCGTATTTCGGCAGGAGGTCATCGAGGTTTTTGAAGGCTCCACGCTGTGCGTTCGCCCAGGTGTCCAGCCAGTCGGTTCCGATGGTGATCAGATCGATCGATTCTCCAGAAGCGAGCAAAAGGTTGTATTTCGTTTGCCAGTCCGCCCATTCGACCCATTTCCATTCGAGCTCGGCGTTGATCTTTTCCTTCATGATCTTGTTCACTTCCGCCAATACCTTCTCAAACTGTCCATTCGTCGGCTTGTTGCCTAACACGACATAGCTGATCTTGACGAACTTGGAGGTGTCGATTCCGCCGTCGGTAGCGCTTCCATTTGTGGAGCTGGTGGACGGCTCGCTGGAGCCGTTGCTCTTGGAGCACGCAGCGAGGACGAAGATCATCACGAATACAAGCAGCAGTGCTGAAAGCCTCTTCACTTTTGCCATAAGTGTTGCCTCCCTTTTGTGTATAACGCATCTATGTGACGGCCATTTGGCGCGAACACATCAACCTTTGACAGCGCCTACCGTGATCCCCTGGATAAAGAAGCGCTGGATGAACGGGTAGAACAGGATAACCGGACCCGTGGCGATGACGGCTGTCGCCATCTTCATCGATTCAAGCGGGACATCGCGAAGCTGGACGTTGGATGCAGCAGCAGAGTTTCGGACGAAATCGGCGGTGGTGACCACATTGTAGAGGAAGAGCTGCAGAGGTCGGTATTTCACGTCTGCACTCAGAAACAGCATCGAGTTGTACCATTCGTTCCAGTAGCCGAGGGCGATGAACAGCCCGATGGTCGCGAGTGCCGGCGTAGACATGGGCAGGATTAACTTGAGGAAGATCGTGAAGTCGCCTGCACCGTCGATCTTCGCCGATTCCGTGATGGCGTGGGGGATCGAACGAATGAAGCTTTTCATCATGATGATGAGGAAGGGACTCAGCAAGGCGGGCAGCAGAACCGCCAGGTAGCTGTCCTTCAGGTGAAGGTATTGGGTGATCAGCAGATAGAAAGGCACGAGCCCGCCGCTGAATAGCGTAGTGAAGTAGATGTAGAAGGAAATGTTGTTGCGGTATTCGAAGTCGGGGCGCTGAAGCGCGTACCCGGTCATCGCGACGATGAACAGCCCGATCGCCGTGCCTACCACGGTAAGCCCCACGGTGACCAGATAGGCGCCGAGAATCTGATTGGGATTCTCGAAGACGATCTTGTAAGCGAAGGTGCTGAAGTCCTTCGGCCATAGGTTAAAACCGAATTTCTTGATGGTCGACTCCGCCGTAAAGGAGGTTCCGAGCACCAGCAGGAAGGGCAGCAAGCAGCCCACGGAGAACAGGCCGATGAAGATGTAGCTGAAGACGCGGACAACTATGCTGCTTCCGTCCTTGCGGACTGGATGAGTTGCGGTTGCAGTCGCTTTTGCGGTCATGTTGCTCATGATCATCGCCTCCTAAAACAGGGAATTCTCCGGAGAGACCTTGCGGACGAACCAGTTAGCACCGAGGACCACGAAGAAGCCGAATACGGATTGATACAGGCTCACCGCGCTGCCCATCGAGAAGTTGAAGTTGGTCATCAGGGACCGGAAGACGTAGGTTTCAATGATGTCAGTCGTTCCGTAGAGAGCCGTGTTGTTCGCCCCCACCAGGTTGAAGAACAGTCCGAAGTTCCCCTTCAGGATTCCTCCAAGCGAGAAAAGCAGCAGGATGATAAAGGTCGGCTTCAGCCAAGGCAGAATGATGTAGCGAATGCGCTGGAAGGCGTTGACTCCGTCGATCTCCGCTGCCTCTACGATCTCATTGTCCAGCCCCATGATGGCGGCGAAGTAGACGATGGAACCGTAGCCGGTCGTCTGCCAGAGGTAGGTGATCATGATGATGAAGGGCCAGATGTGCGGGTTGGAATAGGCTTTGACCGGATCCATGCCGAGCGAGGTAAGAAGCGAGTTCAGAACCCCGTAGTCATAGCTCAGGATGTTGTAGGCGATCAAGCCGACGAGTACGGCCGAGATGAAGTGCGGCAGGAACATGAGGGTTTGGGAGATTTTCTTGAACCACTTCCCTCTCATCTCATTCAGCAGGATGGCAACGGCGATCTGGGCAAAGTTTCCGAGCAAAATGAACCCGATGTTATAGATGACCGTGTTGAAGGTCAATCGCCACAGGTCGCCGGTCATGACGAGGAATCGGAAATTCTCAAAGCCGACAAAGGGGCTTTTGAAGATCCCGTCGGAGTAGTTGTATTTGATGAAGGCCAGATAGACCCCTGGCATCGGCAAGTAAGCGAAGATGAGGAAGAAGAGGATTGCGGGAAGACACATGAGCAAGAGCGTACGGTTGTTCATGAAGCGCTTCAGCTTCGAGGAACGGCTCTTCGCCCGTTCGGCTTGGCGAATTTGTGCACTGGCAGCCATAGATACTCCTCCTTGGGTGGTCGATTCGTCAAACGGGCAGCAGCTCAAGCCGCTCCAGTCGGGCGGGGGCTTCCGGGTTGACGGCTTCCAGCAGCAGGACCACCTGCTCGGAGGAAGCATGGAACCAGGCTCCGGGCAAGTAGAACGAATCGGGGCTTCCGCCGGTCATCCGCGGCCGTTCGTTTCCGCCGGGAAGCCACAGCCTGCCTACGGCGCGGCCGGCAAACAAGGCCGTCACCTTCACGTGCTCGCCGGCGACCTTCACCCGATAACCGGCTCCAGAGGAAGAAGCGGGCACGGTTCCGCTCAGCCATGCGACTTCACCCGGCGTAAGCTCGATCGGAAGGCGAACTGCAAGGGCTTCCTTCTGAACCGAGGCAGCGTGTGCGAGCAGCTCCGGCTCTTCGGCTCCCCCGATGCGCCAGTCGGTCAGCTCAAGCGCTTCATAAAGATGCACGCTTCCTCCAGCCTGACCGAGCGACCGCTCGAGAACCACTTGAATCGCCGCTGCTTCTCCAGGCACCACATAGGGGGTGATGGCAACGAACGGATCGAACGGGTGGATGATGCCTGCTTCCTGTCCATTTACGGTGAGGCGTGCTATTCCTTGCAGCCCGCGGAATTCCAAGGTCCAGGAATCCGCATCCGACCGGATCGGAATGGACCGGCGGAACACTTCCCGGGACGGATGGCCCGGGGACAGCCAACCGCCGAAGGCAACCATCGGCCGGAAGGGGACACTCGCGACTCCCTCCTCGGCAAGCGGCGTCATCTGCCAGTTACTGCTGAGGTCGCGCACGGCAAGGACAGCCGCTGCTCCGTGAAGCCCCTTCCGGGAATCGATGCGAATGGCGGGCAAGCGGGCATCATCGAAATTCGAATGCCCCCATATCTCCGTCCGCACGGTCAGCTTCTCCCCGGCTCCCTTCTCCCCAAGCGGCAGATAACGACTCCCGCCGCCGGGGACAATGGTTCCCAAGTAACTCTCTCCCGCGTAGACAGAAGCCACATCGCTTACGCCGCGAAGCAGTAGGCCTTCCGCGATACGCTGTCTCTCGGAGAGAGCGCTTTCATACCAGCTGTAGCCTCGGTAGATTCCGGCATCCTCCAAAGGAATGGCTCTCTCCTGCTGCCCTCCTCCCCTCACCGTTGGGAGTGCTTCCTGCGGCTGTGCTGCTGCGAGCCTCCAATCCGCATCCCAAGCGATCGGCGCTTGCGGCGCGAAGGTCGGTTCGATCCGCTGCACTTCGCCAGTGGGAAGATGCTTCTCCGCGAAGAGCGCTTGCCGGCGCGTCCCCACGACGAGGATCAGGCGCTTGCCCTCAGCCGTTGCAAAGGAGAGGCTTGCTCCGCCCTCCGCATCATCCAGCTCGATTCGCCAGCCCTCTTGGCATTCTTCCACTCGAACCCCTGTGCTGGCGAGCAAGCTTGTTCCGCTCAGGTGGAGCTTCAGTTCACCCGGACCTTCGAGGTGGAACGCGAGCAGCAGGTCTTCCGGTCCGGAGCTTGCATGATAGAGCTCTGCCGTGGAGCTGAGCGCTCCTTCGATTCCCCATGGGGCCATCGGGACGGCTACCGGAAGGGCAAGGGAACGACCGGCGGCCAATGAAACAACCTCACCTTCGGGATAGCGACGGCCGTCGTCGTGTTCAAGCACGAGGCTCTTCTCTACCTCTTCCAGGTTGGTGACAAACACGAGTTCTCCGCCGCCCGGAAGCGAAAGGGTGCGAACCGCGACTCCTGCGACGCTTGCCTTCCAAGCGGTTGCAGCTCCTGCCGATGCTCGGGCAAGCCGTTCTCCGTAGCTTTGAATCAGCCTGCGCAGCAGCCGTCCTTCATAAGCTTCCTCGCGGATATGCCCTTCCGGCGAAATCATGCCGGCAAAATCGTAGTCCGTTGTCAGGAAGGCAAGAGGCTCTCCCCAGTTGTTCGTGGAGGTGGTGAACCCAAAATCGGTTCCGGATACCTGCAGGTAGGGACCGAGCAGTTTGGCTCCGCCGGAGAGGAGCCTTCGGAGGAGGTAATGGCTTCGATTCGTCTCCGTGACGAGGAGCGGATAACCAAGTCCGGCGAGTGCTTCCCGATACGCGCTCACTTTATCATCAAATTCGGGATCGGCGTCATTCGGGTAAAAATTGCAGGTAGGCGTTACTCCTTCCACATGTCCGCTCGCTTCAGCAAGTCCGCCCTGCCCGGCACAAGCGACCAACGGCACGCTCAAGCCGTGAGCCTTAGCCATATCCCGCAGCGCCGCAATGTAAGCCTTTGGATCAGGACAAGCATAGAAATCCAACTCGTTCTCCAACTGGACGGCGATAACAGTCCCTTTTCGGCCGAGCTCATAATCGCGAAGGATCGGCAGAATCCGGTCGAACCAGAGGTTGACGTAGCCCAGATAAGCGGGGTCTGCGGATCGGATCGCGAGTCCCGGCTTCGCCAGCAAGTAGGCCGGCAAAGCCCCTCCATCCCATTCCGAGCAGATGTATGGGCCCGGGCGAGCGACCACCCAGATCCCGACTTCCGCAGCGGTCTGCAGGAACGCTTCCACGTCCCGCTCCCCTGAGAAGTCCCACTGTCCTTCGCTCATCTCGTGATAATTCCAAGGGAAGTACACATCGATGCTGTTATACCCGAACGCTTTCACCTGCTCCATCCGCTCCCGCCAATAAGCTCGGGGGATTCGGAAATAAAACAGGGAGGCGCTCATGAGAATCTCCGGGGTTCCCTGAATCGAAAGTCGATCGGGAGCCAGTTCCACTACCGCAGGTGCCAATACTCCGTTATCCATCAGTTCTCTCCTCACTCAGGCTTCATGGATGCAGCCACCAGATAGTAACCGGTTTCATGAAACCCGTTTCATTATGAGTAAAAAAAGACGCAGGACCTTTTCTCCAGTACAATCGAATAACCATCGGGAGGGGCGGCACTGCTCGTTTGGGTCCAGCATTTGGATGTAACGGGTTACAGTTTTTGCAAAATGTAAGTGCTTACACGTAAAATGTACCTCTAGGCGATGCTCCTTGTCAATAACTTTTCGCAAAAATTAGAACGCAATTTCCTTCACGTTCTTAACGGCCGAGAGGCGGTCGTTCCCCGCACTTTCAGCTCCGGCTTGAGCGTCACGGTCAGCGGTGTCTTCTCCTTCGAGATCACGCGATGGAGCATCAATGCGGCTGTATGCCCCAGCTCCTCCGCCTTCAGCGATACTGTCGTCAGCTCCGGGATGCTGTTGACCGAGAACGGAATGTCGTCGTAGCCCGTGATCGAAAGCTCGTCGGGAATGCGGACTCCCGCTTGATTGGCCGCCTTAAGAGCCCCGATGGCCACCAGGTCGTTCATGCAGACGATGGCGGTCGGACGAACCGGTTGGCGGAGCAGCTGCTCGGTGAACAGCCGGCCCTTCTCCACGGTAAATCCTCCGTGCAGAAGCCAGTCCGGGTTCACGGCAAGCCCATTGTCCTTCATGGTTTTCAAGAATCCCTGCTTGCGCTGGACGGTATTGGTCATGCCCAAATAACCGCCGATAAGCGCAATATCCGTGTGGCCGAGGTCGATGAGGTGCTGCGTAGCCAGGGAAGCGCCGAGCCGCTCATCTGCCATGACGCGATGAATGCGCGTTCCCGGCAGGTTGCCGTTGATCAACACCAAGGGAACCCGCTTGCCAGCCTCCAGCACGTCCTGAACGAGATCGGGCTGCGGCCGTGCCAAGTCGATCCTTCCGCCCAGCATGATGATGCCGTCGACCTGCTTTTCCAGCAGGACGCCGAGGTATTGCGTCTCCCGAGTGTACTGATCCACGCTGTCTTCATTCGAGGAGACGGTGTCGCACAGAAAATACGTGTACCCTCTTCTTCGGGCCTCTTTGTCGAACCCGGACAGCACCTCCGGAAAAAAGGGATTGGTGATGTCGGGCAGAATGATGCCGAGCATCCCCGTCGCTTTCTTGAAGAGGCTGCGAGCAAGGGCATTCGGTTGAAACTGATGCTTGGCGATGAGCTGATTGATCCGGTCGCGCGTCTCCTTCTTAACAGGCGCTGTATTGTTCAGCACCCGGGAAACGGTTGCAACCGAGACATTCGCTTCCTTCGCGATGTCGTAAACCGTAATGGATTTCATACCTTCACCCGCTCATGAGTTGGACATGACGTCCTTCAACTGGTACGCTGACAACTCACAATCGTTGCCATTCGGCAGCTCATGTGGCCTCTGTGCTGTCCATCGGTAATCTGCTAGCCTAGCCGCCGCGTACTAGGATGATCGTATCACGAGCGATGCCCCTCCGTCCATGACGGCAGCCTCAATTCGCTTAAGAAAGGTTCCGCAAGCAAATTTCCACGCAAAAAGGTGCGCACCTGCTCCAAGGTCAGCCCGATTTGCTTGGCATTTGCGATCAGTTCCATCCATTCCTCATCCAGCTCTTCCCGAAAACCCAACCGTCCGTTCAAGCCGTTCGCCTCCGCTCGCCTATTCGAGGAAGAGGGGCTCCCCTTCCCTTAACGCATTATAACGGATAGGCCAAGTACAAGGATGTCAGAATCCGTTGTCGGACAAGAGAATCTTCCAACAGGTTCATACCGAATTCCCCGCAGTCCGACAGGTGTCTCCTCTTGGCGTTGCAGCCAAAAGAAGAAGGCCCCCGAAATCGTCCGATTGGACGCCGGGAGCCTTGTTCTGCTAATCGCTGCCAACAGCGTGTTTGCAAACACGCTCTGGACGGTCTGGATTATTCGCCTTTTTCCTTGTTCAGTCTCCACTTGTTGTATTCCAGAAAATCGCGAAATTGTTCCTTGCTGATGCCGGATGCCATCGCGTCCCTCACCAAGGTGCGCCATTCCTCATCCAGCTCCTCCGCCCGCCTTGCCGGTTTCCTCTCCTCATCCGGATGAATCAGGGTTTCTACCGATACATTTAGAACGGACGCTATCTTTTCCAGGAATTGAATGGATGGATTGGACTGGATGTCTCTCTCCATCGTGCTCAGGTAGGATTTCGCCACCCCGGCCCGCTCGGCTAACTCCGACAGGGTCAGCCCTTTCTTCAAGCGCAGCTCTTGCACACGTTTCCCGATCATGAAAGTCTCCTTATTCCCTAAATACCTTCCGCCCCATTATAACAAAAAATAAACCGATAGGGGAGGGAAGCCTGTCTCCTTATTCCAGATGCTCCTGGATTAACTTCATCTTCATATCCCAGGCCTTGCGACTCAGGTCCACCGGGTAGATCTCCGGGTTCAAGCGGCGCAGGTATTGCGGCCAAAACAACTTAAGCCGTTCAGAATGAAGCTTACGGCTGACCGCAAGAGGGGGAATGTCATAGACCTGCACCCCGTCTTGGAAGATCGGCTTCAGAAGCGGAAGCGCCTCATAATCCTTTACCTTCTTCTGAATAAAGGTATGCGTCGGGTTGAACAGGTGGATCGGGCTTCCGTCCGGCTCATCCCCTTCGGCTAGTGTAATGAGATCGCCCTCCGCACGGCCCGATACTTTGCTGACAATCCGATAGATGTTCTTGATGCCCGGGGTGGTAATCTTCTCGGGATTCGCGGAAATCTTGATCGTCGGGACGAATTCCCCGTCCTTCTCCCGAGCGACCAGCTTGTACACACCGCCAAGAGCGGGCTGATTGCCCCCCGTAATCAGCTTGGTGCCTACGCCCCAGATGTCGATCCTCGCCCCCTGGGCCTTGATCTCGAAGATGGTGTCTTCGTCCAGGTCATTGGACGCGGTAATCTTGGCATCGGAAAGACCGGCTTCGTCCAACATTCGGCGGGCTTCAATGGACAGATATGCCAGGTCACCGCTGTCGAGGCGGATGCCCTTCAGCCGCTTGCCCTTCTTCTCCAGCTCATGCGCGGTCTTGATGGCGTTCGGTACACCGCTCTTCAGCACATCATACGTATCGACGAGAAGTGTGACTTGGTCGGGCAGCGCCTCAGCAAAGCGCAGGAAAGCCTCCTCCTCCGTATCGTGGTCTTGGACCCAGGAGTGGGCATGCGTTCCCTTAGTGGGAATGCCGAACCGGGCTCCCGCCATCATATTGGACGTCGCGTCGAAGCCGGCGATGTAGGTGGCCCGCGCTCCCCAGAGCGCGGCATCCTGCTCCTGCGCCCGCCGCGTTCCGAATTCAAGGAGCATGTCGTCCTTCGCTACGTGGCGAATCCTCGCCGCCTTGGTGGCGATCAGCGTTTGAAAGTTAACGAAGTTAAGCAGCGCCGTCTCGATCAGTTGGGCTTCAAACACCCGGGCTTCCACGCGAAGGAGGGGCTCACCGGCAAAGACGATCTCCCCCTCCTCAACGGAATGGACGCTTCCGTTAAACCGGAAGCGTCGCAGCTCGTCGAGGAAGCGCGGATCGTAGTGCTCCTCCTGCTCCGCCAGGTAGCGAAGGGCTTCTTCATCAAAGTGAAGGTCGTTCAGATAATGAATGACGCGTTCCAAGCCGGCGAAAACCGCAAAACCTCCCCCAAAGGGCAGCTTGCGAAAGTAGACGTCGAACACGGCCTTTCGATCCATCGTTCCCTGAACCCAGTGGGCGTACATCATGTTGATCTGGTACTTGTCTGTATGTAAAGCAAGGCTGTCGTTGGCCATGTGTCTCTTCCCCTTCATCTTCGGCGCGGCTCCCTCGTGCGGAAGCCGGGTCTTGGTCATGTTTACCTACACGCTCTTGTAGTGCTCGACTAGTTAATCGCGTACCTCCGCTCCAAGCGAAGCCCGGAAATGCTGCAGCGCCCAATCGTGCCCGGCTGGATTAAAGCTCGCTACCGCGGACGGGTGCACAATGGTGCGATAGCCCAGGTTATAGGCGTCTACCGCCGTATGAAGCACGCAGATGTCGGTGCATACCCCGACGAGACGAATCGTATCGATGTTTCGCTTGGACAGTTCCTCCTGGAGGGCCGTACGGAAAAAGGCGCTGTACCGCGTCTTGTCCATCCACAGGATTCGGTCTCGGTTTCGGTCGTACACCTCGCGGAGCTTCCCGAACAGCTCCCTTCCCTCGGTGCCCCGTATGTTGTGGGGCGGAAACAGCTTCGTCTCCGGGTGATCGGGGTCGTTCTCTTCATGCAAATCCACGGCCATCACCACGAGATCCCCTCGGCGCAGATGTTCCTCCGTCAATTCAGCGATCCGTTCCTCGATCGCAAGCGCAGGCTCTCCGACGGGCAGCTTCCCCGTCACAAAATCCAGCGTATAATCAATGACGATCAATGCTTCCAATGCCCAGCTCTCCTTTCTGTCGCAAGCCCAAATGGATGTTATCGAGCGAATGAAAAAGAAATGGTTGCCTTTTCTTCGTTCTATTATATACTAAAGGACAATCCATCCCAAACACGTATGAAACCGTTCGAAAACAAGAATTTGTTGCCATGAACGGTTATTTTTATCGCGTTAAAGTGTTAATCCACTAAATTTTTCATTGACACTCTTTTTGTTCTCCCAGTATCATTAAACGAAGCAACCAATGGTTAGAACGTGCTACTTTCCAAACCGTCCCGTCCATTCATCCGGTTTGACACACGCTCTTGAACGGCCTTCGGTTGCGCTCCAGTCTCGTGGGAAGGAAACCGAACAAGAGAGTGAGTGAAGCGGATGCGGGTTTCGAAAGGAGTCGTCACCAAAAAGAACATCGAAGACGCAGCGGCTAAGCTCTTCTCCAGCCAGGGCTTTAATCGAGTCACCATGAGAGAGATCGCGAAGGAAGCCGGATGCTCGCATACACTTATCTACATGCATTACAAAGACAAGGAAGATCTTCTAAGGCAGATGACCTGCCCTTTGCTCGAGCAATTGGAATCCATGCTGAGCGAGCTTGCGCTTGACCCGGTGCTGACGCCGCCTGATCGCCTTCGCCTCGTGAGCAAGGAGGTAATCGCCTTCTGCCTGTTCCAGCGCAGTGCGACGATGATTCTCTTCCAGAGCGCGGTTCCGGTTGCCCTTACAGAAGAGCAGGAGGATTGCGACAAGCTGCGGAGCCGCATCTTCGGACGTCTGCGCGAGGCTGTTATCGGCTGCCTGTCCGCTGACCGGATGGACTCGGCCCAGACGCTCTACCGCATCTATCTGTTTATGCTTCACGGCATGATCATGAGCTTCCTCGATCCGCCGGGCGATCCGACAGAGCAATTGTACCGAGCCTCGCGCTTGATCGACCGCTGCGTCGACATCCTGCTTGGAGGGCCGGAGAGCTGGCTGCCTCCCTCTATCCAGAAATCCCTTCCTTACTAGAACCGATCCGAACCATTCCCTCCCCTTGTGGGAGGAATGCCGTTCGGATTTTTATTTTTGTGCCGCTATAAAGTAAAAGCCCTTCCCTTGGTCGAAAGCCATAGGGAAGGGCGGTGAACATGGAACGGGGCTCTACTATAGCAAATGCACTTAATGCGTCAGCCAAACCCGCATGAGCGACAGCAGCTGATCCAGGTTGAGCGGCTTGCTGATGTAATCAGACGCTCCCGCCTCCAGGCACTTTTCCCGGTCGTTTCGCATGGCTTTGGCGGTGAGGGCGATCACAGGAAGCTTATCGAGCTCAAGCTCTCCGCGAATGACGCGCATCGCTTCGTAGCCGTCCATCTCGGGCATCATGATGTCCATGAGGACGAGGTCATAGGCCGGGTCCTTAAGCAGCTCTTCGATGGCTTCCTTGCCGTTCATCGCCGATCGAACCTGCATGCCCTGGTTTTCCAGAGCGACGGTCAGAGCAAACACATTCCGCACGTCGTCGTCGACGATGAGCACCCGTTTGTTGCGGAACAGCTCGTTATCCATCTGAACGAGGTTGACCGTGCCCGCGAGCAGGCGGTCGGCGGAATCGACCGTCTGCTCCGTGAGCGGGATCCCCTTCAAGCTTCCAGAGCCCTCCCGTACTTCCGAATGATCGATCGCAGAAGCGACCATGTGGCGGGTCGCATTGGCGACGCCGCCGGAATGGCGACTCGTGCACAGATCGGCCAATTCTTTGGTATACCGAACCGGCAAGTAGAGAGTGAAGGTGCTGCCCTTGCCCTCCTCGCTGTCCATAACGATAAAGCCTCCCAGAAGGGCGGCAAACTCCTTGGAGATCGACAAGCCGAGACCGGTGCCTCCGTACTTGCGGCTCGTCGCTCCATCCGCCTGCTGGAATGCCTCGAAGATGATCTCGCGCTTATCGCAAGGCACTCCGATGCCGGTGTCTGTCACCGCGAAGGCAACGCAATCGGGAAGCTGTCGACCCGCGAGCTCACGGCTGGACATCTCGCCCGGAGCGAAGAGGACCGCTTGTTCCGCCTCTTCGCCGCATGGAGCCACTCGGCGGAGCTCTTCTTCATTCGGCTGGTAGACGCTAAGCTCCACCGAGCCCTGGTGAGTGAATTTGATGGCGTTGGAGAGCAGGTTTTTGAGTATTTGATGGAGCCTCAGCTCATCGGTGAGCATGACATCCGGTACGCCCGGCTGTACCACCGTCGAGAAGGCCAGCCCTTTCTTTTCAGCAAGCGGTGCAAAGTTCCACTTGAACATCGCAGGCAGGTCATGCAAGCCCACCTCACCGATCTCCAGCTGCACCTTGCCTGCCTCCACCTTGGACAAATCGAGAATGTCGTTGATGAGGGTAAGCAAATCCTGCCCGGACTGATGGATGGTTTGCGAGTACTCCCGCTCCTCCTCGTTCAGATGCCCTCGTCGATTCTCGGTCAACATCTGGGAGAGAATGAGGATGCTGTTCAACGGAGTCCGCAACTCATGCGACATGTTGGCCAGGAATTCCGATTTGTAGCGGAAGCTCTGCTCCAGCTCATCGTTGCGGTTCTGGAGCTCCTTGCGAATGCTGTCCAGCTCTCCGGCTCGCTGAAGAATGAAGCCGTTCTGCTCCTCCAGCTGTTCGTTCGAGATGCGCAGCTCTTCGGACTGGGATTGCAGCTCCTCGGATTGTGATTGCAGCTCTTCCGATTGCGACTGCAATTCCTCCGTCTGCGATTGCAGCTCCTCCGTCAACGTCTGCGATTCGGCCAGCAGCCGTTCGACCTCCATCCGCCCTTCGATGTTGTCCACGGTGATGCCCATTGTCGCGGCGATCTGGGTGAGCAATTCCTCGTCCTCAGCGCTGAAGGGATTGAGCGAGGCAAATTCCAGCACGGCAATGGTACGGGATTCATACAGAATCGGAGCAATGCGAAGGAAGCGAGCCGGAGCCGTTCCAAGTGCGGAGGATATCTGGATCAAGGAATCTTCCTCTTGATCGAGCTTGATCACCCTCTGCTCCAGTGCGGCTTGCCCGGCAAGTCCTTGCCCAAACCGAATTTCGTTCACGCCGACCTCCGCCGAAGAGTCAGCATAAGCCGCCAGCTTGAGCAGGGTGTCGCGGCGAGCCAGGTAGATGACCCCGTAAGAAGCGTTTACCATCGGGGTGACCGTTCGAATAAATCGCTCGCCAAGAACCGTCATATCGGATATGCCCAAAAACAGCTCCGACACTTCCGCGAGGCGCGCTTGAAGCCGATTTTCCCGCTCCATGCGAGTGTTGTAAGCACGCTCGTTGGAGCGGAAGGTCTCGATATGAGTGATCATCTGATTGAAGGCGGCGGAGATCGCTCCGATCTCGTCCGCCGTTTCGATCTGAAGGGTCGGAAGCGCCTCCGGGGCCGCAACATCCACCCGGTTCATCGTCTCCTTCACCTTCCGCAGGCTGCCCGTGGTTGTCTTGATTACCCAGAGCGCAGTCAAAATCCCCAGAACAAGAAAGAAGAGGCCGGAAACGACAATGATTTGGAAGGTCAGCTGATGATTCTTCTCGTAATCCGCCCTGCGGTCCTCTACGGTCTTTTGCTGGAAGCTCTCAAAGGAATCGATGGTGGTCATGAGCGGCTCCATCATCGAGCTTCCCTGCGTGAAGAGAAGTTGAGCCGCCTCCTCCCGGTTCCCTGTTGAGAGGGAGCTTGCGATCGATTGCTGAAAGACATAAAAGTCATTCAGCTGATTCTCCATAACAGCGACTAACGATATGCCTTCCGTAGTATTGACCATCCGTTGCAGGCTGCTCATGAGGGTGCTGATTTCTTGCTTGATCGGACGAATGCGGTCGAGATGCTCTTGCTGATGCTCTGCGTCTGCCAAAGCTTTGGTCATTTCGCCGTCAAATTTATTCACCAGGAAGCGAACGTCTGAAATGGTGTCGACCTTGCCATACCGGTCCCCGGTAATTTCATCAAAGCTCCCCTTGAGCGTGTTGAGCATCAGGATCATGATGGTTAGCAGCAAGAATAGGAAGGCGAGAATGAGGCCAAACCCTGTATATTGCCTTTTGGAAAAGCCCACAGTGCTTCGATCCTCCTTCGGGTATAGATGGATAACTTCACGTTATAGCATAAAAATCTATCAGTTTATTCTATCGAATCCACAGGTCGACTTCAAGGTTTCGCCCCTGACGATTCCTCCCTGACATACATGTTGTCACCAATCATCGTTTATAATGGAGCCAGACCTGGACAAAAGTGAGGGTATCCTCTTGAAAAGACAAGACCGCATGATCGCGCTTCTATTGGCGCTTCAGCAGCGAAACGAAACCGCCGGAAGCCTCGCTGCCAAGTTTGAGGTGTCGCCGCGCACCATCATCCGTGACATTCAAGCGCTGGCCGAGATGGGCGTCCCGCTATACTCGGAAAGCGGCCCTTCCGGCGGGTACCGACTGATGAGCGGCTACCGCCTGCCCCCGCTCACGCTTGACTCGGGCGAAGCTCTCGCGCTTCTGCTGGCTCTAAAGGCGCTGCAAGGGTATTCGGACACGCCCTTTAACCAGGAGCGGTGGACGGTCTTGGACAAATTGACCGCCATCCTCCCGCAGGAGCTGCTGGATCAGGTTGAACCGCTTCTATCGCGAGTCGATCTGGACGTACCGAAGCGAAGCTACCGAATCCCGCTTTTTCCAGAGCTGATTCGTCACGCTGCGGAGGGGCGATGGCTCAGAGTCGACTATCGTTCGAAGTCCGGCCCGAAGCCGGTGACCCTCCGTCCCGATCGCATCTATGCGGCGAATGGCTTCTGGTATTGCGAAGCTTACTCCTGGACGCATCGGGAACGCCGCCTCTTTCGCATCGACCGGATGGACCGGCTGGACGTAATTTCGGAGCCGGAAGGAGCGCGAGAGGCGGAGCAGGCCGGATCAACCTCGTCGGACAAAGAAACCGGAGTGCTGCATATCCGAGCCCGTTTGGGCTACCGCGGCATGCTTCAGATCGAGCGCGATCCGCATATCGGCGAATGCCTCACCTACCTCGGGGAGGACCAGTGGGAGGCCGACTTTCAACTACCGGCAGCAGAAAGGAGCTGGGCGGTAACCCTGTTCCACTCCCTCGGTCTGGATGCGGAAGTGCTGGACCCGCCGTCTCTGCGCCAAGAGATCGGACAACTCGCGCTTCAAGTAGCCGAACGCTACTCCTAACCCATGTACTCGAAAGGAAGCGAACGTCATGACCACCCCCTATATCGGCACTTATGAAGAAGCCAAGGAGCTTGTGAACCGCTATGGCATCCTGCCGCTTGCTCCCTCCGTTCCCAGCCATCCCTCTATCTCCGCCAGCACCGCCCCAGAGGCTTGGCATACCGGGCAGCCGAGCGATCCCTGGAGCTGGCGAGTTCGATTTCCGTCCGAAGGAGACGCCGCATACGGCAAGTTCTTCCGCGGGAAATCGATTCTTGTTTCGGCCGATCTCTTTCCTCTGCTCAAGCGAGTGGCTGGAAGAGGCGGCTCGGTGAAGGAACGGTATCGCGACGGGCTGCTTCCCCGCGAAGCCGTCGATTTGTACGAGGTCATCGCAGCGGGCGGCATCGACACCCGGGAGCTGCGTCAGGCCGCCGGGATGAAGGCCAAGACCCGCAAGGCGGATTATGATCGCGGCATCCGGGCGCTGCAGGAGGCGATGGACATTGTGGTCACCGGTGCCCACACTCGCCTGAACGCGGATGGGGAGCCGAGCGGCTGGAGCAGCGTCGCTTACTCTACAGCAGAGGCATGGATGAAAGAACACGACATCGACGAGGAGAACGTCTCGGCTGACCGGGCGGCCAAACTCGTAAAAGAGAGGCTGGAAGAGACGGCAAGCTCGGAAGCGATGCGCTATTTGGCCAAGATTTATCCGCTTCGGTAATCAAGCTGACATCGCGCGATGAGCACGATGCCTGGTTTAGATAAAACAAGGAGGATGTCCTATATGAGAACCGGACATGAAGTGTGGCGAGCAGGTAAGGATTTCCTTTACCGCAGCGGAAGGCTTCTTGATCGCAGGCGGTATGAGTTCCATTTTGAGGGAGGAAGCAAGGATTCCGTCCTTGCCGCGTTAACCGCTTACCAGAATGAAGACGGCGGCTTCGGAAGTGCGCTTGAGCCGGATCTTCGCGGGCCGGACAGCCAGCCTATTCCCACGGAGGAGGCTCTGCTCATTCTGGATGAGCTGGGCGGGCGGGAACCGGCTGTTCTCTCCCAAATTGCAGGATTCGTTGAGCGCTCCATCCGCCCATCTGGAGGACTGCCCAGCGCCTTCTTTTCGGTGAACGGGTATCCTCATGCACCCTGGTGGGAGACGAAAGACGATACTCAGGGTGCTCTCAATCCGACCGGCAGGCTCATCGGGCTGCTGCTCAAGCATGGGGCCTTTGACGGAAAGCCTTGGCCGGATTGGCTCACGCAAACGATGGACTTCCTCTGGGAGAAGACAGCTTCTCTCGGGAAGGCGGACTACCATGACTGGATCCAGGTGCTCACGTTCCTGGAGCATGCTCCGGATCGGGAACGCGCTGCGCAGGAGCTGCAACGGCTTAAGCCCCTCCTCCTGGCATCCGGAGCGATCGAGTTCGATCCCTATGCCGAGGGATATGTTCATCCGGTCCTGAATTGGGCGCCTTCCCCTTCCTCCCTCTGCCGGTCTTTCTTCACAAAGGAACAGATCGATCAGCATCTCGACGCACTCGTCAAGACCCAGCAGGAGGACGGAGGCTGGAACATCTCCTTCCCCGCTCAAAGCCCAGCAGCCGAAGCCGAGTGGAGAAGCTATCTGACCATCAAGCAGCTTCTCATCCTTCGTGCATACGGGCGCCTGGAATAGGGTGAGAAGTGCCTCTGCAAATGATGAAGGCCGGAGGAAAACGAGAACCCTCTCGTCTATCCTCCGGCCTGAATTCGTTATGGACGCCTCGCTTGAACAACCCGGCCGTCCCGCACGCGGAGCCGTATCGCCATTAGCGGCCGGTCTTGACCGATCCCGGCCAAGCAAGCATGCCGCCTGCCATGTTGGCAACCTTGTAGCCGATGCCTTCCATGTATTCACAGGCTAGGCCGCTTCGATTGCCGCTGCGGCACACCAAGATGAGCTCCCGATCGCGGGGAAGCTCCTGAATGCGATGCCCAAGCTGACCGAGCGGAATATGAACCGCACCCGCAATGTGCCCGTCTTCCCATTCGTCCTGCTCGCGAACATCGACCAGGTACAGCTTTTCCTTGGCCAGCCGCTTGTGTACTTCCGCTGCTGTCATCTCCTTGGAATAGACGCCTGCCATCGTCATCGATCCCTTCCGTACGAAATTCTTGTCTTATCAGGATAGAGCTTACCACAAAGGAAGCTCTATCCCAAACGCAAGCCCCGAGGGAGAAGCATCTGCCTGCAAACGGCAGCCTGCGGCCCATCGGGGCTTCTCTTTCCAGCCTATGCTCTGAATAATAGCCTTATTTCGCTTGGCCTATGCGAGGGTTTTTACAACGTCAGCACTTCTTCAGCGGGAATGCCCTCCAGGTAACGCTCGGCGTCCAATGCCGCCATGCATCCGGTGCCCGCGGCACTGATTGCTTGCCGGTAGCGATGATCCTGCACGTCTCCGCAAGCGAATACACCGGGAATATCCGTCTCGGTCGTTCCCGGATGAACAAGCAGGTAGCCCTGCTCATCGGTCGGAAGCTGCCCGGCCAGGAAGCCCGTATTCGGGGTGTGGCCGATGGCAATGAAGATTCCGTCCGTCTCGATAATTTCCTCTTGTCCGGTCTCATTATTCCATACCTTGAGGCCGGTCACGCCCCTCTCGCCTGCCAGCACCTCAAGCGGAGCTCGGTTCAGGCTCCAGGTAATCTTCGGGTTGCTGCGGGCCCGGTCCTGCATGATCTTGGAGGCGCGAAGCTCTTCACGCCGATGTACGAGAACGACCTCAGACGCAAACCGCGTCAGGAAGTGGGCCTCCTCCATCGCGGAGTCTCCGCCCCCTACGACGATGATCTTTTTGCCGCGGAAGAAAAAGCCGTCGCACGTTGCACAGGTGCTGACTCCTCGTCCGATGTTCTCCTGCTCACCAGGGATGCCGAGGTAGCGAGCGGAAGCCCCTGTGGAGACAATGATCGATTCCGCCTTCAATTCGCCGTGACCCTCCACCTTCAGGGTGAATGGTTTTTGGGACAGGTCCACGGAGGTGATCCAGCCCGTGCGGAATTCCGCACCGAAGCGCTGGGCTTGCTTGCGCATGTTATCCATAAGCTCCGAGCCCAGAATCCCATCCGGGAACCCGGGGAAGTTCTCCACTTCCGTCGTGGTGGTAAGCTGCCCGCCTGGCTGCGGCCCTTCGATGACGAGCGGGTTCAAGTTGGCGCGAGCCATGTAGATCGCTGCGGTAAGGCCAGCAGGACCGGTGCCGATGATGATCGATTTGTACATGAGGATTCCCCCTGAAAAGCGAATTGTTTTATAAGGTAGATACTTCTCCCATTCCTCCTAGGACACTACCGAGCTCAGCCTGCGGATCATCCGGCAGCATGGAGATGAACCCGAGAGAATGCCTGTCGGGAATCCTTTTATCAGAAGGAATCCCCTCTAGAAGGTAACAACGGTTAAATAGATTGTATTCAATCGGTTTATGCTCTCATCCTATCACCCGCTTGGCCCCCTTGCATGAAGAATGGATGAAGGCTGCGTGAAACTTGGATGAACGCATAAAAACAGGCTCGGATCGCCATTTGGCGACCGAGCCCGGACAAATGCGATTAATCGACTAACCGATACCCGACGCCGCGAACCGTCGCAATGTAGCGGGGACAGCGGGAATCGTCGCCCAGCTTCTGGCGCAGGCTTTTGACATGGACATCGACGTAGTTGCTGCCGCCGAAGTATTCCTCACCCCAGACGAGCTCCATGAAGTCTTGCCGGGAACGCACGCCCCCATCCGCTTCCAGCAGAACGCGGAGCAGGTCGAACTCCGTCTTGGTGAGGTCGATCCGTTCGGTCCCGCGGGTAACCATCATGCGCCGCAGGTCGAGGACGAGGTCCTTCATCCGAAGCTGGTAGGGGTCGTTCCGATTCACGGGGTCCTTGTCGCCGATGAGCTCCTCAAGCCGGGCCATCACAGCATCCGGTTCAGCCGGCCACTGCTGCGTGGGGAGGCTGTTCTCACCATCTGGAACTTGCACTCCGTCCGGAACAAGGATAAGAACGTCTGCCGGCTTTTTTGGGTGAAAGGCTTGAAGTGGAGAGCTCACGGTCCGATCGAGAAGAAACAGATCGGCCTGCAGCACGGCAAGAACCGGATCGCTCTCGTTATGAAACACCAGGACATCGTAGCAGCGAGCGGTCAGCTCATGAATGAGCGGATTCAACACCACAGGATACGGACTGATGATGACGATGCGGCGGGTAGTGGTGCAATAGGCTCCTTCCGGCAGGGAAGAGATCTTCACAGCTTCAACGCTTTCGAGTTGCGGCATTGCGGACAAACCCCCTTGAATAGAACTTGCTCCTGATCAATCAGGTACCCGGTCTCGGCCGAGACCTCCTCCAGCCATTTCTCGGGCACATGGGCAAACACTTCGTCGACTCGCCCGCACTCGGTGCAGACAATATGATGATGATCCTCCATACGGCCATCGTAACGGCTTGCGTCCCCTTCGAGCTTCAGCTCGCGGATCAAGCCTTCCTCCGACAGGTAACGGAGAGAGTTATAGACTGTCGCGTAGGCGAAATGATCGCCCCGCTCCTTCAGATGCTCCATGATTTCAGAAGCGGTAGGATGATTATGCGAAGCGCAGATGACCTCCAGGATCGTTTTGCGCGGCTTGGTTAGTTGCCCCTTGCGTGTCATCGTGCAACCTCCCTTGATGGGTATGTTTTTATATTTAAACTTAATCTAAATTTATAATAGATCTAACCAAACAAGATGTCAATGGCAGCTTTGTGAACTTCATCCGGGGTTCATTTCGTGTGTGATGGTCGGCGCTCATTCGTGTACGATATCAGGATTCATTTAGTGTGTGATATCGGGGCTTATTTCTTGTGTGCAAAAAGAGGTCCCTTTTTCCTGTACGGAGAGCTGGAATGCTCAAAAACCCGACCTGCTTGACGAGCTGCAGGATCGGGTTTTCCAGAAAGGCAACAGGCTGAGCAGACACTCAACGCTGCAGATGATCGTATGAAGGCAGCGAATCCGACTCTGAAACGGGCGCTCGATCCGACTCGATGGTCTCGAGGATCGTCCGGTAGACGAGTCGGCCGATGGCGTCGCCCAGCGAGGTAGCCGTCCCCGCATAGAGGTGAATGGCCTCCTCGGGGGCGGCCTGGCTGACGGCAAGCACGATCGCATCCGTTGTGGTACCGGTCGCCGGCCGGCCGCTCACCGGATCGAGGATGCCCGCGTCCTGGAGCGCAGCCGCCTTCGCCTCCGCTGCCGTCAGGAGCGCGTTCACCATCGCGGCGTCACTCATCCCGCCGTCCACCAGCACGATCGTGTTGATCGTGCCGGCGCTGTAGGCGGGATAGGTCTCGCGCGGGTAGCCCGCCCGGGCCGCGTTGCGGGTGCCGCTGGTCGTGCAGACCGAGAGGCGGAAGCGGTCGCCTGCCTCCTCCAGCAAGGAGGCTCGGCGAATCACCGCCGCGGTCAGCAAGCCCACGGCCTGCTCCGCCGCGAGGCCCTCGGCGGCAAGGAGCCGCCGGATGTCTTCTTCCGGGTCGAGGCCCGCGTAGTCTTTGTGAACCATTCGGTTCACAAAGCGGGACGCCGGGACCCGCCCGCCTCGATAGACCGCGTTGCTCAAGCAATCGAGCAGCGCGGGTGCTTCCGCCAGCAGGCAATCGCCTGCCAGGCGGTAATGGAGTCCCGGCCATACCTTCGAGGGATAGGCATCCCTCGCATCCGGGCCGAGGAACGGCTGTGTCATGGCTCGGCCCTCCCTTCTGCGTCAGCAGCGGATGGGCCGAGCCGAAGGCATTCCGCGAGCGCCGCCAGTAGGCGCTCGTGGTCGCGCCTCGTCTTGATGGCGAGGCGCACATGCAGCGGCGTGAGCTGCCCCATTCGCGACGCATCGCGAATAAGGACGCCGCGCCGCCCCATCGCCTGCTGCAGGAGAGGCGCCGTCCATCCGGAGGCGGCGGGCAGCTGTGCGAGCACATAGTTGACCGAGCTGGGGGTTACGGTCAGCCCCAGCTCCTGAAGGCACTCGGTCAGCCAAGGCCGCTCCTCCGCCAGCCAAGCTTCCGTCTGCTTAACGAACGTCGGGTCATCCACCACCGCGCAGCCGATCGCCTGCGCCAGCCCGTTGACGCTCCACGGGATTTGCGCATGGCGAAGCTGTTCGATGCGCTCGGGATGCGAGACGATATAGCCAAGGCGGATGCCGGGGATGGCGTAGAATTTGGTCATCGAGCGCAGAACGAGAAGGTTGGGGTCCTCCGCAGCTCTTCTGACATAAGAGAAGGCGCCTTCGCTCTCTCGCTCGACAAACTCCATGAACGCTTCATCCAGGAGAAGCGGCTCGCCTGCCGCCCGAATCGCTTCCGGAATGGCCGGATCGAGCAGTTGCCCGGTCGGGTTGTTCGGATGGCCGAGCACCCAAAGAGGGAGAGCGGTAACGCCGTGCGTTCCGTCCCTCATATCTTCGCTCGCTCTCTTTCGGGTCGCCTCATGCCAAGCCTCGCCCGAGGCAAGGGCAAGCTTCTCCGTCACCTGCTCCACACGAAGCCGGTACTCTGCCTCCTCCGGGAGGGGGAGTTCCTCTACTCTTGCTCCGATCTTTCTTGCCGCTTCTTCATATTCCCCGAAGCAGGGCTTGGCAAGCCTTACAACGGACGGCTGAAGCTGGCGAATCGCCAGATCGATCAGCTCCGCGGCTCCATTGCCGACCAGGATCGCTTCCTCCGGGATGCGGTGCAGAGCCGCCAGCTTGCGCCTCAGCTCGCGAACGGCCGGATCGGGGTAGCGTGTGAGCCAGTCCAGTCCGCCCTGCAAAATCTCCCGTACTCCAGAAGGAGGGCCGAGCGGATTCATATTGGAGCTGAAATCCACGAAATCCTCCCGTTCATAAAGACGGCTTGCCGTCTGCCAATCTCCACCATGTCCATAGGTTTCGAGCATGGAGCATCTCCCCTTCCCGACAGTTGCACTTCGTCCCGCTTTATCGTCTTGCTTCAGCACTCCTTGGCCTTGTGTCAGCCTCATTCATTCCCCACTACCCACTCGCCAGCACTACCCCTATCCCAGCGAGCAGCACCGCTGCAAACAACAGGAAGCTCACGCGGTACAGCAGCTTGACGGATGCTGCGATATCCGTTTGCTCCAGCGTGCGGAGCGGCCAGCCCATCCGGGCGCGTTCGCTCGCCACGCCGAAGTAGACATTCACGCCGCCCAGCTCGATGCCAAGCGCCCCCGCTACGGCGGATTCGGGAATGCCGCTGTTGGGGCTCGGGTGCAGGCGTGAGAAGGTGCGTATGGAGCGGGCCGCACGCCGAGCGGACACGGGGAGATCCCGCGAAATCCAAGCTGCGAGCACAAGCAGCCAGCCGGTCAGACGAGCCGGAAGGTAATTGAGGACATCGTCGAGCCGTGCCGATGCCCAGCCGAAGTGCCGGTAACGCTCGTTCTTGTAGCCGACCATCGAGTCGAGCGTATTGGCGGCTCGATACAGGAAGGCAAGCGGGGCGCCGCCCACGAGCGCGAAGAGAAACGGCGACACGAATGCGTCTACCGTATTCTCGGCAACCGTCTCCACGGTAGCCCGCACGATCTCTCGCTCCTCCAAGTGCTCGGTGTCGCGGCCCACAATCCAGCCAACGTACTTCCGTGCTTCGGGCAGATCTCCTGCGAAGAGCGGCCGAGCCACCCGGTCTGCCGCCTGCTTCAGTCCCTTCACCGCCAAGGTGGTGGAGATGAGCCACGTGTTCACCGCATAGCCAAGCCACGGATGAATCCAATCGGCAAGCCACACTGCGGCAAATGCTGCAACCGCCGCCCCGATGGGGATCACGACTGCCAGCACCACTCCCCTTCGCTTGAGGGAGGACGCACTTCCCCCTGTTGGGGCATTATCGTCGTGTCCTTCCCCGTTCCCTCGCTCTTTTCTCCGCAGGAGCTTTTCCAGCCCCTTGATCGCCCTGCCCATGAGGATCACCGGATGCGTGGGCCATGGAGGGTCGCCGACCAGCCAATCGACCAGAAGCGCGGCCGCCGCCATGAACAGCATCTCTTGCCAGCTGTAGAATCCCATTGTTCCGCCTCTTTCGTCCCCAACCAAACAAAAAGAACAGGGGAGGAATTATCATGCGCCAGAGCCAAACCTGCTGCCTGCTCTTGCCGCTCCCCGCCCTGTTCATTCGCTGGTTCAGCTGATGCCGTTATTTTTTATGCATTTTGAATTCTAGGAACAGCTCGTTGTAATGGGCGAGCATGATTTTGCCGAGGTTCTCGTAGACCTCCAGCTTCATGGAATCCAGCTCCGGGTAAAACCGTTCATCGGACGAGATTTCCTCAGGTAAAAGCGTGAGCGCCTTCTCATTTGGCGTGGAATACCCGACATATTCGGCGTTTTGCGCCGCATTTTCCGGATTCAGCATGAAGTTGATGAACTGATGAGCGCCTTCGATGTTCTTCGCCGTCTTCGGGATGACCATGTTGTCGCTCCACAGGTTCGTCCCTTCCTCCGGCAGCTCATAGGTCAGCTTTTCGTTGTTGCCGATGATCTCTGACGCATCCCCCGACCAGACGATCCCGACCGCCGCTTCTTCGTTCGCGAGCAGCATCTTGATCTCGTCCCCGACGATCGCTTTTACGTTCGGAGTAAGCTTTTGCAGCTTGGCAAGCGCCGCCTGGAGATGGTCTTCATTCGTGTCGTTAACGGAGTAATTCATGCTGTTCAGGCTCATGCCGAGAATTTCACGCGCTCCGTCGACGAGCAGGATTTTGTTCTTGAGGCTCGGGTCCCACAGGTCATTCCACGACTTGAAGGTCAGATTGCCGACCAGCTCCGGGTTATAGACGATGCCGACCGTACCCCAAAAATACGGAACCGAATATTGATTGCCCGGGTCGAAGGCCAGGTTCATGAAGCGCGGGTTGATGTCGGCCATGCCGGGAAGCTTGCTGTGATCGAGCGGGAGCAGCAGGTTTTCCTTCCGCATCTTGTCGACCGCGTATTCGGAGGGAACCGCTACGTCGAAGGTGGTCCCGCCTTGAACGATCTTGGTCATCATCGCCTCGTTGGAGTCGAACGTCTGGTAGATGACCTTGATGCCCGTCTCCTCCTCAAACTTGGAGATGAGCTCGGGGTCGATATAGTCTCCCCAATTGTAGACCGTGAGCGTATTTCCGCCGGTATACCCCTCGGATGCATTCAGATAGGATGCCGCATACATTAGAGCGAAGGCGGCAACGAAGATCAGGGTGAAGGTCTGGACAAGCTGTTTCATCTAGTGCACCTCCGGTTTCGGCCGGCTTTGCCGCTGGTTCAAGTAGTAATACCCGATGACCAGAATGATCGTGAACAGGAAGAGAAGCGTCGAGAGCGCGTTGATCGACAGCGAAATGCCCTGACGAGCGCGTGAGTAAATCTCTACCGACAAGGTCGAGAAGCCGTTCCCCGTGACGAAAAAGGTAACCGCAAAATCATCCAGCGAATACGTTAACGCCATGAAGAATCCAGCGAAGATGCCCGACCGGATGTAAGGCAGAATGACCTTGGTCAGCACGTTCCACCGGCTTGCGCCGAGGTCGCGGGCCGCGTCGATCAAGGTCGGGCTCATCTCCTCCAGCCGAGGCAGGATCATGAGCACGGTGATCGGCACGCTGAAGGCGATATGCGACAGCAGCACCGACACGAAGCCAAGCTGGACGCCCAGCGCCGTGAACATGATGAGGAACGAAGCGCCGATGATGACGTCGGGGCTTACCATGAGGACGTTGTTCAAGGTGAGCAGCGTGCTCTTTTGCCTGGCCTTGCGTACCGCAATGATGGCGAGCGAGCCGAGGATGCCCATGATCGTGGCGAGGGCGGACGACAGCAGCGCGATCACCAGTGTGTTCAGCACGATGATGAACAGCCTCCGGTCCTGGAAGACCTCCCGGTAGTTGTCGAGCGTGAAGCCGTCAAAACCGTGCATGGTCCCGCCGCTGTTAAACGAGTAATACATCAGGAAAGCGATGGGCGAATACAGGATGACGAAGACGAGAATGAGGTAGAGGTTAGACAGCTTTCCGAGCTTGACCACCCTTCATCCCTCCTTTCCTTCCTCCGGTGATGATCATGGTGAGCGCCATGGCGATGATCAGGAAGACGGCGATGGTCGCACCCATCCCCCAATCCTGCGTGACGAGAAAATGCTGCTCGATCGCGGTACCGAGCGTAATCACTCGGTTGCCGGCGATGAGCCGGGTGATCATAAACAGAGACAAAGCCGGAATAAAGACAGCCTGGATGCCCGACTTCACCCCTCCAACCGTAAGCGGAACGATAACGCGGCGGAAGGTCCCCCAAGGGGAGGCGCCCAAATCCCGCGAGGCATCGACAAGCGTTGGATTCAGCTCCTCCAGGGAGTTGAAGATCGGCAGGATCATGAACGGAATGAAGATGTACACCGAGACGAAGATAAAGCTGAAGTCCGTGAACAAAATCTGCTGCGTTCCAATCCCGATGAATTCCAACAGCTTGTTTGCCGCACCGTAGGTACCGAAGATGCCGAGGAAGGCATAAGCCTTCAGGAGCAGGTTGATCCACGTCGGCAGAATGATCAGCAGAAGCCAGAGCTGCTTGTGCTTCGTCTTCGTCAGCAGGTAGGCGGTCGGGTAGGCCACCAGTAGGGAGAAGAACGTGATCAGAAACGCGTACCAGAACGAATTGATCGTCATCTTCAAATAAACAGGCGTGAAGAATTTGACGTAATTGTGGAGCGTGAAATTCCCTTCAATATCGAAGAAGGAATAGTACAAAATCATCAGGATCGGCGCTACTACACAGAGCGCGATCCACAGCACGTAGGGAATGAGGTAGACGTTCCGGGATTTATTCTCCATGGCCAACCTCGCTGTAGGCCTCCAGCCGCTTGTCGAATTCTTCTTCGGTCTCGCCGAAGCGCATGACGTGAATGGCTTCCGGGTCGAAGGTGAGCCCGATCCGGTCCCCGACGGTCGCCCGCTTCGTCGAGTGGACGAGCCATTCGTTACCGGCATCGTCGTAGGTGCTGATCTCGAAGTGAACGCCGCGGAACAGCTGCGTATCGACACGCACCTGAAGCTTGCCCAGCTCCTGCTTCGTGATCTCCAGGTCCTCGGGGCGAATGACAATCTCAACCGGCTCATCCGGGTGGAGCCCTTGGTCAACGCATTCGAATTCCTTGCCGGCGAATTCAACGAGGAAGTCGCGCTTCATGCGGCCGGGAACAATGTTTGATTCTCCGATGAAGTCGGCGACGAAGCGGTTGATCGGCTCGTCGTAGATGTCCATCGGCGTTCCGCTCTGCTGGATAATGCCTCCGTTCAGGACGAAGATGACGTCCGACATGGCGAGCGCCTCCTCCTGATCGTGCGTGACGAAGATGAAGGTGATGCCGAGGCGGCGTTGAAGCTCGCGCAGCTCATACTGCATCTCGGTGCGCAGCTTCAGGTCGAGCGCGGAGAGCGGCTCGTCGAGCAGGATGATCTCCGGCTCGTTGACGATGGCGCGGGCAATCGCGACGCGCTGGCGTTGGCCGCCGGACATCTCACGGATTTCGCGATTTTCGTAGCCCACCAGGTTGACGAAGCGGAGGGCTTCCATGACCTTCTTCTCAATCTCGGCTTTCTTCATCTTCTTGATGCGCAGCCCGAACGCCACGTTCTCAAACACGTTCAAGTGCGGAAAAAGCGCATAGTCCTGAAACACGGTGTTGACCTGACGCTTGTTGGCGGGAACGCCGTTGATCACCTTGCCGTTCATGAAGATGTCACCGCGAGAAGGCTGAATGAAGCCGGCGATCAGCCGCAGAATCGTCGTCTTGCCGCAGCCGGAAGGACCGAGCAGCGTGTAGAATTTTCCTCGTTCAATTTCAAAGCTGACATCCTTCAGCACCGCCTCGTCCCCCTCGAACTGCTGGGTGACGCCTTCAAAGCGGATGATGATCTGGTCTTCCGTCATGTCCTCTCTCCTTCATGATCAAAATGGCTCCTTACAAATATGAGTCCGTTGCGACAAGAATCAGTTCGGCCGGACCTTCACCGTCGTTCACGATCTGATGCTCGTCTGATGCATAATAATACACCGTGTCGCCTGCCTTGGCGGTGTACACCCGCTGGCCGAGGCGGATTTGAATCCGACCCTTCAGCACGAGAGCAAACGTCTCTGACAGAGAGGGCTCAAATTCCTTGAACTGCCCGCGAACGTCCAGACTGAGCCGGATCGGTTCCATGACACGCTCGTTCGAATCGGGCACGAGCCACTGGATGCGGAAGCCCCGTTCCGTATCCTCGATTTCGTTCAGGTCCTCCGCGCCGTACACGACCTTTTGCTCGCGTTCGTCTTCGTCAAAGAAGTCCTTCGGCTTGCAGCCGAGCACCTCCAGGATGCTGAAAAAGGTCTCGATGGACGGAGAGCTCAGGTCGCGTTCCAGCTGGGAGATGTAGCCCTTGCTCAGGTCGGTCCGCTCGCCCAATTCTTCTTGGGTGAGCCCTTTCTTGAGGCGCAGGTTCTTGATCTTTTTGCCGATATTCATGCTATACCCTCACTCGTTTTGGTTTACCACCGCTAAACCTTAGCTAAAGTTTGTTTACAATTGCATAACAATATGTTTATTATTAACCAGACTATTATACAACAACGCGCATATTTCGCAATGGCGAATTTTCGACAAAACCTTCCTGCGAGCTAAGAGCTTAAGAAGGTTCCTCCAACGTTGTCCAAACCCATAAAAAAAGACGCTGGATCAGGGGTTCCCCCTGCCTCCAACGCCCTTCTTGCCCAACGGATGAGACTCTGTGTTTTCTCATTTATGGCTTAGGGGGATCTTCCCCCGCTTGTGCTCTATTCCTTGTATACCACGCGAGTGCGTCACGCATGCGCTGTTCATAAGCAGGCTCCGAACCGGAATAGCGGAACTCTACCCGTTCTTCGGGCACCGGTTCAGCCCCATCCCCTTGGAGCTCCCCAGAAGCCGGATCCCCTCCCTGTACCTCGGAAGTGTCTGGTTCGATTGCACCGCTGTGGGTGACGAGATCGTGCAGCCGGCGAACCGTCCCCTCGCTTCCGTCAATCAGCTCCACATGCGGCGGCAGGAATGCCTCCAGTGCGGTACGGAAAAATTGAAAATGGGTGCAGCCCAAAACGATCGTTCCGTACTTCGTCCAATCGTAGCCGCCAAGCGTCTCTTCCAGGTAAGCCTGTACTCGCGGTCCGGTAAAGACCAGCTCCTCGGCCAAGGTCACGAGACCGGGCATCGGCAGCGAGTCGATTCGGCCGGAATCGCCCAAGCGATTCACCAGGTCGTGGTACTTGGCCTCGCGCAGCGTGAGTGCGGTAGCCAGCACCAGCACCCGCCGTCCGGTAGAGCGGCTTAGCTCAACCGCCGGCTTAACCGCCGGCTCCATCCCGATCACAGGAAAACCGTACCGTTTGCGGAGGTCGCCGATAGCGATGCTGGTCGCCGTGTTGCAGGCGACGACGAGCGCGCGCGTCTCATCCGTAATGGTTGCCTCCATCGAAGCGAGGATGCAAGAGCGCACCTCTTCCTTCGTCTTGATGCCATAGGGAACATGGCCGTTATCGGCATAATAGATGTAGTGTTCGTGAGGAAACACTTGCAGGGCTTCGTGCAGTACGGTCAACCCGCCAAGCCCCGAATCGAATACCACGATGCTCAATTCCTTCACCGCCTCGTCTTCACTTGCACTATGAATGTACCACGGGGAGAACAGAAAAAGAACAACCAGGTACGCGGACGTGGCTGTTCTCCTGTGCTCGATATGAAATGGGTCCGGTGGGGGTCGAACCCACGACCTGATGATTAAGAGTCACCTGCTCTGCCAGCTGAGCTACAGACCCGAGACAACGAGTCTTATAATAGCACGGTTATATGGGGGATGCAATAAGGGATTCGGTGACCAGCATGGGTTGTCTGTATGAGGGGGTGAATGCTGACTTCATTCGGCACTGGGCAGCCCCTCGCTACTGTCCCCGGAATTATCTACACCATAGATGGACAAGAGTTCTTGCTTAAAATCCTGATACATCCGTAAGGACTCTGTCAGAATTCCTTTTAAGTCCTCATAATGACGAAACACTGGAGAGCTTACCAAATCTTCAGTACCATCTACTAATTCTTTTAGGGTGTCCCAAGGACTTCCCGTTTTCAACTCTCCATCCTTCCAAACCGCCCAAATAAATTCGATTACACTATGGGAAAGAGAAATAGTAAATTGAAATTGATAGGAAGGTAACTTTTCTACTATCTTAAAGAACTTTTCTTTCTTATTAAAGGTTGCTTTATACCCCAATTCATCAAGGATATGTAAAACCTGGTGATTGTCATAATCCCTGAACTTCTCCCTACCGTCAAAAGAATAATTTCTTGATAATGCTTTATATCGATCAATAAACTGGATGCTTTCTAAGGCAGCCCTTATTTCTGGTTTTAGTTGCACTTCTATTCCTCCTATTACCTAAGTGCGGCTAAGAAAGCGGATTCAAGCATAGCAGCAAAATCGGGGAATGTTTCCATCAGCTCCCCCGAGGGTTTATCGAGTTCCACAAAACGTTGTTTCGAAACGTTATAACAATACCACGCGATATCAGAATCCCCCAAAAACATCAACTCATCTTCGTCTTGAATGTCCTCCCATGTTTCGTTGGCGTCAAAGAAGCTATCCACCTGATTGATTGGGTCAGAATCTAACAAGAACGGGTCGATCCCGTAAATCTTAAGTCCATTAAATTCAATGCCATTAACGGTTTGTAGAAATTCGCAGTATTGCTGCGGCAGTACCTCTTCACCGAATTTTTCGACTACGGCTTCACGAAATCGTGAAAGTTCGTTCCCATTGGCAGGTGCATTGAGTTTCCGGTTCCGCTCCGCCCTTATCTTGCCGATCTGTTCAACTTGCTCTCTCCACATCGTATCACCTTCGTTTCGTATGTATTCGTTAAATCCTCACGCTCACTCCATTGGCCCCATGATCTCCGTTATCAAGTGGAGGTGTTCCAGCATCTTCCTCTTTTTCAGGTTTTCAACCTTCTCGATTCCCCCTAACCCCAAAAGGGGAACATACCCGAAGCATTCGTCAAAAGCAGGTGCCCCGTACTGGTTGACGGCATCAGGATAGGGGGCCCAATCCATAACATCCTGCAAGTAATACTCATCCCGAATATCCTGCAAGAAGAATTTAAAGTTCTTTGCCGCCACATTCACTTCCTGTTTCCTGTAAATAAGCACGAGCAAGTACCCCTCTTCCCAAACGATCACATCGCCCATCGCTGTGGTGAATAAGGGAATCGCCTTTTCGTATCTCGTGTAGGTATCACGCAAAACCTCTTGATAATCATCTGGATTGATCACCCGGAGATAACCGTTGTTCAGGCTGCCAAATCCGCATGTTCTCCATAGTTCAACCACTTGAGCAGGCACGCTATCCTTGTATGTTTCGATTACGCTTAACGGAGCCTCTTCTTTTTTGATAAAATCATCCAAGACCGCCATCATCCATTCTCCTCTCCAATGAACGTCCTGCTTCGAACCCCATAATGGGAAATTCTGATCCGGTCAGATCACCGATTCTCGGTTAACCTGAAACGGATCGACGTCCTTTTCTTCGAGCAGGTCCTCAAATGCATCCGCTCCATAGCGGGTAAAGTATTCGCATTCGGATTCGGTAATAAAGAACGCCAATAAGACTCGCCCCTCTCGCTCCCCGGTTGGAGTCCGAACATGACGATACTCATCCGGGAATGCGTAGGGGTCCGTAAAATAAATGGCGCTTTTGTTGTACGTCTGGACGAACGCTTGATCCAGTTTTTCCAGACCTTTAATCGCGATTCCCCTTCCCATTTGGATTTTGTTGTGGATACAAACAAATAATGCGCTTGCAAGAAGGTACCCCGTAAGGTCAAAAGCACCATCCACGACCATGGAAACCTCCGCGTTCATCCCTACGATGTCCTCAACCTTGCTAAACCCAAGCGAATTGAAGACCCTGCACTCTTCAAACACGTTCTCATACATTAGGACCTGTATACTAGGCAAATCATTCGAGCTCGTAAATACCTCTCGATTACTCGGCTCTCTTAGATAGGTGCTGTAATGATCGTAATATAATTCGCCGTAATGGATCATTCCGTGGGCTCCTCCATGGTTTCCCCGTTCCTACTGGGTAATGGTCGTCGTTGTTCCGCTCTCCGGGTCCCAAAATACATAGAAGACAACCGAATGATGAACGCTTCTTATCTCGCACTTCGTCTCCAACTGCCCAATAAAAGTCATCGGCCTCCCGTCATAGAACGGCCATTCGGGGTCTTGTATCCATTCGGGCTTTTTGTCTACCACTTCAAACTCCTTGGCGACAATCGTTCTCAGCCACTCTCTCTGTTCATCGCTGCTATTCCCCTGGCAGTGGTCCAGCAGCCTTCGAAAGTACTGTTCGCTCTCGATCGAGGACAGGGGATCAAAGGAATACTCCTTTCCCAGTCGGAGCAAGAGCGTCATCTGCTCCATTGGGATCTCGGAGGTAAAGGTATCGATGGACTCACTCATTGGGGTGCATCCCTTACAGATTGTCTACCTCTCTCTGCTGTCCTTTTGCATAAAACCGTAAATCGTAACAGGCTCTTGCCCATAGCGGACCTCACACATCTCGGCAGGATAAAAGTCCGGCTCCAGCCTGCACTTGATGAATCGAATGGTTTCCCCTTCTGGTTATGGTGATCATCTTGCGCTACTCCTCATCCCAGCCTTCTTTCGCGTCTTGGAGCTTTCGGAGAAAAATTCATAAAAATCGGTTGCTCGTTTGCCATTGAACCCCGCTGCTCGATCCCATGCGATGATGGGACATTCGCCATTCGATGCATTCCCTTTATCCAGGCAGTACGCGAATTCTCCGCAATCCTCGATGACCACGTATTCCGCTACTTTATCGCTCCCATGCATTCCGTAATCAATTGAATGTGTTCGAAAATGCGTACTTTTTGCAAATATTCCAATTTCTCTGCCCCTCCCAAGCCGAGCAAGGGAACATACCCAAAGCCCTCCTCATAGGAAGGTATTCCCAGCCGGTCTATGGCTTCTCCATAGGGAGCCCAATCCAGATGCCTGTTGCAAAAGGCCTCATCCAACAAATCAGAAAAGAACAATGTTAGGCTTGTCGGAATGATGGAGAACCCTCCCTTTCGATACTTCACCAACCGGAGGTATTTATTTTCCTCAAATGTGATAATATCACACATAGAAGTGGCAAACAGGGGAATCGAACCTTCACCTCGGAAATACGAGATGGTGACCAAGTCTGCATACTCATCCGGGTCAATCCATTTTATATAGCCATTTTTTATACTACCTGTCCCGTATTGCTCCCAAACCTTGACTATGTCATGGGGGACTTTGTCTCGATACTTTTCTATTGTAGTTGCGGATATTGTCTTATGAGGTACAAAGTCTCTTAAATCCATATGGATCATAGCGATCACCTCCATCTTGTGTTCAAGCCTAGCATATCATCATGTTCATTTACCCGAGTATGAACTTCTTCTCTATGATAGGAGTGATTTTCGTGCAGCAGCCTTCAGCTCCCTACCTCCGCAGGGCGCAGTTGCTCCAGGAGCGCATCTCTAATGATGAGATTTATCCCTATACCCTGCCCGCCGTTCGGCACCTGGACACGATCGAATTCCACCCGAAGGTCACCTACCTGATCGGGGAAAACGGCATGGGCAAGTCGACGCTGATGGAAGGACTCGCAGTCGCCTGGGGGTTCAATCCCGAAGGAGGCACCTTAAACTTCTCCTTCTCCACCGCCGCCACTCACTCCCCTCTCTATGAAGCCATCCGCCTCGGACGAGGGGTGAAGCGGCCGCGAGACGGCTTCTTCTTCCGCGCCGAAAGCTACTATAACCTGGCGACGAACATCGAGGAGCTGGACCAGATTGTCTCCGGCGCCCCTAAGATCAAGGAGTCTTACGGCGGCAAATCGTTACACGAGCAATCCCACGGCGAATCCTTCTTTGCCACCTTCATGCACCGTTTCTCCGGCCACGGGCTGTATCTCCTGGACGAACCGGAAGCAGCCTTATCCCCCTTCCGCCAGATGGCGCTGCTCTCGCGCATTCACCAGCTTGTCCAGAAGGATTCCCAATTCGTGATCGCGACCCATTCCCCGATCCTCATGGCCTACCCCGAGGCAGACCTCTATCAATTAACCGACAACGGCCTGGAAAAAATCGCGTACGAGGAGACCGATCACTTCCTCATCACCCGGCAATTTCTCAATCATCCGCAAAAAATGCTGGCCGAGCTAATGGGGGAGTGACGAATCGAGATAGGTCATCCCGATTTTGTGAGGTATAAGGCCAAATCATGATCCACCTTCACGGTGCTTCCTTGCTCGACCGATTCCCCTCTATATGCGATTCCTTTCCCATCCGGGATATAACCCCTCTTGGCATAAAGCCTTTGAGCGCTCCCGTAGCTTCCAAATAACCCTACACCAATGCCAACGGCTCCATATCGGGGGATTGCGAACTGTTCGGCCGCATCCATCAGCGCATGGCCGATCCCCCTTTTTCGGAAGGGCGGAATGACATTGAAATCGTTAATTTCTGGGATCTCCTCTTCGGAGAACCCAACATAATGGGAATTCACAAGAAGATGCACGGCACCCACAGGCTGATCGTCCTCTACGGCTACCCACGTGATTCTTACTCCGGTTTGATTTTCTTCCCAGCAAGTCCTGAGATAGTCCATCGGTTTATTGATTTGATGCTCTGCAAAGGCATGATAGATCGGTTCAATGTCCTCCATGCGCATCTGCCGAATGATCAGACTCATATCTCCTCACTCCTTTCGCTGCGCTCCCTGGTAACATCCAATCCCTATGCAAACTCGGCTTCAAATGCCTGGATGCAGGCTCGATTCCGGGACGAATCCAGAACCGAGAAGCGTACCGTGTCGAACAAGGAGCCGAAGCCTTCCTCCACGAGCAGTTCTCTCCACCAACGGGCTACTTTTACCGGATCATTCCGGAATACACCGCAGCCGTAGGCTCCGAGAACCAGATGCCGGTCTCCGCGTGCGGCAAAGATCGCGAGGGCGAGCCGCATCCGTTCCTTCATCACCCGTTCGGCTTTCTCCGGGTCTTCGCCCTTCTGGAGAACCTGCCCGAAGTTCACAGCAGGCAGAGTCAGCACCGAAGCCGTAACGGGAGTGGACAAGAAGGCAAAGCGTTCATCTCGGAAGAACACGACATCCGGTGAGTAGATGGCATGATCGGTATACATCATCGAACGAAAGGCCCGATTGGCCTGATAATACTCCTCATGGCGGAGCTGCGTGCTGTACAGCCCGCTGGAGGCGGCAAGGCTCTCCTCCTGGGCCATGGCTCCCCTCAGGAAGCCGCCTCCGGGGTTTTTGGCGCTGGCAAAATTGAGGACGCCGACCGAGCTTTTTCCCGCACTAGCCGCATCTAGAACGGCTCGGACGGTCGCTTCATTGGCGACCGAGCACTCGACCTGCCGAGTGGATTCGGACCGTGAGGTCGGGAAACCGATTGGGTCTGCCCCCAGCGGAGCATCTTGTTTCGGAGCTGCCGACCCCTCTATCTTCAGCCGCCCCTGAATGGATTTCACGATTTCCTTTCCTTGCTCCGGGGTGATGAGCTCACTCTTCTCCTCCGAATGCTTCTGCGCCGCCGCAATGCTGACCCGTGTCTTGTAGGGAACATAGAAGCCTTCCTGCTGAATGGACAGCGTCTCCTGCGCGATTTCTTTTCGATTCATGATTGATTCTCTCCTTCCATCGTTCATTCCGATTTCAACAGTTCGTCCCGGGCCTCCGTCAAGGCGAAGCCAAGCAGGTTGCGCCCCCGCCATTTTGTCGGGTTCTCCGCGTCGGGATTGGCCGCTCCCATCCCGATCCCCCAGATGCGGTCGCGCGGACTGGCTTCCACCAGAATTCGCTTCTTGGTTGCCTTCAAAAAGGCCCCGAGCTCGGCATTCTGCGAGAATTTCTCCAGGCTTGCTCGCTTTACAATGGTGTAGCACTTGCTGTCCCAGAGGGCTTTATCAAAATTTTTCACGGCACGGCCGTAGGCTTTCATCTCTTTGGGATGGTTGGCTTTCAGGATGTCCGCGAGCCGCTCCTCGTCACCGAAAAGCCTCGCTTTCTCGGCCATCATATATTGCTCGGCACAGGAATAAGAGATGCCGTCTACGAGAAACGAACTCATCCACCATTGGGAGAGGCAGCTCTTGTCCACGGTTCCCTCTGCGGAGGGCGTATGTCCCCAGAAAAAGAGGAACTTGAACGTTTCTCCCGCACCATAGGCCTTGCGCAAGGAATCCAGGTTGTAGATCATTCGATCTCCTCCAATCTTCTTCGGTATAACCGGGATGGCCGATGTCCCGCATTCTCGGTATAATGATCCGTTTCCTCCACTAGATCGGCTACCTTCCGACGGAAAGCGGCCTTTAGCAGCTCCTTGTCGAGTATGACCTCGTACACCTGCTGCAACTCGGTTAGCGTGAAGAGCTTCGGCATGAGATGGAGCGCAAGATCCGAGTCGTTCACTTTGCCCCGCAAGCGCTCTATGGCGCAGGAGATCAGCTTGGCGTGATCGAACGCCAGCCCCTCATTCGATACGATGGCATACCGGGTCTCGGTCATGGTCAGCGTCTTCGTGACGATTCGCTCGACCACTGCCACGAGCTCCGCTTCCTCTGACACCAGCTTCAGCTCGTACCGGAACGTCTTGACGAAGCCGTCCTGGATCGGCTCCTTCTCCTCCCGCAGCAGGCGATAGCTCACCTGGAACCAGGCCGCCTTCGCAGCGTCGTCCCCGGCCTTCACCTGCAGCTCGCTGCTGTTCACGAGCGCCATGTAGCTGCAGCTCATGATCCACATCCGCGGGTCACGACCGACGTCGCTGAACGTGTACAGCTGCTCCAGGTGAACGTGAGCGACCCCCGTCTCCTCCTCGAGCTCACGTGCTGCCGCCTGCTCCGTCGTTTCATCCGGTCGGACGAAACCGCCAGGCAGCGCCCACTTGCCAAGAAAAGGGTGGCCGCCCCGCTCGATCAGCAGAACCCGCAGCTCCTTCTTGGGGAGCTTGCGGTAGTTGTCCTCCAGCGCCTCGGTGACCGTAAAGATCACCATGTCCGTCGCTACCGAAGGCCGCTCATAATCCCCCGGCTTATAGCCGGCAAGAAACTCTTGCTCCGTCAGTCCATCGTGATCTCTCAATTCCATATTGATCAACCATCCTCTCTTGAAAGGTACAAACGCGCCGTCTAGCAGCGAATCATTTCTCCATAGTAGTTGCGATAAGACGTAAACCCCGCCAGCACCTCATCTACCTTGCGAATCCGTTCCTCCAAGCTTCCCTTGAGCGGGATGTAAGGGATCCGCCGCGCAAGCAGATCCGCGATAATCTGCTTGTGGAACACGCTCCGCTTCTGCTCTCCGCTGCGGTCCCACGTATCGTCATAGGGAATATCATCCTCGCACAGGAACACGAGGTCGTACCGCTGTGCATTTTCCAAAGCGAGCCGCGTCAACAACTCCGGAGCTCGGCCGTGATAATCCAAGGCATACATGTAAGTTGTGATCGCATTCGTATCCACGAACAGGTACCGGTCCGCCTCCAGGAGGGCCCGCTCTTCGCGCTCGATATGCCCCACGGCGATCTCGTCGAACGCTTCCAGGCCGATTCGCCGATCCACCTGATGCTCCGCCCAGTAATCCCGGCCGTATTCACTGGCGAAGGCGGTCTTGTATTTGCGGGCGAGCGCTTCGGTGAGGGTCGATTTCCCTGTGGACATCGCACCCAGGAAGACCACCTTCGTGATCAGATCCCGGTACACAAGATCGCTCACAAACTTCCGGTACTGATAAGGATTTGAGCGAATCATCGTCGCCGAGACCGGTACCTGCTTGCGCGCCTCATCCACCCGACGATCCACCGCACCCAATGCCCGGCTCATGTGCTCGCCATAAAACTCGCTGGAATAAAAATGCGTCACCTGCTCTCCCTCTTGCAAGAGCCCCAGGATATACTGCTCTTCCCGAATCTCGTGTTCTCGATCATCCGAGTACCCGTCCGGTCCGTCCCACGCCTCGATGACCCGCACTGTCGGATACAGCTTGCGAATCCATCCTGCCCGAATGTGCAGAGGGACCGGCATAACCTGCGTCTCGTAGATCACCACGATCAATTCGTCTACTTCCTGCAATGCCGTTTCGATCATATATTGATGGCCTTTGTGAAAAGGGGCAAACTTGCCCAGGGTTAATCCCAGCTTTTTCATGAAGCGACAGCCTCCTTCGCACCTTTGTTCCAGGTGTAGTAGCCATAGAGCGCATTGATCAGGTACGCGCTCCACATGACGATCATCAGCGCCCCGTCCGGGCTTCCGTCCAAGAGACGAATGACCCACAGCACGACGGTGAAGAGGTTGAGCACGATGTAAAGAAGCCACTGCTCCTTATAACGCCTCACCATCAGGAAGGTCGCCATCACGGACAGCACCGTGGTCAGCGCATCGATGTAAGGGGAGTTTTGACTGGGAATGAACGAGAGCGCGAACCCGAGAGCCAAGCTTCCGAACGCGCTGATCGCCGCTACCCCGAGCAGGCTCTTGCCGCTCATTTGCTTCATGACCACCTTCCCCTCCTCGCGGTGGTTCTTCCACATCACAAACCCGATGACGTTCATCGGTACGAAAAAGAGCAGGTTCAGCATGACCTCGCCATAAAGTCCATTTCCATACGCCAGATAGGCATATCCGAACGTATTGTACATCCCGAATACGTACGTCATCAGGCTGCCCTTGGCCGCCAGCAGCACGCACAGCACGCCGGTCAAGAACACGGTGAAGCCAAACAGGGTATCTTTCGAGATCACGGTAATCCCGATGGCGGTTCCACAAAATAACCCTAACCAAATCAACTCATAGATGCTCCACCGACTCAAAATCCTTCGCATGATAAGCCCTCCTCGTGTTGTTCGTATCTTTTTGTTAATATCATTTTGTTACTATCAAGATACCAGAAAAAGACATGATGTGCAAGTGGTTTTGTATAATCAAAATAGTCCCCCATACAAGCAAAAGAAGCGCCTGCATCATGAGGCGCTTCTTGTTCTTTGTGACAGGGCAGATTCCCCTTGCGAGATGTAGTGGAACAATTCTTCCTTTTTGAGGATCTTCATAAAGCCTCCCCCGTCACCCGAAAGGTCCAGCTCTCACCCTCTTCCGTCCATGTGCCCCGCTTGCCTGCGGCGAGTGCCGCGATCTCCAGATGCGCCATGGCGATGCCGAGGTCGACCGGCTCCTTGCTTGCGCGTCCTTCGACCGTCACTTGAATCGCCTGCTCCTCCGGCTGAAGATGGAAACGCCACGGCTGCGCATTCAAGGCCGACGGCGCGATTCGGGCTGCCTCCAGGGCTGAGCGCATCCAGCCGGGTGCCTCGACGAATCGATCCGCGTTGCGCACGATGTCCTCCAGAGGCTTCCGCCTCCTCGTGGTGGAGAAGCCCTTCAGCAGCTTCTCCCGCAGGCTTAAGCTCTCCGGTGTCTCACCTACCGGGCAGACACACAAGAGCTGCTCCGGCTCTTCCACACCCGCAACCCGCTTCGCCATCGCCTTATCAAAGGTACCCGCCACCCAGCAGGTGCCCAACCCCATCCTGTTCGCTTTCAGAACCAACTGCTCGCCGTAGTAACCGGCCAGGGTCTTCACCTGTTTGGGATTGCCCTCCATTCGGCCGATGAAAGCCATGAACGCCTTCACGCCTTTAAACATACCGTAGCTGTTGGACAGGCCTCCGAACACCTCTTCCGCTCCATCCTCCCAAATCCCGAAACGGATGGTCCCACCCGCCTCCGCATTCAACTCATCGGCGTACGCTCGCAGCTCAGCCAACTGGCCCTGATGGGGCGGCGCCGTAAAATTTCTTCTCGACACTCGCGAATCCATGCTGGCATAGAGCTCTTGACTCATTTGAATGATTCTCATCTTTGTTTCTCCCGTCATATATTGTAAAATATTCCACTCTACTGTGCTACAATAGGACTACCTGAATCTATCCAAAAGGATGAATCCCGTGAGCGCTCCTTCCTACCGGTCTCCCCGAGCGGACGAATCCTCCGCCTTCTCTCGTTGGTACAACGAGTATTTGCTCTGGCGGATCAAATGGATCTCGATCTTTTTGCTTGTCGGGTACCCTTATTTCTTTTTTGTGGATTTCTCTCAATTGAACCGGGACATGCCGGAACGCTATCGAACAGGCCTGATCGTCACCCACCTGTTCTCGGCCGTTATCTCCATCCTGTTCCTTGCTCTGTATCGCCGCTTGCGTTTTCAGTTATCCGCTGGGTTCAGCCGCATCTCGGTCATTGTCATATACGGCATCGTTGCCATCTACCTTGGCATCGGCTCCTTCTCTTCCTTGAACAGCCAGCTCTGGAACGGCAACGTCGATGCGTATCTCATCATCTTGCTCGGCATTTCCATCCTGCTGCCCATTCGTCCGCTTGTCTTCATCCTGCTGGCAGGGACGAATCATCTTGTCTTCCTCGTTCTGCTGTATCAAACGGACCAAATGGCCGGGCAGTTGCTGACCAAGCAGATCAACACAACCGCCGCTGCGGCGATCGCCATCCTCATCGTCAGCCTCTTTTACCATTATAAGACAAGAGAGTTCACCGTCCAACGCCGATTGCGGGAAAGTGAGCAAAAGCTCCGCAAGCTGTTTGCCGTCAATCCGTTTCCACTCGTCTTGTCCCGGCTGTCCGACGATAAAATCCTGCTGATCAATCCTAAGGCTTCTCAACTCTTTGACCTCTTCACCATTGGCTTTGACGCAGCAGATGCCTCCATCACCTACCCGGACGCCGCCAGCAAGGAGAACATCCGAATCGAGCTGGAGAGAACGGGAAGCTCGCGCAACAAGGTATGCCAGTTAAATGTTTCGCCCACCGCCAAAAAGTGGGTGATGATCAATTATGAGCTGATCGACTTTGAGAATGAAACTTGCGTGCTCGCAGGGGTTACGGATATCTCCGAATTGAAGAAGATCGAATACGAGCTGGAAAAGCACGCGACCACCGACCCGCTCACCGATGTTCCCAATCGCAGCTACGGCATGGCGCTGCTGGAAAAGAGACTGGACGAGCGCCTAGAGGGTTCGAAGCTCACGGTATGCTTTGCCGACATCAACGACTTGAAGCAGGTCAACGACCAATGGGGTCATGCCGTCGGAGATGAGCTCATTCTGGAGGCTAGCCGCGTGCTGCGAAGCTGCCTGGATGCAGATGACTTCCTTTTTCGATACGGGGGAGACGAGTTCATTCTGGTCTTCAGCAAAGACAGGGAAGAGGTGCTGGCCATCTGGGACGAGATTCAAGTCGAGCTGGAGGAACGAAACGGCGAGCCCGGTCCTCTCTACTCCCTGTCCATCAGCTATGGCTTATTTGTCTGCGAGCCTGGGGAAACGGTGAGCGTTAAGGATTTGATCGAGCGGGCGGACCACGAGATGTACAAGAATAAGAAACGCTTTAAGGCCAAATAATGCGGCTGTCTCTCCCCTTATCCAACGATTAAATTAATGATTGGTAAATGAAGGAATTCGCTCCTCCATTGTCGAAATAGCACAGAAAGCTGCTTCTATTGGAGGAAATTGTCGTGAATCGAAGAAAATCGTTCTGCCTGCTTCTGCTCGTCCTGATCCTGCTTGTCGGAAGTCTCCCTACTGCCCCTGCTCCCGCGACCGCTGCTGGGACCACCTGGAGGATCGCCGGGGATGACCATGTCACCCTAGCGCTCTCATCGAGCGGCACCTTATGGGCCTGGGGAGCCAACAACTACAACCAATTGGGCCGTCCAGGCCTTCGCGAAGCGCCTTCCCCCATCCAGTTGATGACTCAGGTGAAGGACATCTCCACACTTGGCACCACCACCTTGACTCTCAAGTCGGACGGTACCGTATGGGGCTGGGGAAATAACTTCACCGGTCAATTGGGCACAAAACCCCTGATTGAGAAAACCGAGACAATCGCAAAGCCGATCAAGGTCAACGGCTTGTCCTCGGTTAAATCCATTGCCGCCGGCATCTCGCACAGCCTGGCCCTCAAATCAGACGGAACCGTATGGGCCTGGGGCTCCAATAAGGACGGGGAGCTTGGCATCGGCTCGCATGGCAAGGACAAAAACACTTGGGGACCAACCGTGATCGAAATCACGCCCAAGCAGGTGAAGAACCTCCGCAATGTCGTCGCCATTGCTGCGGGACTCCAATACTCCGCGGCGATTGATAAAGACGGGAATCTATGGACTTGGGGCAACTGCTACCCCACGTACGCCTCCTCCACGATCGGACAAAAGAGCGACGTTCCCAAAAAAGTGTCGGGCATGACGCAAGTCGTCCAACTGTCTGCTCAAAAAGACCGGCTGCTCGTGCTTCGCAAGGACGGAACCGTGTGGGGGATCGGAGACGGCAGCGAGGGCGAGTTGGGAGACGGTATCAAACGTACCAATGACGACAATGAGGTCTCCACCAAATTCGTTCAAGCCAAGGGATTGAAGAATGCGATACAGATTTCAGCCGGCTCCGACGTTTCGGCCGCTGTCACCAAGGACGGATCGGTCTGGGTCTGGGGTGACAATGAATACGGACAGCTCGCAGCGGACTGGAAGACCGGATGGTCCTGGGAGCCTGTGAAAGTAGACGGCCTCACGAAGGTGCAGTCGGTCTACGCAGCGGATTCTCATGTCTACGCCCAGAGCACAGACGGTTCGGTATGGGGCTGGGGAGAGAACTTCCGCCAACTGCTGTTGAACGGAAAAAACGAGCACATCAACGTGCCCGTTCAGATCCCCCTGCCCGGCTACAAGAAGATAACCCCACCCGCGCCCAAACGCGTAGAAGAATTGAGCTTCACCATCAAGGGTGAGCCCTTTGATCTCGGAGGCCCGGGCGTCTTCCTGAATGAGAAAGGGATCGCCATGATTCCCCTGCGTTTTCTGGAGAAGCTTGGCGCCTCTATCATTCAGGTTCCCTCCACCCAAAGCGCCATGTTCATCGCAGGCAACACCCTCTACTCCATGACGGCGGGAGACAGCCGTCTGTACAAAGGAGACTCGACGAGCTATCTGACCGGTCAGCCCGTCCTGCTAAACAAGGAGTTCTACTTGCCTGTTTCCTTTGTGGAGTCGATCCTGTCCGGCACATCCACCCTCAAGACGGAAGACGGGCAAAAAACAGTGGACTTCACGCTTCCGAGCCCCCTTCCTTCCTTTGCCTTGAAGGGCGTTGACCTGTGGGGCAAGAAAATCCGTACCATTTCCCTGCCTAAGAATGCAGCGAGTTATCCTTATGTTCTGCAAGGCATTCCGAATGAAGCGTACGAGAAGCCGCTCTTCGCCGTCTACCAAAGCCGGTTGGTTACACCGGCACAGTTCATGAGCCGTGAAAATTACGACAAGAAAGTGATCGACATCTGGCTGAAGCGGATCCAGGATTGCTACGCCCTGCTGCTCAATGTCGACTACAAGAAGGACAACAAGAATTGGGCGACCCAATTGTACAAGCTTCAATCCCAGGGTGTGAATGAGAGCCAGGTGATTAAGGCCAATCAGGTGTATGCGGACTGGGTGAAGAAAAACCAGATTCAACTGGAGGGCAGCATTCATCCCGAGCCTTCCCTGATCTATGTCACCGATGGACAAGTCCGGGTACGCAGCCTTGTGAAATTCCGGATCAAGTCCTATAAGCAGAACAAGGATATCCTTTATGACGAGCGCTACAACAAATACATTTCCGAGGTTCAATCGTTCAAAAAGGGTGTCTGGTACCAAGGCTACGTCGATATTGCCATCAGTACAGCCACTTTTGGCGATTACAACGGAACCTATAGCATGCCGAGCATCTTCAACAGTTTGTTCTACAGTGATATTGTCTTAACCGACAAAGGGATCACCAAATTCACGGTCGTTAAGTAAAGCTATCAGTGCCCACGCCGAGTTTGGGAATCGGCTTTTCTAAATGAAACAGGACCGCTCTCCTGCCTGACGGCATGATAAGCGGTCCTGTTTTTGTTCTCCCCCCCTCACGTCCAGGAGGCCAGCTCCTCGTCCGTCGCCAGCACCTTGTGCGTGTTCGAGAGGCTCTGCTCGCGGCCGAGCGCATAGTCGATGCCGCTTGTCGCGTAATCGTAAGGGACGGCAACCCGCTTCTTCTCCTGAATCGGGTTCGCGAGCGGGATGGCGGACAGCAGGGATTTCGTGTAGGGGTGAACGGGATTCTCGAAAATATCCTTCGTCGTTCCGGTCTCCACCAGGTACCCAAGATGCAGCACCCCGATGCGGTCCGAGATGTACTTGACCATCGACAAGTCATGCGCGATGAAGAGGAAGGCTGTATTCGTCTCCTCCTGAATGTCCTTCATGAGGTTAACAACCTGCGCCTGAATGGAGACGTCGAGCGCGCTGATCGCCTCATCCGCTATGATCAGCTTCGGCTCCATGATCAGGGCGCGTGCGATGCCAATCCGCTGCCTCTGCCCGCCGGAGAACTGATGGGCATATCGGTCGGCATGCTCCCGGGAAAGGCCCACCTTATCGAGGATGCGATACACCTTCTCCCGGCGCTCCTCCTTGCTCTTGTATAGCTTATGAATATCGAGCCCCTGTGCGATGAGGTCAATGACCTTCTTCCGGGGATTCAAGCTTGCCATCGGGTCCTGGAAGATCATCTGCATCTTCGTGCGCAGAAGCGCCTGCTCCTTCCCGCGGAGCGGCCCGGAGATCTCCACTCCTTCGAAGGTCACCCTCCCGGAGGTCGGCTGATAGAGCCGGATGATGGAGCGACCGATCGTCGACTTCCCGCTGCCCGACTCCCCGACGAGCCCGTAGGTCTCTCCTTCGTGAATAACGAATGAAACGCCGTTCACGGCCTTCACCGTATAGCGCTTGCTGACGCGAAAATGCTGCTTAAGCTCCGTCACCTCCAGGAGTCGCTTTCGGTCCATTCCCCTGCCTCCTTCCGGGCGGTCTCAATCCGAGCCTTCAAGCTGGCGGCCATTTCCATTGACGGCGCTTGCTCATGCAGCAGCCAGGTCGCGGCATAATGCGTGTCACTGATTTGAAACATCGGCGGTTCTTCCTGGAAGTCGATATTCAGAGCATATCGATTTCGCGGGGCGAACGCATCTCCCTTCACTTCATGAAGAAGGTTGGGCGGACTGCCGGGAATGGAGTACAGCTTCTCCGTTTCCGTCACGATGTCCGGCATGGAGGAGAGCAGTCCACACGTATACGGGTGACGCGGATCATAGAAGATCTCATTCACCGTTCCCCGCTCTACGATCTTGCCCGCATACATGACGGCTACGGAATCCGCCACCTTCGCAACTACGCCGAGGTCATGGGTGATGTAGATGACCGACAGCTGCATCTTTGCCTGAATGTTCTTAATGAGCTCAAGAATCTTGGCCTGAACGGTCACGTCCAGGGCGGTCGTCGGCTCGTCGCAAATGAGCACCTCGGGATTGCAGGCGAGCATGATCGCAATGACAACCCGCTGCCGCATACCGCCTGACAGCTGGTGCGGGTAGCTCTTCATCCGCTTCTCGGGATCGGCGATGCCGACCAGGCGAAGCAGTTCAAGCGCCCGCTCATGTGCTTCGGGGCGACTCATCTTCAGATGAATGATAAGCCCCTCCATGATCTGCTTGCCGACGGCCATCGTCGGGTTGAGCGAGGTCATCGGGTCCTGAAACACCATGGCAATCCGCTTGCCGTTGATTCGGCGGCGCATGTCCTTCTTGGACAGCTGCAGCAGGTCCTGATGGACCTCCTCCCCGTCCCGGTTGTACCGAAACTGGATCGTCCCGGAGCGAATCTCCTGATTTCCGCTTAGAATTCCCATGATCGCTTTCACCGTCACCGACTTGCCGCTCCCGGATTCCCCGACGATGGCGAGGGTCTCCCCCTTGTTCAGGTCGAGATCCACACCCCGGATCGCGTTCACGGTACCATTCGATGTCTTGAAGGAAATGGACAAGTCGCGGATGGATAATACCGGTTCGTTCATCTGACTCTCCTCCTACATTTCCTTCATTTTCGGATCGAGGGCGTCCTTCAAGCCGTCTGCCAGCAGGTTGAAGCTCAGCATGAGCAGGGCCAGCACGACGACCGGGGCGACGATCATGTACGGATAGATCGTCATCGACTTGAAGCTCTCGCTGATGAGCGAGCCGAGAGAAGCCATCGGCTGCGGAATCCCAAGGCCGATGAAAGCCAGAAACGCCTCGGTGAAGATCGCACTCGGGATCGAGAACATCGACATGATGATGATCTGCCCGAAGATGTTCGGCAGGATGTCCTTGAAGATGATGCGCATGCTTCCTGCACCAAGCGTTCGCGAGGCGAGCACAAACTCCTGCTCCTTCAATTTGAGCACCTGCGCGCGCGCCACCCGGCTCATGCCGATCCAGCCGGTGATCATCAGCGCGAGCGTAATCGTGACAAGCCCCGGCCTCAACACCACGATGAGCAAGGTGACGATGACCAGATGAGGGATTCCGCTCAGGATTTCGATGAACCGCTGCATCGCATTGTCCACCGCCCCGCCGAAATAGCCGGAGATGAGGCCGTAGCTCATGCCAATGACCATATCGATGGCGACAGCGATCAGCGCGATATAGAGCGAGATGCGCGTCCCTTGCCAGGTTCGTGTCCAGAGGTCGCGTCCCAGCGTGTCGGTCCCGAAGATGTAGTAGACGTCCTCAAGCTTGCGCTCCTTGTAGGAATGGATGCCGTTGGCTACCCCGTTGAAGACAGGCATGTTCTCAAAGCCCTCAATGCGAGGAGCCAGGCTCTTGTGCTTGATGTTCATCGATTTGTAGGTGTGCTCGCTCAACATCGGCCCAATGATGGCGAAGAGCGTGATGAGGACGATAACGAGCAGGCCGATAACGGCCCCCTTGTTTGCGGTAAACTGCCGGTAAGCATCGCGCCAGTAGGACTGGTTGGAATACGTATGATCGACATGCGCCCGCGCATGAGGGTCTGCCAACTGAAAGTCGCCCGGCCTATGGGATTCGGTGTACGATCGATCAGCCATGATTCTCCCCCTTTGCCAGACGGATTCTTGGATCGATGATGCCATAGAGAATGTCCACGATGAGCATGATCGCAATGAACATCACGCTGTAAATAAAAGTTACCGCCAAAATCACGTTGTAATCGTTCACCTGAATGGCCGTGACCAGCAGACTGCCGATGCCCGGAATGGAAAAAATCTGTTCGATGACGAGACTGCCTGTCATGAGGCCGACCACGAGGGGGGCCAGCACCGTGATAATCGGGATGAGAGCGTTGCGCAGCGCATGCACGTAGATAAGACGTCTGCGGCCCACCCCCTTACTCTCCGATAAGAGCAAGTAATCCGAAGCCAGCACGTCTACCATCTCCGACCGAGCGAAGCGGGCCACCGTCGCGATCGTAAACATGGACAGAGCGATCGTGGGCAGCACGGTCGAGATAAGAGGCTTCGACGTGGTATACAGAATGGGAAACAGCTTGTACTTGGAGCCGAGGAAATACGAAAGCCCCAGCGCAAATACATACGAGGGAAAGCTCACCCCGATGACCGCAATGAAGGTCGTGAAGCTGTCGGCAAAGCTGCCCCGCCGAAGCGCAGCCACGATCCCCAACAGCAGCCCGATGGCGGTGCCGAGCACGACCGCTTGAAGCCCGATCTGAATCGAGACCGGCAGACGACCGGCCAGCATGTTCGAGATCGGCATGTTTTTCTGAATGACGTAGGAAACGCCAAAATCCCCAGTCAGCATGGCCCCGACATAGTGAAGGAAACGGGCGAGGACCGGCTGGTCGAGTCCATATTTGGCATTCAAAAGCGCCCTTTGAGCATCCGTGATCTTCTCGTCGTTAAAGGGAGAGCCCGGCATCAGCTCGAGCATCAGAAACAAAACCAGCAGAATCGCGAGCAAGGTGGCGGCGGCGATGACCAACCGTTTGAGCACATAGTTTCTCAGGTCTATTCACCTCGTAACATACCAAGTTGCAGCAGCGGTTCCATCCGCTGCCGCAACTTGAGTCCTTATCATCTGGAGCGTTACCCTAGCTTTCCGGTGTTGGGTGAAGAATCGCTGCCGCTTATTTCTTCTTGTCGGCGTTCTTGTAGAAGACGTTGACCCCGACCGAGTGGAATTCGATGCCGGTTACGTTCGGCTTGATCAGCACGGCATTCCCCTTTTGGTAGATCGGGAAGATGACAGCTTGATCCATGACGATGCCTTCCGCCTTCTTCAATGCTTCCCAGCGCTCAGCAGGCTTGCTCGCCAGGTCGCCCTTCGAGGCGCTGTCGATGATCGAGTCATACTCCGCGTTGGACCAGGAGCCGTAGTTGTTCGGGCTTCCCGTCGTCCACATGTCGAGGTACGTCATCGGGTCTGCATAGTCAGGACCCCAGCGAGTCAGGCCGACTTGATAGTCGCCCTTCTGCATCAGCTCGACGCGGTTTTTCTTCGGCTGGGATTTCAGCTCGAAGCTCACGCCCGGCAAGGTGCTTTCGATCTCAGACTGGATGAACTGGGCGACCAGCGTGGCCGATTCCGTGTCCTCGAACAGAAGCTCCAGCTTGATCGAATCGATGCCGAGCTCAGACTTGGCCTTATCCCAATACTTCTTCGCTTCTTCCTTGTTCGTAGTCGGATAGGTTCCGGCCGTTTCGCGATAATCTTTGCCGTCCGGACCGGTTGCGAGCAGCGTCGGAACGGCGAAATCGGCAGCGATGGAACCGTCCTTCAGGATGTCGTCCACCACCGCCTTCTTGTCGAAGGCGAGGGACAGAGCCTTGCGCAGGTTGACGTTCTCCAGCCCCTTGATCTTCTGATTGGGCGACAGGTACCACAGGTACCCGGCCACGATGCTGTGATACTCGGGACTGTTCAAGTATTTCACGATCTGCTCGCCGGATAGGGTTACGTAATCGACGTCACCGTTTTCATAGGCGAGGATGGATTGCTGAGTGTCTTTGATGACCTTGTAGTTGAGGCCGTCCACCTTGATGCTTTCGGCATCGTAATAATCTTTATTTTTCTCGAGGTAAAAGGTCGTTCCGCCCACTTCCCAGGTCTTCATCTTAAACGGACCGTTGGCAAGCAGGGCATCCGCCTTGAGGGCGTACTGATCGCCCTTCTCTTTGTAGAAGGCTTCGTTAATGGGATAAAAGGAGGGGAACGCCAGGAGGGAGTTGAAGAAGGCAATCGGACGGTCCAGTTCGACGACGAGCGTCTTGTCGTCCTTCGCCTTAACGCCCAGCTCGTCGATGCCTTTCTTGCCGGCTACGATGTCATCGGCATTCTTCACGCCGGCCACACCCATGATGAAGCTGTATTCGCTGGCCGTCTTCGGATCGACGAGACGCTTCCAGGCGAATTCGAAATCCTTCGCGGATACCTTCGTGCCATTTGACCATTTGGCATCCCGGATCGTAAAAGTGTACGTTTTCCCGTCTGCGGATACATCGGCTTTGTCCGCGGCGGCAAGCTGAGGTACCCCATCCGCATCGATGGTGTAGAGCCCTTCGATGGTGGCGGCAATCACCTCAAAGGATAAGCCGTCGGTGGCGATCGCGGAGTCCATGGACGCGAGCTCCACTTCCTTGCCGAGGTTAATGACCGTCGAGCCCGACTTGGACGAAGAGCAGCCGACGAGAACCAGAATAAGGATCAGTGCCAAAACCAGGTTCGCTTTTCTCAAGACGTTTCCTCCCCTAATGATTAATGGATAAAAAGAAAAGAAGCCCCGACCAGGACTTCTATCTTTTGTAAGAATTATAGATTTCGAACTTATTTGCGTCAATATACCTGCCATAGCACGTTTCTTTCATAGTAACAGAAAATGGTTATTGGTTCATAATCATCTAATTTGCCTATCTTATACTAATTATCTTCCGAAAATGACTCTCTTTGACGATCTTCCATCCAGATAAACCCAATGTACGTAAGCAGCATGATAAGAAACATACCGCCGCAAAAGGAGAACAAAAACGAATACCGAGAGGGATTCAAGACGGAGACCAGCTCGCCAACGAGAGAGCGGGGATTGAACAGCACGTCCCAGCTGTTCAGCCGGAGAAAACGACCGAGGTAAATACCGAAGGACGAAAGGGCCAGTACGACACCGGCAAACAAGGCTCCCCTCCATGCCCCCATGCGCTCTCGAACAAGCCGATGGACCGCCCGCAAGGAATACGAGCTGATTACCAGGCCGATCATCGCCGTCAGGAGAAGAGCAAACAGATGGGTCCAGAAGGCTTGCTCGTGCCAGAAGTAACGATCCGGGTTTACGGGATAGCGCGCGAACACATGCAGGAGGTCCGTAACCAGGTAAGCGGCGTTGGGATAAAAGAACAGCCATCCGGCCCCCGTGACCAAGAGGCCGAGGGTTCGGATTCCGCTTTTGCGATAGGTGTAGAGTTGAGCAAGCAACAGCTGGAACGCTACCGGCACCCAGGCGAGAAAGAGGTTCCACACGAGAAACGGATACGGCCTGAACTCCGTTCCGATGCGAATCGAGCTAACCTGCAGCATATTCAAGACCGTGAAGGCGAGCAAAACGAGCAGATAGAGCGCTTCCCTCCTGCCGAGGGCTCTTTCCTTTGCTTTGCGAGGTCGTGCCCTTTCGGGAACCGTTGGCAGCATGTCCTTGCTCCTTTCGATCAAAAAAGCCGGTCCGCCGACGGGTGCGGCAGCTCATCCTCTCTCATCTGTGATTTCAAGCGGGGCTCGTTGTTGAAATCATGCAGGAAGAGTCGATGAGCTAGCAGGTCGTCAGCAGCTCGGCTTCAGCGTTCGTAACGGTAGTGGGTAAAGTAACGGTACAAGAAGGCAAAGAGGAGAATCCCGACAAACACGAGGTAAGCGGCTCCCAGCCTGTGTACATCCGTATCCGGGAAAACAACCGCTGCGCTCAGCAGCCCGAACAGCCAGATGTGCGACAAAATGCCAACGACGTTCGACCAAAGATAATCCTTCGGCTCCATCTTGATGATCGCAGCGGAGAAGGAGATCAGGTTATTCGGCATGACTGGAATGGTGCGAAGGAAAATCATCCCCCAGCCTCCATAGAGGCGCAGGGTCTTCTCCCACCGTTTGTATCGCGTCATCTTTCCAAACCACTTGCGCTCGAACCAGTCTGCGAAGGCAGATCGGCAGAGGGCGAAGACGATCAGCGCGGAGATCACCCCCACCAGCCAGCTGGCGAAGAATCCCCCGGCAATCCCCAGGGAGGAGATATGAAGAAGAATCAGCGTAGCGAAGGGAAACACGCCGAACACCCCTTGTACGATCCCGAGAGGAATCGTAATGAGCAGGATGGCAAACCCTTCAAGCCCTGTCGCCGAAAGCAGCCAGTCGATCCATTGGTTTAGTTTTGCCGACATCGGTTCATGCCCACCCCGGATGTAATGGTCGGATCTAAAAGTACTCCTACTATAAACGTGTGACAAAACGATTGTCAATCAAACCGCGGCGACCTGGCAGGACAAGCAGGAATAGATGCTGCCGCCCAAATACGGTTCCTTGCGAACCGTACCGCCGCAGACAGGGCAGGGATCGGTATAGGTTTTGGAGGACAGGAGCGTAGCGTAGCCTCCCCTTCTGCCATAAAGATCCTTCTCTGTGTCGCGCCCTCCTTGCTCCGTCATCTGCCGGAGGGTCTCCTTCACACTTCGGAAAAGCTGCTCAAGCTCCGCATCCCCCAAGCGTTGAATCGAGGAACGCGGGTGAACCCGGGCTCGGAACAAGATATCCTGCAGCACCCCATTGCCTACGCCTGGAATACGCTGCTCGGTTGCGAGAAAGGCTTTGGCGCTCAAGCGGCGGTTGGCATTCTGCCCCACCAACCCGGCAAAATACGATTCGTCAAACGCGGGGGTAAGCGGGGAGGGCTTCTCCAAGGCAGCTTGGTAATAGGGGTTATCCACTGTCCCCTCCTCAAACGCCCAAATCCCGCCGTACATCAAAACCGAAGCGCTCAACCAGCTCCCGTCATCCAAATCAAGCAGAAGCTGATGCTTAGCCGGCGGTTGGACATCCGCCGCGCTCCAGCGCAGGTTGGCCCCGTCGTTGAATACCAAGCGGAGAGAGCCGAGCGCAAGCTCGATCATTCCTCCGTGAGCAGCCGCAGCAGTCAGGGTCTGCTCAGTTAAGAGGTCTGGATATTGGGCGCTGTCCCCCCAATAAAAGCAAAGCTTGTGCGGATGACCATTCACCGTAACGCGGCGAATGGTTCGGTGCATGACGGTTTCGTTCAACTGGCGAGCTTGTACATAAGCTTCAGGTACTTCAAGCATAGGAACACCTCCGGATTGAGTCGTCCTTCCATTGTATCCCAGTTAGGGGACAACTCTCTGTCCAGTTCCTCACAGAAGCACATGTCGCTCCTCGGCAATGGAGGTGATCGCCGCCTCGATGATCGCCGCCGTGTGCAGGTTATCCTCCACATCGGTCTCGCCCGGTCTCTCCTCTTCCAGGGAAGCCAAGCATTCGTCGAGCACAGCCCAACGGCTGTCGCGCTCCTGCTCGACCGTCCAGCGCCGAATCCCGGCCGAGGTTTTCACCTCCAGCTGGCCGTTCGCCATATGAAGCACGCCGCTTTCGCCCTCGAACCGCCAGCTTCCGAGCCAGTCGGTCTCGTCTCCCCGGCAGGTCAGCGAACCCGTGTAAGACAGCTCCACTCCTCCGTTCATGGAGACGAGCAGATGGGCGTTCGTGAGCCCGGAATACCAGCTCCAAGACGGGTTCCACCCGCGGGCCGATACGCTTCTGGCATTGTCTCCCGTGAAGTAGCGCAGCATGTCCACATGATGGATCGTCACATCCAGCAGGAGCGGCTGCTCCATCTGTCCGTGGTAGTTGCTCATGCGGTGAGCTCGGCGGAACTCGACTTCCACCGCATGGAGGCGGCCGATGGTCCCTTGCTCCAAGAGACGTTTTACCTCACGGCAGATCGTGAAATACCGATAATTCTCCGCTACCATCAGCGGTACCCGGGAAGACCGCGCACGATCCCGTTCCTGCATGGCCTGCTCCAAGGTCAAGGAGAGAGGCTTCTCGCACAGGATCGGAATCCGGTACTGAATGGCAAGCGCATTGACAGCTTCGTGGTGATTAGGCTGGGTGACATTGATCAGAAGATCGGGGGTATGCTTCCGAAGCGCATCCTCCGCTTCGTAGAAGGTCTCCACCTCCCGCTCTCCCGCGATAAGGCGGGCCTTCTCGAGATTCTCCTCATGGTGGTCAACCACGATAACCTTCCCGATCCGCTCATGCTTCGAGAGAACACGCTCCAGCCAGGTAAGGCCGAAGTTGCCCATCCCGACCTGCAGCACCTTCCAATCGTTCATCCGGGGGCCTCCTTTTCAAAAGGGTCTTCCTATCCTATACCCCCAAAAAGGTTACTTCGACCCACCCGCGAATGCTGTTGATGAACCAGATGCGGTCGCTTTCCCGCAAATCCGAAGCGGTGAGCGTCTTCTCCTCCATTTCACCGCGGGCGAGAAGCTCATCGCGGAAGGTCCCCGCGAGAAGCCCGGCCTCAACGGGAGGCGTCCACCGCTGCCCACCTCGTTCTACGACCAGATTGCCCCGGGTGAACTCGGTTAATTCTCCCCGCTCGTTCTGCAGCAGCACGTCGTAGGCGCCGTTGCCGGACTCGAATGCGCGGCTGTACAGCCCTCTCCGTGTCGTCTTGTGATAGAGGAACGGATCCCGGGAGTCAACCCGCTCCTCGGCCAGAACCGCTCGCTCAGGCCGACTCTGCGTCAGGTGCGACTCGGGAAGCGGCATAATGGGGCTGCTCGGCGGGGAAGAAACCCTGGATGGCGCCGGCGACAGGAGGGCGGCCTCATGCCGGACCGCGCCGTCCTCGGCTAGCAGCAGCCGAATCTTGTAGGCACCCTGGGGATGCTCGCGAGCAATGGACGCGAGGGCGGCTTCAACCTCTTCCTCCCGATACAGGAAGCCGAAGTATGCCGCCGACGCGCGGAGCCGCGCCCGATGCCGCTCCAGAAGCCAATACTCCCCCTCCCGGAGAAGCAGGCTCTCCAGGAGACAAAACGGCTCGATCGGGTGACGAAGCACGGCGGCCTTGGCCAGCGCCTCTTCATACTCTCCCGCTGCCGACGAATCCCAGGTTACCCCGCCGCCCACCGAGTATTCTGCCGTGGCTGCCGCCCGGTCCAGCCAGACGGTGCGGATCGGCACATTGAACACCAGCTTGCGGCCATAGGGCGCCGCATAGCCGATGGCACCGCAATAGACCTCGCGCGGCTCGGCCTCCAGCTCCGCGATGTGCTCCATGGTGTTCACCTTCGGAGCACCAGTCACGGAGCCGCATGGAAAGAGCGCGGCGAACAGCTCGACCAGCGTCGTCTCCGGCTCCATCTTGCAGGTGACGGTGGAGGTCATCTGGAAGACGGTCGGGTAAGACTCGATCTGGAACAGCTCCGGTACCTCGACCGTTCCCGTCACCGCCACCCTCCCGAGGTCATTGCGCAGCAGATCGGTGATCATCAGGTTCTCCGCCCGATCCTTGCCGGATACACGGAGACGTTCACGCTGCTGGTCATCCTCTCGAAGGAAACGCCCGCGCCGAATCGTTCCCTTCATCGGACGTGTGGTCAACCGGCCTTCTTCCACGCGGAAGAACAGCTCCGGCGATACGCTCAGCACCTCGAAGGCTCCGAAACGCAAATAAGCGCCGTATCCCGCCTTCTGTGCACGGGACAAGCGCTGGTAATAGGCTTCTCCGCTGCCGCGGAAGCTCGTTCGAAGCCGCATCGTGTAATTGACCTGATAGGTTTCCCCGGCGGCGATCGCTTCCTTGATCCGAGCGATCCGAGCGGAATAGCACTCCCGGCTTTCCGCCGGCTCCCACTCGCCCAGCTCAAAGCCGGGTGCTCCCTCCTCCGTCAACGTCTCCTCCGCCTTCCACGCGGAAGGCTCCGCATAGACGCCGAACCAGAGGAGCGGCATTCGCTGCCCCGCCCGAACCCGAAGGGCCGGATCGAAGGCCGGAGCCGCTTCATAGCTGATCGATCCAGCGGCGTAATAGCCGCGGTCCAGCGCCTGCTGGACACGCCGAAGAGCCGGAAGCACCTCCTCCAGCTGCGTCGCTTCAATCACTTCCAGCGGCTCGCGAAACGCCAGCGGCCCTTCTGGCTCGCCGTGAAACGCGAAGCCCAAGAACGGGTTCGATTCCATGTGCACCATTTCTCCCTTACCGAGGGATTCCCTCCGGGTTTCGGTTTCCCGTATCCGGGATAGAGGAACACTTACCCGCGGCTCTTTTCCTGACGATATTTTTGCGGGGACAGTCCGACGGCTGCCTTGAACACGCGGCCAAAATGCGTCACACTCTGATACCCCGTCTTCAGTGCGATTTCGGTGACGCTCATCTCCGTCGTAGCCAGCAGAAGCCGGGCTTCCTCCACCCGCACGTGATTGATGTAAGAGACAACGGGAAGTCCCGTCACCTGATGGAAAATTCGACTCAAGTAAAATGGGCTGATGTGAAACCGCTCCGACAATCCGTTCAGCGTGATCGGCTCTCCATAATGCTCCCCGATAAACTGAGCCACCTCGGAGACTTTGTGGTGAAGCGAGTTGGGGAACTCCGCCACCTCGGCGTGGCGCCCCTCCGTGATCCGAATGAGCAGCAGGATCAGCTCGGCAAGCAACAGCCGCGCATACCGCTCCGCCCCCGGCTTTTCCGCTTCCAGCTCGTACAGCATGCTGTCCACGATGCGGCGAATGACCGCCTGTTCCTTCACGCTCAATCGAATATGAGGAAACTGCGCGAACATGTCCAGGATGCGTTCCTCGTATTCGGGAAGCAGCCCGTCCAGCGCCTCCTTGCGAAAATGAATCAAAATCCGCTCATGCCCGTCCTTGCGCGCGCTTGAGGTTTTGTGAAGCACGTGAGTCGGGATGAGGACGAGATCGCCCTTGTGCATATGATAGGTGCGGTCTTTAATGAAGAAATACCTTTCCCCGGCTACCAGGTAATAGAGCTCGTACGCCTCATGGTCGTGATGGGTTTCGGTCTGCACCGCTTCCTTGTACTTCACAGCTTCCACCCGAACCAGTCGGTCGCCCGAGCCTCCAGGTCTTTCCGCAGCCATATCCGCACCTCCTTCCCTTGATTATGCCGAGGATCATGGGCAAACGCAAGTATTGTAGAAAATCGCGGGGACCTCTGTTCGTTTTCTATTCGAATCCTTCCATTTTGTCACCCAGCACCAGGGGAGGTCGTCCGCTTCTCCCCGTCTCAACAGGTGGCGAATTGCTGCAAATTGTGCTAGTCTCTGATTCATAACCCTTGCCCGGAAGAAAAGAGGAATGACCATGGATGTCCGTCACATGCGGCTGGATGACAAGACCAGCCCCACCTTCAGCGAAGAGAGAGAGGAGTACGAGCGCGACTATGCCCGGCTCATTCAGTCGCCGGCCTTTCGGCGGCTGCAGGGCAAGTCGCAGGTATTCGGAGCAGGCTCCGGCGACTATTATCGGACCCGTCTTACGCACTCGCTGGAGGTGTCCCAAATCGCCCGCGAAGCAGCGAGAAGACTCGGCAAGCAGTACCCTTTCCTCAGCAAAGGCGAGCATCCGGCCCTCATGCTGGAGCAGGCCGTCGTGGAGTGTGCAGCGCTCGCCCACGACCTCGGCCACCCTCCCTTCGGCCATAAGGGCGAGGATGTGCTGAACCAGCTGCTCCAACAGCAGTATGGAATGAAATACGAAGGCAATGCGCAAAATTTCCGCATCCTGATGTTTCTTGAAAAGCGGGCGGAGAGCGGCAGCGGCTTGGACCTGACCGCCGCCGTGCTGCTCGCGATCAACAAATATCCTTTTGCGCTCGAAGAGCCTGGCCGCTTGAAAGGCGTGTACGCCTCGGAATGGGAATCGATCCGTGAGCTCCGGGACAAGTGGCAAATCCCAGCAGGCTGCTCCACGCTCGAGACGCAGCTGATGGACTTGTGCGATGACATCGCTTATTCCACGCATGACATCGAGGACGGCATTCGCGCCGGCAAAATCCAGATGAACCGCACGTTCTTCGAGGACAGCTGGCTGCGCAAGCACCTCGTCGACGAGATCGTAAACGACGAGGGCAACTCCGAGGTCGGCTGGGATCAGGTCGACGTGGAGGCCATGGTCGGCCGCGTGCTCGACGCTTACCTCGACCAATGGGAAGAGGTCTACGCCTTGAGCGGCAAGGAATCCTCCCGCGCAAGGCGAGAGATGAAAGCCCGCTGGGTGAGTACCTTCGCCGGCCGCCTCGGCATCCTTGACGATCCCACTCGCGGCTGGAAGAAGGTCACCTTCGTGCGGGATGGGGAACAGGACTTCGAGCTGCTCCGTACGATGGAGATTTTGAAGAAGCTCGCGTGGGTAACGCTCATCAAGGATTTCCGCGTGCAGCGCCTGCAGATGCGCAGCGAAATCATGATCAAGCGGCTGTGGGAGAGCTTCATTGACGAAGAAGCCGGCAAGCGGATCATCCCGCCCGATTGGCTGGCGAACTATGAGCGGCACAAGGCGACCTGGGCCTGGCCGCGGTTTATCGCCGACTATCTCTCCGGCATGACGGATGCCTACGCCGAGAAGGTGTACACCGAACTCTTCGCCAGCAAGACCGGCTCCATCTATGAAATGGATTGAGCGCACTATGCATACAGGAGGATAAGCTTCTGCCTGTTCACAAGGAAAAAGCGACCGGTGCTTCGGAAGAAGCGTCGGTCGCTTTTGTGTTAGGAATCAAACTTCATTTCATCCAGCCTTCCATCGATTCCGACTCCAATTCCCCTTATCGAAATCGATGGCCAGCGCTTGTTTCTATGCTTCGCTTTCGCCCAGACGAATGAAGTCTGTCATGGAGAAGACCTCGACCTCACCGGCATCTGCCGAGGAGTAAGTCCAGGTTCCTTCTGCATGGGCAAGGAAATCAACCGTTACGGGAATGCCGGGAATCAGGTCGAAGAAGTTGTCCGTGAAGATACCGGCCTTCTCCGTGTAGAGCCAAACCTGACGGGCCAGTTTGTCCGTCTCCAGCGTGATGCGGGTCCCGCTCCCATCCTCGGTCTTCGATTCAGTAACCTTGAGGACGGGGGCTTCCAGCCGCAAGTGCTTGGATCGGACGAAGTAGTGCGTCTTCGCATCCACCACTTCCTGGTTGTTGTCCAGAAGCTCCATCAGGAGAAGAACTTCTTCCGGCCCCTTGTCCGCCGGCCATTCGGCATGATCGATCTTGATCGCTTCCACCGCTTCATTCGCCGCAAGATGAACGGGAACGCAAGTCTCCCGGACTACGGCTCCCTGGAAGTCCATCAGCCGGAGTCGTACCTGACCCTCGAAAGGTTCCGGACGATCGGAGACGACCTTGATGTCAAACAACCCATTCTTGATCTCGGCCGACACGATCACATCCCGGAAGCTCCGCTTGATGTGGTATTGCGCCGCTTTCCAGTGACCGTAGTAGTCCATGCTCGCCCAGGAAGCGACCGGCCAGCAGTCATTGAGCTGCCAGTACAGCGACCCCATGCAATACGGCTTGTTGCGACGATGCGCCTCGATGGCGATGGCCATCGCATCCGCTTGCAGCACCTGGCTCAGGTAGAGGAAGGACGGGAAATCCTTCGGCTCATGGAGATATTGCTCCATGTATTCCTTGATGAGCAGGTTGCCTTGGCCGTTCTTCTGGTGAACCTGCATGACCTTCGATTCCAGCTCCATGTCCTCCGGCTCGGCGTAGCGCAAGGCGCTCTTGTACTCCGGGAAGGACTGGAAGCCGTATTCGCTCATGAAGCGACCGACCACTTCGTTGTATCGTTCGAAGGGCTCCTTGCTGTGCCACACTCCCCAATAGTGAATATCACCGCTTGAGGGAGTACCCTTCGTGTGCTGGCGGATATCCCCCGTCAACTCCACGAGCGGTGAAGAAGGCCAGTAGTCCGTTCCAGGCATCAGGCGCTCCACCACATCCGGAAGCATGCGATGGAAGAGCTCTTCGTACCAGGACCAGATCGTCTCCCGACGTTCCGGGCTGTGCGGGTTCTTCCATCCCCATCCGGAGTTCTCGTTGAAGTGGGCCCAAGCTGAGTCGATCTCATTGTTCCCGCACCACAGGGCGATGCTTGCGTGGTTGCGCAGACGCTTCACGTTGTCTTCTGCCTCTGCTTTTACGCTGGCAAGGAAGGCTTCATCGCCTGGGTACATGCTGCACGCGAACATGAAGTCCTGCCACACGAGCAGACCGGCTTCATCACACAGGTCATAGAAGATCTTGTCCTCGTAGATTCCTCCGCCCCAGACCCGAATCATGTTCAGATTCGATTCCACAGCCGCCGCAATCTCGTGGCGATAGCGATCCGCCGTTACCTCGGAAACGAAGCTGTCATTCGGAATGTGATTGGCTCCACGGGAGAAGACGGGCTGACCGTTTACTTCTACGTAGAAGCTCGTCCCGTTTGCTTCGCGTTCGCGAATGAGTCGAATGGTCCGCAGTCCAGTGCGCACCGAATGCTCGCTTGTCGTCCTCCCAGCTTGGGAAAGCTCAGCGTGGAAGGTGTACAGGTTCGGCTCGCCGAGCCCACGGCACCACCAGAGAGAAGGCTGCTCGATGACGAGCGGAAGCTCTAGCCGATTTATACCCGCTTGAAGCTCAACCGTCTGTGTCCATTCCTGGCCGCCGGCTTCGATGCGGAGAACGGCCTCTCCGTTCTGTTCCGCTTCCACCTCCACCACCGCCGTCAGGCGAGCGGCCTCTTGGCGGATGTCATCCTGGCGGATGTACAAGTCCGTGATTCGGCTCTCGGACCAGCCGATCAGCGTCACAGGCCGCCAAATCCCGCTCGTGACGAAGCGGGGGCCCCAGTCCCAACCATAATGGTACGGGGCTTTGCGGGCGAAGACGCTGATCTTCTTGTCTCCGAGTCCGCCCATCTCCGACGTATCGTTCGGAGCCGGAAGCGGGAAGCCAAGCTTCTCCAGCTTCGGAACATCCTCCACGATCGGAGAACGGAAGCGAACCGTGAGCGTATTTCCTGTCGGCATAAGCAGTCCGGTCACATCGACCTTCCAGGTTCGGAACATGTTGTCCGCGGATAGCACGAGGCGTCCGTTCAGGAATACATCGGCATAGGTATCGAGCCCTTCAAAGAAGAGCTCCTGCTTCGACTCGGCCAGAAGCTCAGGCGTTGCCGCAAAGGATACCTCGTAATCCCAGTTCTTCTTGTCAATCCATTGCAAATCCAGCTCATTTGCGCCGTAGAACGGATCGGGAATCCGTCCGTTCTTCAGCAAGTCCGTATGCACACAGCCGGGGACATGGGCCGAAAGCCAGTCCGTATCCTCCGCCATTTTAAACCGCCAGCCATCCAACTGTTGAATCGTGTTGCTCATTTGTCCTCCACTATTCCGCCCACTGATGTTGAGCTTAAGGTAATTGTCCGATGAGTCCCAGGCGGAAGTTGGTCCCGTTGCAGTTCGAGCTTTTTCCATGGATGACTTCAATCTCACAAGTATGATCGCCGATTTCGAGGTCAAGTGCAAGGATACTCAGCCGGAACCAGCCGTCCGTGCCGACCCAATCCGGGCGCTCGCGGACTTCCGTCTGCCACTCCCCGCCGTCGAGGCGGTAGCGGAATTCGGCTGACGTCTTGCCGAAGTCAAAGCCGAGTGCGACTCCTCTTCCGTGGAAGGTGAAGGAGAGCTTGGCTCCAACGGCAGCCGTCTCAAGCGTACGATCGATCCACGGTATCCCGTTCAGTCGGCGAAGCACCCAAGGCCCGGTCGTCTGAACATCCGTCAACTCCACCAAGCTGGCAGATTGCCAGTTGCGCGGATCAAGCGGCTTTTCCATGGCTGTTTGGCGACGCTCCAGCCACGAAGCTGCCTCTGCCTCCGTAAGTGAACGCTCGCGCTCTGCTGCCAGGAAGCGGATGACGCTGGTTCCATAGCTGTAGCTTCCCCGGTTCGTCGGGTGAAGGCCGTCCGGCAACCACTCTTCCCAGCGCATATGGCCGCGCTTCACTTCGTCCAGCGCGTGAAGCCCCATCCAAACGGAACTCAGTCCATAATGCTCGGCGATGGCTTCGTATTGGGCGATGATCGGCGGCTTTTCGTCCTTCATCATGTATTCGTACATGGATTGGATGTACGTATAAACCAACACCACTTCACGCTTTGGATCGGCGAGCAGCTTGCGAAGGAGTCCTTCGAGGGTGCGTCCTCTCTTCTCGACCGGCTCATCATAGTCATTGACGGCAAACTCAACAAACACCAGCTCGGTTCCGCGATCGATCAGATCCCGCTCAGCGCGAAGGGACCCAAGATCGCTTCCGGTCGCACCGATCCCGGCGTTCTCCACCGCGATGTGCACACCGGGCAGTTGCTCTACGATCCAGGCGGTTACCGGCTCCGGCCAGTTGTGACGCGGACGTCCGTCCGTGATGGAGCCTCCGATGAAGCCCAGTGTCAGCGTTTCCCCTTGCTTTTTCGTCCAGGGTCCGGTAACCGGGCCTCGATGATTCCAGATGGATAATGTCATGGTCGAACTCCTCTCTACGGCAGCCTGTAGGTTTTTAGGTTGGGCAATTGCTCTCGGGTAATCGAGAAGGGATGGCTATAAAGCTTGTGCAGCATAAAGTGCTCCGTGTATTCCTCGGAATAGGGAAGCTTGCCCTCCTCATCGCGGGTGTACAGGAACTCCCCATACCAGGTGCAGTTCCATGCCCAGCGGACATTCTCTGCGAGCATTTGATCTGGATCCGGCAAAATGCCGTTCTCGGACAAGGCAATGATCTTGTTGGTGTTCGTATAAGCGAGCGCAGTATCGAACCGGTCCGCTTGCGGCGTATAGTCCCTCTTTGGCGGATAGATGTCTTCCCCGATGATGTCGACCGTCTCATCGCCCGGGTACCAGTCCTTGTGCTGGCCGTTCCAAACCCAGATCAGGTTATTTAACTCATGATCATTCGTCAAGCGATCATACAGCAGGTTCCAAAGCGCCAAGAATGGTTTGGGCCCCTTCGCCCCCCACCAGAACCAGCGCCCGCTCGCTTCATGAAGCGGCCGCCACAGGACAGGCACACCCGCTTGCTGAAGACGCTTGAGCTGAACGGCAATGGCATCGATATCCCGCACGAGCAGCTGGTAGCCCTCGGACGATGAGTCACTCATCGCTTCCTCCAGGTCAAAGCGGGTCGCTTCCGTATAGAAGCCCTTCTCCCACTTCTTGTTGTTGGGCAGATCAATCATGTCCTTGGGTGCCGTCCAATGCCAGCAGAAGGTGACGATCCCGCCCTCTTCCCACCAGCGAAGCGCATGATCCGTGTCGTGGCTGACCCCGCCCTGATTGACGCGTCCAGGTGAATAGTCCATGAAGTCAAAGCCGCCGACAGCGGGATAAAAGCCGGTTTCCCGATGGAGAATGTCCATTTCGGGTGTAGAATGAACTCCGATCTGCTGACCGGTAAGCATGTGCTTGCCGTAGGTATCGCACAGGTAAGCCATCAAGCGCAGGGCGGATTGATCCGCCCGCGGATTCACCAGCTTGGGCTCAACCTGATAGCGATCACGGCTCTTGTTCGATGATCCATTCATGGGTGAGAGGTTCTCCTATCCTTGATTTTTTCTTGTCTCTCTACTTGATCGTAAACACCAAATCGGATTTCTCCGAGTCGGGAGCTGTTACCATGAGCTTACCGCCGGCTGCCTTCGCCTCCGTGGTTGTCAAGCTTTGCCCTGTCCAGGGATCTGTCCAATTGACCGTATAGCTGCCGTCCTGCCAGCCATTGAATGTCACGCTCTTGCCGCCCAGCTTGCCCAGGTCCGTGACCATCCAGCCGTAGGACAACGTCGTCCCCTTCATCATCCAGGCTTCGGCCGTCTTTTTCTCGATAGTCGGAGCCTTCTTTGCCACCAATCGGGGATTCCGAATTTGAATGGCCACAGGGTCCGCTTCATTCGGCGTGCTCGTGGCATAAACCTTGAGGCCCCAGCGTTCCATCCGCGTAAGGTCCGCGCGGGTCAGCTCACGGTTTTTCCATTTGCCGCCGTCCAGCTTGACGCGTACGGTCGTCCATTTGCCTGCAGTGAGCGGAACATCGCCAGGATCGTCTGCCTCATTCCACTCTCCTCCAGGGAAGAGAACAGGCCGGGCAATCAATCCTTTCTGTGCGGCGGCGTCCACATGAACGTCGAAGACCAGCTCATCGTAACCGGACCAATCCTGCTCGGCAGCAGCCTGGTCGATCACCCCTTGCGAATATTGACCGGTCGCAAAACGAAGCTTGGCTTGAACCGTAGGCTTCTCGGCGTTTTCCACCGGCTGAACGGTTGTCCGGATGCCGTCTTTGTCCTTGTTGGCGTCCGCCCAATCCGGTATGCTCCAGTCCGCATAATCCTTGCCGTCCTCCATGGACAGTTCGGCTGGAAGCGGAACTTTCACGATCTCAGCCTCCGCTGCTAGCGGGTCGCGCGTCTCTTTGAAATCGATGGACTTGATGAAGTCAGAAAACACCTTCATCTGCGCAAGCATGGCGTCGTCTACCTTTGTATAATCCCACCAGATGGGCGACGATGCAAGTCCATTGGCCCAGGTCACCCAGAGAACGTTATGATAAGCTGTCTCGTCGGTGACGTTGCCCGTTTCCCCAATCATCAGCGGCTTCTCATACTTCCAGCGACTGGCGATATCCTCCGCATAAGAGCGATAGTCGAGGCTGTAGTAGTTTTCCCGATCCGCCAAATCCAATGTCTGGTAGCCGTGCTCCCAGAAGTCCTCCGCCCCACCGGCCATGGAGCCCATCGTCGGGTGTCCGTACGGGTCATGCTCCTTAAAATAGGTATGAATGCGGGTTACCCATTCGTTAGCTTTCGCCGGGTCACCCAGCACCCAGCCGTCGGTGCCGTTGATTTCGCAGATCAGGTCCCAGATGCCGATCGCACGGCTGTGACCGTAACGAGCGATGATATAGCGATACAGGTTCTCCTGGTACTTCCACATCTCTTCGCTGGTATAGAATTCAGAAGCTTCGCCAAGCGCGGAATATGCGTTCTTGGTCCAGGTGGTTGCCCATCCGCCTCCCAGCTTGTCCGCCAGAGAGTCATGCGGCCAGATGACGAAGCTCATGTTCAGATCACGTGTCTCAAACGAACCAAGAAGCTCATCGATCCGAGCGGCTTTCCTCATGTCGTAGCTGCTCAGGCCGGAAGCAACCGATTCCAGTTGCTCATTGCCGCCGCCGCTGCCGGAGTTGTCGTAATTCCCATTCCAATAGGTAACGAGATTGCCTCCGCTCGCTTTGATGCGATCCAGGCCCCATTCGTCGACTCCCCACGGATAGGCGACCCCAACCCCATAGAAGGAAGTGCCGTTTCGGTATTCCAAGGCCCGTTTGTTTTCCTGCGAAGGCTGGATCCAGCCGTTTGATGCTCCTTCCGTTACTTCAAAGGCGAGGGCATCTCCCTGGCTTTCTCCCGTCTTATCCTTCAAGTGGAACTGGTAGCTCCACTTGCCGATCTCGTCTGCGGCAAAACGCAGCTTCCACGCCGTTCCATCATAGAACCCATTGATGTTCCATACTTTGCCCGATGGTGCGGTCAGCACAGCGCCCAAGTCTACTTGAGCCGGATCGTATGGATTCATATAGTCCGCTTTTAGCTCGACGGTCCACTCCAGCTTGTCATAGCGCCCCACCGTCTCTCGGTCCGGTGTAACGTTCAGCAGCTGCGGACCCGGCATAACCGTCGCCGCAGACGAAGCTGAAGGTGACGGCTGCTCGGTAGCGGCAGGTTTGGCCTCTTTGTCTCCGCGGCCAAAGAGAAATACGGTCACCAGAATGAGAACCACTGCAGCCCCAACCGCTGCGATCAACCCGTTTCGTTTCCGTCTGTCCAATCCATCGCTCTCCCTTCGTTCATCCAAAAAACAATCTCCTTAGAGAAGCCAACGGCAAAGCGCAGGCGCTTTGCCGTCGTCAGATCAAGGATTAATTGGTGGTTTGGTTACCCGACAACCCCCGTACGCTCGACGCTTTCCACGAAGTGGCGCTGCACGAACAGGTACAGGACAATCAGCGGGATAATCGCAAGCAGAATCCCGGTATCTACGATAAGTGCAACGTAGTTTGGATCTGCCTGACCGCTTGTTCCAAGGCCCATGAGGACCGGCAGGAACTGGCTAGTGTCCGCAGGCAGCGACGCGATCTTGAGCGGCATGAGGCTGCTCTCACTCATGAAGAGCGAGGTGTAGAACGTGTCGTTGTAGGTCCAGACGAACGAGAAGAGGATGACCGTGATCATGGGAGGGATCGCGTTCGGAAGCATGATCTGGAAGAAGGTGCGGATGCCTCCAGCACCGTCGATCAATGCCGCCTCTTCGATCTCCTTCGGCAGTCCAATGAAGAACTGACGGAAAATGTAGATGAACAGACCGGATTTGAGTCCGTTGGCCGTAGCGGATGTGATGATGGACGGCCAGTAGCTGTTCAAGAGGTTGACGCCTTCCTTGCCGGTGATGGCGTGAATGATGCCCAGCACGTCAAAGCTGCGGAAGTGCAGGTACATCGGAACCATCAAGGTGCTCATCGGAACGAGGATGGTCAGGATCACCAAGGTGAACAGTATGTTGCTCCCCGGGAACTTAAACCTCGCAAATCCATACCCCGCAAGCGCGCAAGAGGCTGTCTGCAGCAGCATGACCACCACGACATAGAACAGCGTGTTGCCCAGCAGCGGCCAGTAATTGAGCAGGTCCTTCGCCAGCTTCAGGTTATCAAATGTAAAATGCATCGGAATCATGTAAATCGTCGGGTTGTAGATATCTTGTTTGTCTTTTAAGGCGTAAGAGATCTTGGTCAGGATGGGATACAGAATAATGAATGAGATCCCGATGATGAGCACGTAGCGGAAGATGGAGTAAAGCATATCCACCGTCTTGTTCCGCAGCTTGTGCCGGTTGAATTTCGTCGCCGTGTTCTCGGCTGTCCGAGCGGTCGCCATGAACGAACCCTCCTTTTCCGCTTGCTAGTTTTGATAGAAGACTTTTCGGGAGATGGCGACACCGATCAGGAGAAGCATGATGCTGACCGCAAGGGTATACAGCCAAGACATGGCCGCACTGAGCCCGAAGTTTTGCGACGTGAACGCCGTTTCTTTGATGATCTGAGTCACAGGGCTGTCCGCGAAGGAATCGATGATGGTATAGATGATGTTCGTCAGGATGAGCGGGCTGACCATCGGGAAGGTGATCTTCCAGAAGGTTTCGTAGCCGGTCGCCCCTTCCATCTTCGCCACCTCATACATCGAAGTCGGTACGGACTGCAACGCGGCGAGGAAGATCAGAATCTGTACCCCGGAGCTGCGGACAATCTCATAAATCCGCATGACGGCTTCCACGATATAGTCGGTGATGCTGATTGGGAAGCCCGCATGGACAAGCAGGTCCACGATAGCGGCTCCATTGAATTGAGCGGTTCTTGCCATGTCTTCTGCTACAGCCGCATTGCCGACGAGGTTGATAAGACCCGCGGATTCTGCCGCCGAGATGGCGCCGGATGCCAGTATAACCGGCAGGAAGAAGATGGCACGCGCCATTGCCCGTCCGCGGAACTTCTGGTTGAGCAGCACCGCAGAGAACAGGCTGAAGAACAGGATGAGCGGAACGTTGATCAACATGTCAAGGACGGACTCGGTTAGAATCCGATTGAAGTTAGGGTCAACGAACAGGGCGTTATGAAAGTTGCTCCAGCCTACGCTCTCCAGCTTGAATCCGGTCGGATCGATCACCAGCTTGTTGAAGCTGTAGCGAATGGATTCGATAAGCGGCTTCAGGAAGAGTAGCAGGAACCCGATGAGCCACGGCGAGATGAACAACAGGCCGAGCAGCGAGCGTTTACGCGTTAAGGTTAGTCTCATTTTCATTTGCGATCACCGCCTACCGCATAATCGAGAGCGTTCACTTGGACTCCATCCACGGTAACGGGCTTCTCGGTGTAGTTAACGAAGACGGAAGTTCCTCCTTCGTATTTCACTTCTACGACGCCTTCTTCATGGCGAACGTGATCGACGATTTTCTTCGTTTGCAGCTTGCCGAGGACTTCATCGGCCTTTTTGTACATGTCGACGGCTTGATCATACCAATTGGTATACGTCGACGCGAAGCGATCGTCGTAGCGGGTCAGCTTCAGGTCGGAGGAATCCTCATAGCTCCACAGGAAGTGAGGGGCCGTCCCGAGCTCGATGGAGCGAAGAAGCTGCTTCGACAGGTCTTGTTCGTCGGACAGGTTGATGGCTTCGCCGGTGTAGTCCGCAAAGCCGTGGACAACCATCTGATAGAACGGAACCTCTTCATCGGCCAGGTTAAATCCGCTCGTGGAAGTCGGAACGTCAATCAGATGACGGGCATATTCCCAAGCGTAGGAATTGGCACCCGCTACCATCAGGTTCGGATAAGCCGTCTCCAGCTTGCCGAGCTGCTCCGATGCAATGGCCTTCGCCGTTTCCCGGAACATGGTGCGGCTGTTCCGATAATCGGAATTCAACGTGCTGCCGAGATCCCGGAGGCTCAGGGACGAGAGTCCGAGCTTCTTATACGAGGAGGAGAATCTCTCGGTAAAGGAAGGCAGCTTGGACGGAGAGAGCAGGTAATAGGAACCGTAATAATCGTTCATCCGGTTAGTGGCCCGGTCATAATTGGCGAGCATGGAGACATCCCGCGTTACAAACCGAGAAGCATCCGAAGCCGGAGTGAATTTCGAATCGTCGTGGTAAACGAGCTGAAGCGCGACGTCCGGATAAAGCTCTCCGCCCATCGTCTTCAGCTTGTCAGCTAGCTTCTGGAGATCCTTCTTGCTTCCAGAGGCGCTGTCCACTTTGACTTTCGTCGGAGTCTTGTGATTGACGCCTTTGTTGAACCAGCCCGTCAATCTCATCTGCAGGTTGGAAATGCCGTCCTTCCCCAGTTGATCGGCGATGGTTCCCGCCTGATCAAAGGTGGTCATGGACGCAACCGATTGATAAGGGATTCCGAGGAAGAAGGAGCGCTTGTCGATCGTACCGAGGATATCGAGGTAGAACGGAAGCGATTTTTCATCGGTGAGGGCTTGAAGCTTGTTCTCGCTTACGAGCAGATTCTGATAGTGGCGCGCCATGCCCGCATAGCTGGCTTCCTCACCAGAGAGGAAGCTGAAGCGAACGCGGATGTCGCCGCTGTACAGCTTGTTACCGAGCATGTCGATCTGTTGGATCGTGTTGCCCGTATACAGCTCCAGCTCATCTTCTCCGCGAATGGCGTAGGTGCTGTAAGCGTGGTTAAAGGAATTGACCTTGCCGCTGACGTCTGCCGCGATGCTAGCGAGCGCATCTCCCTGCTCGATCACGGCAAACCAGGCTCCGTTCCCCTTCTTCAAGCCGTATACCGGCATTTTGGCGCTTTCCGTAAACTGACCGCGGTTGCGGCTGTTGTCGTTCAGGTCCGTGCCGTACACCTGCTGGACATATTTTTCTTCCTTGATTTTGCCGTTGTTCAGGTGAATCAGGCTGCCCATCCCATCGGGAACGAGCATGTAGCCTTGATCCTGGACCCCGGCAGCTCCGAAGTAGGGAAGAATATCAAGGGTCCGAATGCGATGGTCGCTGCTTTCTTCGACGTGACCGACCGGAACTGTCGCCGTCAGGCCCTTCTCATCCAGCCGGTATTCCAGCGGAATCGTGAACTTCGGCTTGGAGGAATCAGCTCCGGAGGCGGCGCCATGTGCCTCATTGTCCGCAGCCAAGTCTTCATCCGTATAGCCTGCTTGCGCGAAGGCGTCGATCATTTTATTCAGAACGAGCTGTTTCTTCACTTGATCATCAAGACGCTCAAGAACGTTTGCGTCTGTTTTGCTAGGGTAATACCGTTGAGATACATAACGAGCGAGCGATTCGTCGAGCTTGGACAGAACCTTCTCTTCCAAACGCTCCTTCGTAATATACTTCGGCAGAGCGTCGATGCCGAGCGACATATCCCCGAGCGTGTAGGTCACCCGGATGCCGCCCTCAATGCTCTCCAGCTTAAATTGCTTCTTCTCAATGCTTTGAGCAAAGTTGGAATAGGTCTCCAGCGTCCCTACCGTATCCCGAAAGGATAGAACGATTTGCGAGGACAGAACCCCTTTCTCGAAAGGGGAAGCTTTCGCATCCTCGTTGCGGTCCTGAGGGTTGCTGTACCAGATCTGTCCGCTCTTCTTGTCAAGAACGGCGATCTCCGTCGTTTCCGATTGGAGATACAGCCCGTAGTTGGCGTTGTCTGCTACGAGGTCCATGCCCGGTACCCCGGCCGACGAACTGGAGAGCTTCTCCAGTTCCTTACCGGGAGCAAGCTCGGCGGAATCCTTCGCATAAGCCGAAGCCGAAACGGCCGGAGCCCCTACATTTTTGGTATAGATGATGCCGGCGATGACAAGGATGAGGGTGCAGGCCAGCACCAGCATTCCGATTTTTCTCTTGGTCACAGGGTGCGGCCTCCTTTAGGTCCGGAAGATAAGTTCACGGTAAATGTTCATGATAAACTCGTAAATCTGCTGAATCATACTGAAGACCAGTGCACCCAGGAAGACGATGATGACCATGACGATCACGCTCAGGATCATCGTGACGATCGTCTTGCTCGCTGTATATTGATGCACGGTCATAATCCCGACAAACAGCAGCAGAACAAACCAGATGGCTGCGATCGAATTCAGCAGATAGTAAAATGCGGTCTCATCCTGGGCCATGAATCGGCTGAAAAGCGTCATCGGGAAGTAGATCAGGACCATCGGGACGAGAGCGTAGGAGGAAGCCATTACGATCTCGCTGAACTTGCCTTCCCCTTCCAGGAGAGTCGTCACCGACCAGTTGGCGATGCACCACAGGAAGAATGGGAACACCAGGTAAACCAGCTCATTCAGGTTGTTCAATTGACGAGGGTCATTGAAGTTTACCAAAAACCCTGCAAATTGCTTTTGAACGACGATGGCGAGGAAGGTCAGGAAGATGATCGAAAGCGCGACCTTCATCTTGCCTCTCTTCTCGTACTTCAAATCCCAGAACCCATCAAACGGATGAACAATCAGATGAAGCGGAAAAGATACGAAATCACGCAGCACGTTTCATCACCCTCCTTCTTCTCCATTTCAGCAACGGGCGGGCGATCAGGATGCCTGCAACCAACACGATGAACACGGTCATGTACGTTCCGAAGTTTTCTTTCAGGACCTCGGTCCGATGGCGTTTGAAGGCAACGGAATAGTTTTTGCGGTCCATCCCGAGCTTAAAGTATTTCATCGCTGCCTTGTTGTCCTTCTCCAGCAGCTTCGCCTTTCCGATCCCGTTATAGGCGATATCGTAGTTCGCGTTCAGCTTCAGCACTTCTTGCCAGCTTTCAACGGCTTCGCCGTCATCTCCGGCATAGTGATGCTGAATCGCTTCATTGACGTGCTTGCCGAAGAGCGTCGGCTCGAAGACGACCAGATTGGACTTGCCGCGGTCAAGCACGACGATGTTCTCGCCGGACTTCTCAACGGCTACCGGCGTTTTCAACGTCCCGAGCTGATTGCCTTTGCCGCCGAACACGTAGAGCAGGTTGCCTTCGCTGTCATACGTGAAGACACGGCCTTGCGTAGAGTCGAGCGCGCTGTACATGCCGTCGCCCAACACTTTGATATCGACGAATTTGGACGGGCCGACCGATCTTCGGAAGTAGACGTCTCCCGCTACTGCATAATAGCCGTAGCGCTTCAGGACGTCGGCCCCCGAAGGGTTGAGCCGCTTAATCGGCTGATCAGAGCCGGTATCGATATTGGTCGCGTACACGAACCCCTTCTGGTCGATGTCCAGATTTGAGAATTCGGTCGGGATGAAGAGCGTCATCTGGGCTTTCTGCGCCTTGGTGGACAGCAACCTCCAGATGTAGTCGCTATAATCGCGTTGAACTTTGATGGTTCCCGCATAGCCGAGGAACTCGCCCTTCTCATCAAACTGCATGATCCCTTCGTAAACGCCTTGAGCAACGACGAAAATCCGTTTGGCTTTGTCTACCGTTACCTTAAGCGGAACAAACTTGAAGCCTTCCGCCAAAATATCGGATTTGGGCTCCTTGACGATTTTCACCAAATTCCCGTTCGGGTCCAGCACGACGACGCGTTGATTGCCGGTATCGGCAACATAAAGGTTGCCGTCCATATCGACGAAGATACCGGATGCACCCTTAAAGCTGTCTGCTGTTCCGTTGTTATCAAAACCCTTGATCTCTTTGACCAGCTTCCAATTCGCGTCGATGACGACGACACGGGCATTGCCGCTGTCGAGGAGGTAGGATACCCCCGTTTCCGTCGTGTAGAGATCGTTCGGCTCGACAAAGCTGCCGATGCCGAGATCATCTCCCGACAGGGAGAATGAGGGGAGATAAGCGGCAGGCGCCGGCAAGGATTCGTTGTAATACCCGTAATTGTAGCTCTCGTAGGGAGCCTTGGACGCCGCTTGCGCCGGCACCGCACCCGCCGTAAACAGCAGGGAAGCCGCTGCCATCGTGAGAAGCCATTTTTTCGCTGTCAACTGCATTCCCTCCTATTCCTTCATGCCGGATGTGGCCATCGTTTCGATGATTTGGCTCTGCGAGAAGACGAACAGCGTGATCGGAACGCTCATCAGGATAAGCGCTACGGCCGCTCCCGCACCCGCACGGGCAATCCCGCCCTGAATGATCTGGTTCGCGGCAAAGTGCAGCGTCTTCAGCTGCTCGCTCTGAATGAAGCCGTTGCCGTCGCTTCCCCACAGCATTTGGAACAGCAGGATGATCAGCGTCATCCAGGCCGGCTTGACGTTCGGCATGACGATCGTCCAGAAGATCCGGTATTCGCTGGCGCCGTCAATCTTGGCCGCTTCCAGAATCGCGTCCGGAATTTGCTCCATGAACTGCTTCATGAGGTAAAGACCGAGCGAGTACGAGAAGGCCGGGATAATGACAGCCCAGTAGGTGTCCACCATGCCGAGCCAGGACATGATCATGTAGTTCGGCGTTGCGGTAACCGCCGGGGTGAACATCAGGGACAGAACGACGATTTGGAACAGGATCGCCTTGCCCGGAAAATGATGCTTGGCAAGCGGATAAGCTGCGGCCGATGCCAAGATCACGTGGCCTACGATCCCCATTCCGGTGATAAACACCGTGTTAAAAATGTACCGCGAGAACGGAACCCAGGACTGGCTGAGCAGGTTCATGAGGTCCGAGAAGTTGTTCATCGTGGGGTTGCGGACGAACAGACGCGGTGGGAAGAGAAAAATCTCATCCAACGGCTTGAAGGCGTTGTTAATGGCATAAACAAGCGGCAACGCCATAAAGGAACCGACAGCAAGGAGCAGCAGGAACAACGATAAGCTGCCCATGAAGGACCGGTTTACCCGTTTTTGAGGAATCAGCATCCGGATTGACAGGTTCTTCATGTGTTATTCACCCACCTTGCGAAGAAGTTTTTGGACCAAGATGTTGGTGCCGACCATGAGCAGGAAGAGCACCGTCGCGATCGCAGAGGCATAGCCCATTTCGAAGCGAGTTGTACCAAAGTCGATCAAGTGAGTGACTATGGTTTCCCCGGCGTAGTTCACACTCGGGAATCCGGCGAGTGCGATGGACACATCGGCTACCGCGAAGGACGCCGTCAACTGGATAACCGCACCGAACATCAACTGCGGCCGCATGGAAGGAAGGGTGATGTACCACAGCTCCTGCCAGCGGTTCTTAATGCCGTCTACCGCTCCCGCTTCATACAACGTGCGATCGACGGTTTGCAGACCGGCGATGAAGGCCAGGAAGCCCGTACCCAGACTAAGCCACAGCTGAACGATGATGATGATCGGCAGGATGTAGCCTTCCGTCTTGAGCCACAGGATCGGCTCGAGGATAAATCCGTATTTAATCAAGAAGCCGTTCGCGATCCCGTATCGGTCACCCGAGAAAATGATTAACCAGATGAAGAAGATGTTACCGGAGATCGACGGAGCATAGAAAATCAACGTCATGAGCGCCCGCAGCTTCGGAGAAAGCTCGTTGATGATCCAGGCGAAGACAAAGCAGGCGATATAGCTGATCGGGCCGGTAATGATGGCCAGCAGCAGCGTGTTCTTGAGGGCGATGATGAAGACGTCGTCCTCCAGGAACAGCCGGGTGTAGTTCTGCCAACCGATAAACCGGGGGAATTCCAGCATGTTGAAGTAGGTGAAGCTGAGAACGATCGAAATGACAACTGGCAGAACCGTAAAGATACAGAACAGAATCATATACGGTGCCATGAGAACGTACGAGTGCTTGTTAACCTTCATTTCGTGCAGCTTATGCTGCCACCAGGTGCGGGCTCCAAGCGGACGGCCTGCCGGCTGACCGCTCTTGTCTAACGGGGTATTGGTGGATGCCATCGTCGCGGTCCTCCTTACGGCGTAATGTTAAACTCTTCCCGCTTGTTGCGGATTTCATCATTGATGTACTGAATGTAGTCCATGAGTGTCTCTCGTGCCTCTTTTTGACCGACAACGGTTTTATAGAAGGCGTTGAAGAGATGTCGGCCCGTAAAGTAACCGCCGGGAACTTCCGGAACACCGCGAACCCATTCGAACTGGGCTTTCAGGTTGTTGTAGTCTTCCGTCGGCCAAGGCAGGCTGTCGAGCGCGTTGATGTTCGCGGTTGGATAACGGGCAGCTGCACCCATGAGTCCTTCCATCTCGCGTCCGAACAAGGTTTGCGCTTCTTCACTCGTCCACCATTTCATGAACTGCCATGCCGAATCTTTATCCTTGGCATGCTCGAGCATGAGGGTGCCGCTTCCGCCGGCAGGAACGTCCCGGCGAATCGTTCCGTCCGCTTGGAGGGTCCCCGGTACAGGAGCGAAGCCCCACAGGCCGCGGATTTCCGGCGCAAAGACGACAAGTTGGTTGTAAATCGTATAATCGGCTACGCCGATCGGCATTTGACCCGTACGGAAACGGTTCGCGAAGTCATATTCGCGCTCCAGTTTATAGTCCGTGTAATACTCGGTCCATTGCTTGAACGCCTCGACGCCAACCTTGGCATCCAGGTCAGAGGCTTCTCCGTCGTTCTTGTAGAATTGACCGCCGTTCTGGAACAAAAGCGTGGCAAACATGGAGTTCGGCTGCAGGTTGGTCCATTGGTTCGGCGCCTGTGCGACGACGGGCAGTCCGAGGTCCATGTGGTTCTTGTTCAGAACCGCCAGCAGGTTGGCAACATCATCCCACGTTTGCGGAACGCTTAAGCCCAGCTCCTGAAGGACGTCCTTGCGATAGAACAGCATGTTGAAGGTTTGGGTCTCCGGCAGGGCAAAAACCCCGTCGCGATACGTATAAGGCACCATCGCACTGTCCCGGAAGGCTTTGATGGTCTCTTGGAAATCCGGGAACTGGGTCAGGTCGGCTGCGGCATTCCGCATCGCATAGTTGACCGGAAGGTCATTCCCGATCTGCATGGCGACATCCGGTCCTTTGCCGGCCAGAGTAGCAGGCAGCAGCGTACCCATGTTAACCAGCTTCAGGTTTACGCTGATGCCGGTCTTCGGAGTGAACGATTCGTCGATCATCGCCTTGATCGTGTTGGCTTGGTCGCGACCGCTGCCGATCCATACGGTGATCGATTTTGCATCTTCGCTGTTCTCCGACACATTCCCGATCTGGCTGTAGTCGATGAAGAAGGAGTAGAGGAACGTGCCTGCTTCATGCTTCAGCTTCGAGAAGAAGCTCATGCCCTTCGTAGAAGGCTTCTTATTGGTTGGAGTGATCTGAATCGAATCAAACTCCAGCGGCATCTCGCGGGCTTGCTGCAGCCAGGTGCCGAGACCGCCGGTGTTGGTTTTGTAAGCATTCAGCCGACGCGGAATCGTATCCGGCTTTTTGATCATTTCGTCCAGTTGCTGCACCATCGTCTTCAGGAGCGCATCCTGGTCGCCGGTTTGCCCGGACAGTTCGACAAGCTTCTTGGCCGTCGTCTGCAGGCGTTCTTTCTCCGTTTCGAAGGTGGAGAGAAGATCCGGAATTTGCGTATCCAGCCGGTAGTCGCGAACTTCATCGGGCGTAGACCCGGTGATCATCAGGATTTTCCGGTACATGGAGTTCAGGTTCAAAAGGCTGGTTTTCACTTCGTCGATGAGCGGAGCGAACTCGCCCAGCGTCGCTTCCATGCGAAGCACGTGCTTGCCCTTCGTGAGCGGGAACAGATAAGGCTCGTCTCCGCCCATCTTGTCGAGACGATAGCCGCTCTTGTACTTGAAGGCGACATCTTTCATCTCTTCAAAGGGTACCTTGCCGTCGATCGTGAGCTTACGGGTCGAGTAAATGCCGCGAACGAAGTTCTGCTGCGAGATGAAGGACAGGTTGTACAGCCCTTCTTCCTGAACCTCGAATTCCCACTCGATCCATTGGCCCGGCAAGCGCCAGTTGTAGCCGCCGATGGTATTGATGCGCACCTTGGAGGCACTGTAAGGGGACACTGCGGAGCTGGAGCGCTCGCTCTGTGGATAGAGCGTCGGTGAGGATTTGGCACTCGCCTGCTCCGCTTCGATCACGATGGGTTCCCCCGTCGCTTCCTTCATCCCATTCGCTTTTGCCTGCTCAAGCACTTTCTCGTAAGGCAGCGGCGCATCTTCCTGATAGAGCTTGATCTGGGAGATGACCATCGGCTCGCGCGTCGAGACGAGCGTCAGGGTATGCTGGCCTTTCGTGAAATAAAAGAGAAAAGGTTCGACCTCATACCCGTCCGAATCCTTGAAGAAGCCTTCCCTCCATTCGGGATGCTCCACCTGTCTTGGACGAAGGTCATTTCCTTGGTTGTCCTTCTCTACCGCTTCTTTCTCATTGCCCCAAACCCGGTCGAACTGCAAATACTTTGCCTGCTCGAAGGGAGTTTCCCCATCGATCAGCAAAGAGCGTTCGATCGCCGAGCTTTTCCCCTCGACGGGGAAATAGAGAGCCGAGATATTGTAGAGACCCTCCTCATCAACCTGGAAGGTCCACTCTGCTTTTCCCGTCTCTCCTGTATAAAGAGAGGTTCCCGACTGGCCCTCATAGTTTTCCAACCTCTTAAAATCGGTTCCTTCCACCACGCCGGGCTCTCCTGCTTTCAGGACGATCTCCCGGTCAGGGCGAGGCATGGCGCTGTACTGCTTCAAATACTGGCTGTAGGCGATGCCCGTTGGCGCTACCGTCAGGTCCGACTCGCTAGTCGTAGCCGTCTGTTCGGTTGCTGCGGTATTCGTCGATTCCTCTGCATAGAGAACGTGACCGCTGGTAGGCATCAGAAGTCCGATTGCCAGCCACACGGTCAAGATTTTTCCTGCTTTATGAAAACGCCGCTTCTTCCCGCTCATGCTAGTCCCCCTCTCACACACCGCTATTCTCTGCGGCTACTCATAATCCGAATTCTGAGATCAAACACAATGGGGAGGTCTCCACGACATCCCCATTGTGACTCGACCTTTTTTGGTTTATTGACCCAGCTTTTCGATTGCTGCTTGTGCTTGTTGCTTGTATTTCTCAGCAGCAGCCGTTACCGAGGTATTCTTCACGAGAACGTCTTCGACGAATGCATACGTCGGATAGTCCGGATAAGCGTCATCCAAGGTCGTTACGCCCGTACGAGCGATGTGCTGACGAACCATGTCGATGTCTTCTTGGTGCTTGTAAAGGCTTTCCAGGTAATCTTGGCCGGCATATTCTTCCGTAGGAGGAATGTCGAACGTTTCTTCGAAGATTTGGTAGACCAGCTTCGGATCCTTAACACCCTTCGGAATGAACTTGCCGGATTGGGCGGTGTTGGCATAGGTAGCTTCTTTGTTGCCGTTCGGGCCTTGCGGCATCGGAACTACACCGAAGTCAAACTTGGTGTCCGGAAGCATCCATTCAGCAGCGGTGAACATTGCGACATCGCCGTCTTTGAACGTGTTGGATTCGTTCCAGTCCATCTTGTTGCCGGTCTTCACTTTGACAACCTTGTCAACGTTATACATCTTGTTAACAAACTCGGTTGCTTCGATCGTCTTAGGATCGGAAAGACCTTCTTTCTTGTTCGTAGCGTCAACAGTCACGCCGCCGTTCGAAACGGTCAGGTGACGGACGATATCGAGAGACCAGCCAGAGAAGCCCCAAACGTCGGTCTTACCGTCGTTATCGGTGTCTTTCGTAGCTTGCTTAGCGATTTCGAGGAACTTATCCCAGTTCCATTCGCCCTTGTTGTACAGCTCTTGCAGGTCCGGAAGACCGAGCTTCTTGAACACGTCGCGGTTGTAGTGCATGCCGAGACCCAGTACAACGGGGTTGTCGAATGCGTATTCGCCGCCTGCGATAGCCGGCAGTTTTTCCAGCAGATTGTGTTCCTTGTTGATATTGTTTTCCGGAGTGGTGTATTCGCTAACCGGAAGCAGTTGACCCTTCAGGATAGCAGGCAGAGCGGATTTGTATTCCATTTGCACGATATCAGCGAACGGTTCGCCAGCCAGTACCGTGGTCGTGAATTTGTTCATGTACTCTTCAAACGGTACATTGACGAATTCGAATTTAACGTTGTATTTTTTCTCAACCTCAGCGATCTTCTCAAGACGGGCTTTCTCGCCTGCCGTGTTGCCAGCCGGCTTCAGATCCCACCATGCCGATACCTTGATCACGCGGCCGCCAAGGTCCGGTACTTCTTCCGGCGTAGGCGTGGCAGCCGGCGCAGTCGATGCGCTGGGGCTGGTAGCGTTTTCAGAAGGAGATGTACTTGGGGATGCCTCTTTGCCACCGCAAGCCGAAAGCGAAAGCATCATGCCTGCAAGCAAAATTGTAAGCACTTTCATCTTTTTCATGAATAAACCTCCCATTTGATTTGTGGACATCAGATGTACGATTGCTGGCATACATTTGACCCCGACCCATTCCTTGCATTCTTGCCTCATGAACCAATAAGACAAGTCAAAAACAAAACCAATAACCACCACCGTTTGTTATTCATTTTGTTTTGTTTTACAAAAAAAATAATAACATCGTATGCTAGTTCCGTCAATAAAGATTTATTTGATTTTCCAACGGATATTCAAGTTTTTTGAAATTATAAGGAACTGTGATCCAACTCACTGTCATTTTCGATCCTTTGGTATCGATTTCATTCCCAAAGAGATCGCTTTCAACAACTTGAAGGGCTTTTTCCTTCTTTTCTTCTTAGAATGACTAGCGCTTTCATAATAACCTAACAAAAAGAGGGTTTGCCTGGGGCAAACCCTCTCCTTTCGTTCGAGTTCGTTTGGGTCAGGATACGGTTTCCTTCACTAGCGCGAAGGATTCCCGCACCATGACATCCGCCTGGATGAGCAGCTTTTCGAAGGAGGTCGTCCGGTTCTGGATTCTCCACAACAGAAGATCCACCGCGCGCCGCCCCAGAAGCTCCTCATTCACGTTCACCGTGGCGAGGATGGGCATCTCCTCGTAGGTATTGTCAAAGCCGGTTACCGCCACTTGACCGGGAACACTGATGCCGATCCTCTGCATGGTTTCGATCGCGAAGGTGGCCACCGTATCGTTGACGCATACGAAGACTTCAGGAAGCTCCTGTCCCTCCAGCATATCGGGGAGCAGGCCGTGAATGTTCTCCACCTCCGGGCTGATCAGAGCTGGAATCTGCTGATGGGGAATATCAAATTCCTCCAGCGTCGCTCGAAAGGTGATCCAGCGCTCGTAGTAGCTCTGGGCGTCGCGGATGTTTCCGATGAATTGATACTTTTTGTACCCGCGGCTGATCAGCTTGATCATCAGCTCTCTCATGCAGGACAGGTTATCGGTGAAGACCATATCGCAGTGGAAGGCTGGATCCAGATGGTCGACCATCACCACCGGGATGTTGAGCCGCTTGATCTCAAGGAGAATGGGAGTAGAGATCGACCCCACTGTCACGATGCCTTGAATGGCATCCGGGTTCAGCAGGGTAAACAAGCGGTCCCCCGTCGGCTCCGTCAGCGTCAGGATATCGCGCCCCTTCTGATTCAGTCGAGCAGATATTCCGTCAAACAGCGGCCCCCAATACAAGGAGTCCTTGTTTTGGTACCGGATATTCGGAAAGAGCACAAGAATGGTTCCCGATCCTTCTCTCGATTCAGGCTGCAGGCGTTCGGCTTCCTCGGTCATCGGCCGGGACTTAAAATACCCGAGTTGACCCGCAGCTCGCAGAATCATCTCCCTCGTCTGGCTGCTAACGCCGGATTTACCGGACAGTGCGCGCGAGACAGCAAATTTGGATACCCCGGTCAAGTCTGCTATTTGTTGAATGGTTACTTTGCCCCGCATCCTCATCATCCTATATTCCGCAGTTTTTAGAAGCTCTAGGCGACTCTTCGGTTATCGCTATCCCAAGAATGTTTGTTCGGTTGAGTGGTTTTTGTGCCGCCACATTTGTTATTCTACAACATAACGTTTTGTTGTAAAACTGTTTTTTTTCGACACTCAAAAAAACCGCGAAAAATCCGCTATTTATACGAAAAAAGGGGTCGAACTACCTATCAAGTAAGCGCTATCTGAAAACCCATTCTTTATCCTGCCCCCATTCCGTTTTTCGACGTTAGGAAAAAAGGAGCACCGATCACCAAACGAAAAGGACCCGCTCCCGCGAGTCCTCCTTCTATCGATCTTCCCCATTATACCTGACTGTTTCCGCTTCTCTTCCCTAAACCGATTCACGAAAGACCGGATCCGCATAAACCAAGGTTTTCTCCGGATGGGAGCCCGGGTGCTCGATTCTCCACAGCATCTTGTCCGCCGCTCTTGCTCCGAGGTGCTCCAGGTTGACATGAACGGTCGTGAGCAGCGGCTCCGCATCCGGTCTTGAATCATCGAAGCCCGTTACGCCGACTTGCCCGGGGATGGAGATTCCGAGCTCCTTGCAAGCCTTCAGGACGAGAGCAGCCGTATCGTCGTTCGAGCAGACAAAGACATCCGGCAGACGATCCTTGCGAAGCACCCGAGGGATGACCTGCTCCAGGGAGTCCCGGCTGATCAGATCCGGATTCTGCTCATAGGGAAGGCCGTACTCCTCCAGAACCGAGCGGAATGCAAGCCTTCTCTCTTGAAAAGAAAGCCCGCCGCCGGGGTCGCCGACAAATTGAAAGCGGCGGCAGCCTTTGCTGATCAGCTTGACGACCAGCTCGCGCATGGAGGAAAAATGGTCCGTTGTGATGATATCGCAAGGAAAAGCGGGATCGGCATGGTCCACCATGACTACCGGGATTCCAAGCCGTCTCATCTCCAGCAGATTCGGCGTGGACACCGGGCCTAACACGATGATTCCTTTGAGCGCGACCGGATTCAGCAATTGAAACATGGAATCCCCCGAAGGCTCGGTCAGGGTCAACACATTATAAGGACAAGAAGTCAACCGGGAAGCAATGCCGTCGAACACCGAGCTCCAGGAGGTCGATGTCCGGGATTGCGCCCGAATGCTCGGAAAAAGCACGAGGATGGCGCCGGATGCAGGAACAAGCGTTGGAATTGCCGAAGGCAGCTCTCTCTTTGGTTCTCTTGCTGCCGGACGAGCATCCTTTGCTTCCTTTCGTTTGTAGTACCCCAGCTGTCCCGCTGTGCGTACAATCAGTTCTCTCGTCTCTTCGCTAACCCCTGGCTTGCCCGATAAGGCACGGGAAACGGCGAACTTGGATTTGCCGGTTAAATCGGCTATCTCTTGTATGGTCACTTTATTTTTCATTGTTGCCTCATCCTACTCTCGACAGTCTGGGGACTTCCCCTCACTCCTCTACAAAGAGTAGCATACCGCCCCGGTTCAGTACAATTTCAAGCGCTTTCTTGGAGAAAAACCCGACCGAAATTCGGTTCAGCCGGGAAAAACGTACCGAACCCTCAAAGAAAAACCGCTTCTCCGCATAGGGAGAAACGGTTGACAGTCGATGCGAGTTTAGCAGGAATGAGTCGATCATTATGCCTTGGACAGAACATCCGTGAGCACTGGAACGACCTGCAGCTTGCGGGAGACTACGCCCTTCAGGACAGCCTTGCGGTCTGCAAGGGTGACGCCAAAGGCTTCTTCTACGGCTTGCGAAGCGCGGCCGAGCACGAGAGCCGTGGAATCGTTCTTCAGGATGTCGGTCACGACGAAGAGGAAGAGGTCCAGGTCCTTCTCCTGAATGATGCGGCTGAGCGCATCCTCCAGCTCGACCTGGCGGGCGAAGACTTCTGCCGGGTCCACGGCGTTGACCTGGGCGATCTCCACCTTGCTCTTGCCCATGCCGAATTCCTTAGCGTCCAGGGAAAGAAGCTCGGCGATCGTCTTCTGGCTGAGGTCTGCTCCCGCCTTCAGCATCTTCAAGCCGTATTCCTCTGCGTTCACGCCTGCGATCTCGGCCAGCTCCAGCGCAGCTGCACGATCTTCGTCCGTAAACGTCGGCGATTTGAAGAGGAGTGAGTCTGACAGGATGGCGGACAGCATCAGCCCGGCAATATTCGCCGGAACCGGTACCCCCTTCTCCTTAAACAGCTTGAGGATGATCGTCGCGGTGCAGCCTACCGGCTCTGCGCGATAGTATAGCGGTCCTGACGTTTCGAAGTTGGCGATCCGATGATGGTCCACCACTTCCTTCACTTGAACATGCTCGATTCCGTTCGCGCTTTGCTGCTTTTCGTTATGATCGACGAGAATAACGCCTGCCTTCACGCCTTCCACGGTCTCGATCAGGCGCGGAGCTTCCACCCCGAACGTATCGAGCGCGTATTGGGTTTCACCGTTGACGGCTCCGAGACGAACCGCTTCCACCTCAAAGCCGAGGCTTGTCTTGAGCGCCGCGTAGGCGAGCGCCGAGCAGATGGAATCCGTGTCCGGGTTTTTGTGTCCGAAGATCAAAGTCTTTTCCATAATCCGACTCCTTATATATTGAAGAGTATAAATCCCTATGCGTGCTTGAACAAACACGCGCTTGCTACGATTATACCTTGCAGCCAGAGGATTTTCACCCCCGAAAGACTTTAGGAACGCATCAGCACGCGCAAAAAGCGGACGGCGTTCGCAATGTCCACCTCGGGGCGTACGCCGTCCTCCCTTTCAATGGTCAGGTATCCCTCGTACCCGATGCTGCGAAGGGCTCGCAAGCAGGATGGCCAGTCAACGGCTCCGCTCCCGAGCGGCGTCTCCAGAAAATGTGGGCCGAATATCGCGAAATCGCGGTCCACCTCCAGCGAGTTCCGGTTAAAGCCGGGCGCTCCGTACACTTGGCGAGGATCGACGGGTCTCAAGCGGATTCCATCCTTGGCGTGGACGTGAACAATATACTCCCGCAGGGTGTGGACCCCCTGCACCGGATCATCCCCCATCACCATAACCAGGTTGGCGGGATCGTAATTGACCGCGATACCCTTCGTTCCGAGGGAATCCAGGAAGGCCTTAAGCCGGGCGGCCGGCTCCGGCCCGGTCTCCACCGCCAGCCGAAGACCAAGCGATTCAGCGTATAGGCCAAGCTCCATGCAGGCTCGCTGCATGGCGGCGTAGGCCGGCGTTCCCTCCTCCTCCGGCACGATACCGATGTGGGTCGAAACCACCGGCGTGCCGAGATCCGCAGCGAGTTCAAGCACGCGCTTGACCTGCCGGATTCGCCGCCCATTCTCTCCCGCATCCTGAAACCCATGGCCGCCAAAATCACCGACGAGCGCGGACAAGCCCAGGCCGAGCTCATCGAGTCTGCGAACCAGTGCTCTCCGATCAGACGGCTGCAGCTTCTCCGGGTCCATCTCTCCCGATACGGCATAGAGCTGTACCCCGTCGGCTCCAGCCTGCTTGGCCTTGAGCAGATTCTCCTCCAGCCCGGCGCGAAAGCTGTCCGCAATCACGCCGATTTTGTTCGGCTCGTCCATCTCTTGTCCTCCTTTTTCGTTGGAAACGCTAGGACAGCTCGGTAAGCCATTCCTCCGGTACCCGGGGAACCAATCCTTCCTCCGCCGCCCGGTTCAGCAAGGCCCTCACGGCATTCCTGCCCTCTTGTCCGAGGTCCTCCGTGTACTCGTTTACGTACAGCTTGATATGGGCGTCCGCCACCTGCGGGTCCATCTCCTGGGCATGCTGGAGCACGTAAGGCCTCGAGTCCTCCGGGTTCTTCCAGGCATGACGCACGGAAGCCCGAATCCATTCCGCCAAGGCCTTCCGGTCGAGGCTTCGTCTGGCAACGATCGCACCGAGCGGAATGGGCAGCCCGGTATCCAGCTCCCACCATGCCCCCATATCGGCGAGAAGCGTCAAACCATAAGCCGGGTAGGTAAAGCGCGCCTCGTGAATAACGAGCCCGGCGTCGATCTCCCCGTCTCGCACGGCAGCCATGATGCGATCGAACGGCATGACGACGATCTCGCCGACACCGTTCGGGACATGACGGGCGGCCCACAGGCGAAAGAGCAGGTAGGCCGTCGAGCGGTCACTCGGAACGGCCACCCGTTTTCCGGCGAGGAAGGCGGGGTCGGACGAGCCGTCCCGCGTCAGCACGAGCGGCCCGCAGCCTCTTCCTAGTGCTCCCCCGCAGGGGAGAAGCGCGTACTCCTTCAGCATCCAAGGGAGCGCGGCGTAGGAAACCTTGAGCACCTCGGGACCGTCCGGCTGCAGGGCAAGGCTGTTCGTCACGTCGATGTCGGCATAGGTGACGTCAAGCGGCGGTGCGCCGGGAATCCGGCCGTGGACCCAGGCATGAAAGACAAAGGTATCATTCGGGCAAGGGGAAAAGGCGATGCGCATCATTCGTTTAAAGCCTCCTTCACGATCAAGGCTGCCGCTTCGAGCGCGGCGAAGGCCTCCTTCATCCGCCAGGCCCCGCGGTCACGGGGGCCGACGGCGTTGGAGATCGCGCGCAGCTCGGCAAACGGCAGGCCGAAGAGCTGCGCGGCTTCTGCGACGCCGAAGCCCTCCATGCCTTCGGCGGCAGCTCCGGGCACCCGGCGGCTGCGAGCCGCCAGGGTCTCCGCCGTCCCGGTGACGGTGCTGACCGTCAGCACCGGGCCTTCCACGGCGGAGAGCCCCGCTTCCCGCAGCAGCCGCAGCAGCCACCCCGCCGCGTGCGGATCGGCGGGGTAACGACTTACGCCGAAGCCGAGCTCCTCCAGCGGGAGGAAGCCTCCTCCCGGCTGGTCCGTCTCCGGCGTCTCGGCGCCCAGGTCGGCGGCGACGCTCTCCGTCGCCACGACGAGCTCGTCCGGCCGTGCTCGGCCGGGGAAGCCGCCGCCGATGCCAGCGCTCACGACGAGCGCGTAAGCGCCGGGAGCCGCAGCCAGCAGCGCCGCCGTTCGCGCGGCCGCGGCAGCGGGGCCGACGCCGGCCAGGGCCAGTTGGACGCGCGGGGAATCGGCGAGCGGCGCGAGGGCGACGAGCTCGGCCTCGACGGCGGCGAGCACGAGCACCTTGCCGGTGCGGGAGGAAGGTTGGGTCATTGCGGCAGCTCCTTGTTCGTTCGTATTCTCCTTAAAAGTGTATAGTCCCCCCTCGGCAAAAGCAAATGAGGCGCTCGGGCGGCTTCAAGCCCTGGACTCCTCACACGAAAAAGGCTCCCCTGCCCAAATGGTTGGGTCAGGGGAGCCTTATCCTGGAAGTCTACTTCGCTTATTTGTCCGCCGCTTCATCCCGCGCGGCGAGCAAGGTGCTCAAGGCTTGCTCCAGCTCCCGTTCGGAGAGGGCTTCGGCAAGGACCTCGCGGAAGGTAGCCGTTGCGGCTTCCACCTTCGCATCGCCCAGCTCCGTCAGCGCCGTGTAGATGCTGCGGCGGTCTTCATCACAAGCATGACGCTGCAGAACACCGCAAGTCTTCGCTTCGAAGCGGCTGACAAGCCGGGAGACGGCGCTCTGGCTGAGGCCGATCATGCCCTCCAGCTGCTGCAGCCTCAGCTTTTTGTTTGGAGCGACAGACAGGAAATAGAGCAAGTAAAAGTCGTTAAGCGACAGCCGATGGCGGGCCTGCAATTCCTGTTCCAGCTTTGCAGCGACGCCCAGTTGGACCTGGGTGAGCGCGAGCCACCCGTCAATCAGCCCGTTCGGTTGCTCCTTCATACTACCTCCTGTTACTTTCGAATGGTGTATCCTCTCTCCAGCGCCTTCGGAATGTCCGTGCTCTTTCCAAGCGCTTCGGCAGCATTCAGCGTCCAGTTGGGATCTCTCAGCATCCCGCGGCCGACGGCCACCAGCTCGGCATCTTCATTGCCGATCACCGCATTCGCGAGTGCCGGATCATCCAATCGTCCCACGGCGATCACCGGTACGTCAAGGGCTTCTTTGAGCTTCCGGGCAAGCGGCACTTGGTAGCCCGCATGCGTGCCGGGACGTCCGGCAGCCCCGATCGGGCCTTCGCCTCCGGCGCTGACATGGAACACATCAACCCCTGCATCGCGGTAAACCTTGCTGAACGCGATGCTTTCCTCGATGCCATAACCGCCATCCACAAATTCCTGTGCGGAAATGCGGAGCAAGAGCGGCATATCAGCCGGCATTTCTTCCTTCGCAGCGCGGATGATCTCCGCTCCGAAGAGGGTTCGATCCTGTCCGTATTCATCCGTTCTCTTGTTGGTGAGCGGAGAATGGAATTGATGGATCAGGTATCCATGAGCACCGTGAATCTCGATGGTATCAAAGCCCGCCTTGACGGCGCGGCGCACCGCGTGACGGAACTTCTCCACCATGTCCTTGACTTCAGCGGTCGTCAATTCCCGCGGGGTCTTCCAGCCTTCATCGAACGGAATCGGCGACGGTCCTACCGGAACCTCAGCATCCTCTGCCTTGCGGCCGGCATGGGCAATCTGAATGCCCACCTTGGCTCCGTAAGTATGACTGGCTTCGACGATGCGAGCAAGCGGCGCAATGTGGTCATCCGACCAGAGCCCGAGGTCATAATCGGAAATGCGGCCATCCGGCTCTACATCGGTCATCTCAATAATGACCAATCCGGTGCCTCCGATCGCGCGGCTCACATAATGCAGGTAGTGCCAATCGGTGGCAACCCCGTCCTTGTTCGGCACCGAATATTGGCACATCGGCGGAAGGACAACCCGGTTTTTCAATTCTAGGCCCTTGATGCGATAAGGCGTAAACAAATCGTTCATGATCTCCACTCCCTCAATACGGAATAGTCGGCAGCCCAGTCTCTCTTAGGCTCCCAAGTGAAACACGGCTCTATGCCTGGTCATGCATTCATAAGGAGGGGAGCAGCATCTTGCCTCCAAGTTCTCACAACCTCCAATGCCACACACGAGGTGCTCAACCTATTGGACAGGTGATATGGAGCGGGGGGAGACTTGCTCAAGATCAGACACTCATGAAAAAGGGAAGTATTCCATTCGAGCTCTTCTCCATCCATCCTTATAAATGCATGCACATGCATGTAATTGCAGTATACTCCCTCTCTTCGTTTGCCGTCAACCTCCCTTTGTATTCTTTTCGCAGTCCGAATCCTGCTCAAAAGCTCCGCCCTTTGGGGGCCCCATGAATGGATCAGAACGCCAAAAAGGACCGGATCGCCATCCTGCAGCGAACCGATCCTCAATTAGGCTTCTCGTGTTACCCTGATACTTCTCCCCATGTTGCCCCTATGCTTCTACCATTACCTTAGTGCCATACTGCTGGCGCTGCCTTCCACGCTTATTCTTGCGGCAGGCTCGCCGTATACGCCAGCACGGCATCTCGCAGGAAACGGGACGCCCCCTCCCGATGCTTGTCGTAGTAAGCGGTGAACCGCTCGTCATCGACGTACATCTGGGCGACGCCTGCATGTGCCTGCGGCGAGTACGAGCCCCAATGGGACGTGATCCACTCCCGGTGCAGCTCGGCCGCACGCAGGGCCGCTTCGCCGGAGGGGTTCTTCTCATCCATGCCTCGGAGCAGGGCGGCAAGCATCGCTTCCTCCGTTTCGCACAGCCTGCGGTAATCCGCCTCCGTCATGCCGTTCCATTGTTTCTTGCTCTCCTCGTAAGCCGCTTCTCCATAGCGCTCCCGGACCTCCTGTCCGTAGTTGCGCTCATTGTCCTCCAGCTTCTCGCGCTTGAAGGCTTCAAATTTCTGTTGATCGCTCATGACGATTCTCCCTTCCGCTGCATACAGCGTCTTCTCGACGCTTGCAATGAGCCGGTCCAGTTGCATCCGCTTCTCCACCAGGCGTTCCCGGTGCTCCCGAAGCGCGGCCGACGCATCGAAGCCCGGCGAATGGACGACGTCGCGAATCTCTTCCAGGGGCATACCGAGCTCGCGGTAAAAGAGAATCTGCTGCAGCAAATCCACCTCCGCTGCTCCATAAATCCGATACCCGGACGAGTTCACGCGTCCCGGCGCAAGCAGCCCGAGCTCGTCGTAATAACGCAGCGTTCTCGTGCTGATGCCCGCTAATTTCGCCAGCTTTTGAATGGTGTATTCCACCGGATGCACCTCCCGACTTCCCTCAGCTTAAACGTTTCCGCAACGTGAAGGTCAAGCGCCATTTTTAGCCCTTTTTATGTCTCAATCGAAAAAGCAGTTCCCGCCTATTCGCAAGGAACCGCCTCGGAAACCGCCTCGAATCAAAGGATTCCTTCGGTCCAGGTACCGCTCCTTTATTCTTTCTTGAGAATTGCGCGATATCCTGTTCACCAGAAGGAGTTGAACCCCATGACAAACCTTGTTCTGGATGTCCAAAACGTAACCAAAACCGTCCGCGGCCGAAAGCTGGTCGATTCGCTTCGCTTCTCCGTTCCGAAGGGGCAAATCTGCGGGCTGCTCGGCCCGAACGGCGCCGGCAAGACCACCCTCATCCGCATGATCACCGGATTGATTCGCCCGACCTCCGGTTCAATCGCCATCGGCGGCACCGATGTGCACACCCATCGGCCGGAAGCGCTCGCCAAGCTCGGCGCCATCGTCGAGTCTCCGATCTTCTTCCCGTACCTGACCGGCAGCGGCAACCTGCTGAACCTCGCCCGCCTCGATGCGAGCCTCTCTCCTGCGGAGCAGAAGGATCGCGTCCGCGAGGTGATCGCAACCGTCGGGCTGGAGGGACGCGAGCATGACCGCGTCGGCACCTACTCGCTCGGCATGAAGCAGCGGCTCGGCATCGCCCAGGCCATTCTCGGCCGCCCCGAGCTGATCATCCTCGACGAGCCCGCGAACGGCCTCGACCCGATGGGCATTCGCGAGCTGCGCGAGCTCATCCAGAAGCTGCACGATCAGAGCGGCCTCACCTTCCTGATCTCGAGCCATCTGCTCGACGAAATCCAGAAGATTTGCCCGCAGGTGGTGCTCATGAAGGAGGGACGGCTCGTCTACCACGGCACGACCGATGAGCTTCGAAGCGGCAGCGAAAGCCTGGAGGATGCCTTCGTGGAGAGGATGCTCCGATGATCCGACTCCTCCATAGTGAATGGCAGCGGCTGTGGAAGCATCGCATTTTCCTGCTCATGCTGGCTGCCGTCCCCGTCTCCGCCTATGCCGCAGCGGCCTACATGAAGAAAGCGAATGCCGGAACGGACGCCAGCCTCCCGCAGTATGCCGTTGCCGGCAATTTCAGCGTGCTCGGCTTCGAGGAGATGCTCCTCACCGCCTTCAACCTCGCCGTCATCGTGCTGGCCGCCTACGTCATCACGGACGAATACCGATCCGGGGCGCTCCGGATGGTGATGCAGCGGGCCTATACGTTCGGCCAGCTCCTCGCGGCCAAAGCCATCATCCTATTCGCGGCGATCACCACGCTTTGCCTCGTCTACTTGCTCACGACCCTGCTGGTCGGCGCCGTCATGCTGCCGCATTCGGAGGCGTTCCCGCTCTTTTACCGGGAGGGGACGGTGGATTACATGGGCGGACTGCTGTATGCCCTGCAATTCTACGGCATTGCCCTGCTCTCGCTCGCGGCCATGACGGCTGTCCTCGTCTTCCTTGCCGTGATCAGCCCAACGGTGACGACGGCGATGGGCCTGGGCCTCGGCTTTCTCATCGTCTCTCTCACCGCCCCGATGCTGCTCAGCTATTTTGCTCCGCTGATCGAGACAAACCTTTTCTTCCGCCTGTATTTCTCCTCGATCCCCATGATCCAGTGGCAAGGAATCGTCTACCTCCTGGCCGAACCTCCCCGCTATGCAGGCTGGATGTATGGAGTCCTTGCCACGTACCTGCTCGTGTTCAGCACAGCTGCTTATGCCGTATTCACGCGAAGAGACCGTTGGGTGTAAGGCGCCTGTCCTATTTTTCCGTAATCGAAAGGAGTTATGTCCGATGCTTAACCTGATGAAAGGCGAATGGGCCCGCATGATGGCCCGTACGAAAACCAAAGTCATCCTTATCCTTTATTTTTTGGCTGTTCTGTTCATCTGTGTTTTCCTGAAAGCGATGGGAACCGGAATGGTCGACATCACCCGCTCCTTCCACCTGGACGAGCTGAATCTCTCCCCTTATCTGCTGCGAGAGTTGTCCATCTTGCTCAATTTCCTACTCATTCCGATGCTGGCCGCGGACAGCTTTAATGGGGAATATACCTCTGGCGCCTATCGGATGATGCTGCTGCGTCCAGTCTCCCATGCCCGCTTGGTCACGGCCAAATGGTTGGTCCAGGCACTCATGCTCCTCGCTCTCACACTGGTTACCGGGGTCGTGGGAACGGCCTTCGGCAGACTGTTTCTCCCTTCCGCCGAGACGACGCAGTTTCTGGGGATGTCCCCTGTAGGTCCAGGCAAAGCGCTTGCGTATACGGTTGTCTTTTACCTGATCTTCTATCTCGTGGAGCTGGCGGTGCTCGCCCTTGCGGCGTTCTTCTCCACGATTGCGCCTCATCCCATTCTCGCCTACGCCTGCACGGTATGCGGACTTATCGGAGCCATGTACGTGTCGGATCGCCTCTCATTCCTCTTCAGCTCGTCGGATGCGATCTTTGCCCTCCTGGGCGGGGAAGGCGGAACCAGCATGCTCGTGGTCTCTGCGCTCTGTGTTATGATGGCGTATAGCGCTGTTCTCCTCCTTTGGAAGAAAAGAGATTGGCGCCAGTAAGGCGCTCGTCAAGCGGCGAGGCCTGCTAGAGATCGAAAGAGAGGCGAAGCCTTTTGCTTAAAGAACGCATACTCGTCGTGGACGACGAACCCGATATGGTGGCCTTCATCCAGGATGCGCTGGAGGATGACGGCTACGAGGTCTTAACTGCCACCCGTGGAGACGAGGTCTTTGCCCTGCTTGGAAAAAAGCCGGATCTCATCCTGCTCGATATCATGATGCCTGGGCTGAACGGACTCGATGTCTGCCGTGCGATCCGTGACAAGGCCCTCTGCCCCATCCTCTTCCTGAGCGCGCGCCATACGGAGATCGACCGCATTCAAGGCCTAGCGGCAGGCGGCGACGATTACCTCGTCAAGCCGTTCAGCCTGCGGGAGCTGAAGGCGCGCATCATGGCTCATCTGCGCCGCGAGCAGCGGGCGCATCGGGCTGACAGCCGGACGCTCCTCCATGACGGCGAGCTGACGCTGGATTTAAACAGCCTGACGCTGTTTTGCCGGGAACAGGAGGTTCCGCTCACGCTGCGGGAATTTGAAATTGTCCAGCTTCTCGCTCTGCACGCCGGGCAGGTGTTCTCCCGAGAGCAGATTTACGAAAAGGTGTGGGGCTTTGAGGCGGAAGGAGACTCGGCAACGGTGACCGAGCACGTCAAAAACATCCGCGCCAAGCTTGCCAAATGCGCATCGGGAGCCGACTTTATCTCAACCGTCTGGGGGATCGGGTACAAATGGCAAAGCCGTCGCTCTTGAACCGTTGGTTGAACCGGCAATCGCTTCACCAGCAATTTCGCTCCATCTCGCTCCTCACGCTGGTCAGCACCATTGCCGCCTCGCTCTTCACCTGGATCATCAGTGTCGGCTATGTGTTCGCAGCTGACCTCGGGTTTCCTCATCCGGCTAACACCTACGAGCAGCAGATCCCGGCCATCCTCGCTTACGTGGACGAGCAGCGGGATGCTCTGCTCCGGCCGGAAGCCCGAGCAGCGCTCGAACAATTGATTCCGGCAGAGGGCATCCGCTACCAGGTGGTTACCGCTGCCGGGGACAAGCTCTATGGCACGCTCGAAGGAAGCTTCTTCGCGAGCGGGAAAGCCTTGGTGCACAAATTGAACTCCGTTGATTCGATCGCGGATGGTTCGTTCCTGCGGGTATACCCCGTGCTGGACGAAGGCGGGACGCTGCGGGGGGCGGTGCTGCTCGATTACCGGCTCAGCCTGGCCGATGCGAACCAGGACCGCCCGGTGCTCGCCCGGTTCTTTATCTTAATGAACCTCGCCGTCCCCTTCGTCTGGCTCTCGTTCTTCACCTTCTATTACGGCCGACGCCTTCGGGAACGGATAAAGCCGGAGGTGGGCTACCTGATCGACGCGGCGCACCGCATTGAGCGTCAGGATCTGGACTTCACGCTCCGAACGGTTTCGGGAGCGAAGGAGCTGGAGGAGCTCGGCCTCGCCTTCGAGCGCATGCGGGCCGCCCTCCGGGAGGCGCTGAGCCGCGAGTGGCGCTCCAATCAGGAGCGGCACGACATGGCGGCGGCGATCGCGCACGACCTCCGCACCCCGCTCACCATCGTGCTCGGGCATGCGGACGGGCTGATGGAGAGCCTGGAGAGCGGCGGAAGCATTCCGCCGGAGCGGCTCGACCGCTACGTCCGCACCATCCGGCACAACACCGAGCGGGCGGCTCGGCTCATCCAGGAGATGAACCAGGTCACCGAGCTGCAACGGGAGGGCTTTACCCTCACGCCGGGAGCGGTGCTGGTGGAGCCCTTCTTCTCGCGCAAGGCAGAAGAGTATCGCATGCTCGCCGCGGCGAAGAAGCAGCGCCTCCTCTACGAGTATCGTGATCTGCGCGAGGAGGCCCGGCCCTTCTGGCTCGATGCGAGCCGGATCGAGCAGGTGCTCGACAACCTCGCCGCGAACAGCATCCGCTTCACCCCGGAGGGAGGCGAGCTGCGCCTCGCCATTCGGGTGAAGCCGGGCTGGATTGAGGCGGAGCTGCGGGACAGCGGCCCCGGCTTTACGCCGGAGGACCTGCATCACCTGTTCCGCCTCTTCTACCGCGGCGATCCCGCCCGCTCCGGCTCGGGCTCGCACGAGAAGGGCCATTCCGGCCTCGGCCTCTACCTCGTCCGTACGCTGCTCCACAAGCACGGCGGCGATATCGAGGCAGCCAATCACCCGGACGGAGGGGCGTGGCTCCGCTTCACCCTCCGCGAATTGGCGGAGTAGCGCGGAGCAGCAGCGTGCTTGGAGCAGCCGGTAGGCTGCTGAACGCTAGGACCGAGCCGAACCCGCCGCCGCAAAAAACAAGAGAGTGGCCCGCTAGGATCAAGTCTATGATTGGTATGATCCCCTCACTGTAGACCAGAGGGGATTTTTTGTACCACCAAAGACACGGCTGATGACCCGTCTGGCATCCGTTTAGTCCGCTTGATAGTGCTTTTCTGACTCTTTTAACAAGGTATTCTGATCCCAGACGAGTTTTTGGATAACCCCAGAGTTATAATCTGCCTTCTGCCAATTTAACAAGTATCCATCATGCACTTCAAATTCTGAAAGCATCTCATCACATTGTACTTTAACAAAATTGTTGGCAGATTCATCCCAAACGTATAATGCATAACTGTTATTAAAAGTACCCGGTTCTTCCAAAAAACGAATATCCGCGTAGCCATCCCTATTCGCATCTATAAATTCAATAACATCATAAAATTCTCCGTATGTAGATAATGCCAACCGGTTTTCGCCTTTCTCATTTTTCAGAGTAAAATGATAACGATATGGTCGATTCTCGTCGCGATTTATTTCCCCAAAAAAGTGAGCCCCATCTTTCCCTTGAAGAATCTCATACTCTGCCTTTTCAAAATCGTTCTCGTTGTTAGCCGTGGTTACACGAACATGGGTTGTATAAGAGTCCGCACACTGTATCTTACGTTTATCCACCTCATAATTCGCGGTAGGATCATTTTTGAATAGATACATGTCTAACATACTGGAATCCGATTCAACGAAATAGTAAGCATCCCTATAGTAGACCACATAATTCGTGAGTCTACCTACTGTTACACTATATACTCCGATAATTCCAGAATCATCGGTTACATTCTTATAAATCCTTATTCTCTCATAATCAGGTGATATACCACCTAAATACGATAGGATACTTTCCGTATTGGGGAAATCTTGTTTTTCTATTGAGCGAACCTTTAGGGTTATATTCGTTTCCGGTCTAACCCTCCCCTTATCGACCTTATACGTAAATATTCCGGTATTATCGCTGCGTGTATCCGAGACTAAATGATAATCATCAAAATAGATGATTAATTTTCCATAATGTAATTCCTTATGAGTTTCATCCGCATATGTTTTAGCATTATTAGTTACTTCATGATTGCAAGCAACTAATATCAGTGCAGCTATAATAATGATTCCTAGCGCGATTCTTCTCATATTCCAGAACCCTTTCTTATTGACTACTATTAATTGCTACCAATTATACCATTATCTATTTTTTGTGTTGTCTGCCCTCTAAAAAAACTCGGCGACCGCTCTCCCGTGGATTTCCGGGTAACGATCGCCGCTTAGCTTACTCTTTTCTTATTATCTACTTGACGGGGCTATGACCTATGATGACGAAGGAGCACTCTCTTGTTTATTTTCTATGGAATCAACCTTTTACAAAGGGAATGTTCGTTGGGATGGGTAGTTAATAAGCTCAACGCTCTCATTCGTTACGCCAGCCGATTCGGTTCTACGGGCTTGCTCAGCCAGTGCTCGTCCGTCTGCACATGGTTTTTGCGGACAAATTTGGCCACCGACTGCTTGAAGGCTTCATAGCGGAACCCGGAGGCCAACCGGACCACATACCCTTCCTGCTCTCCGCCGTACCGGGATTCCTTCGTGTAACAGGACAGCAAATGATAGATTCGGGAGGCTCCGGCATCGCCTCCATGCAGAATCTCCATGTGAAAGCTTACCCGGTTCACCACCTGCAGCACGAACTCGTCCTCGTAGCCCAGCTCCAGTAGTACGTGACAAGCGATTGCGGCGGAGACATGCTCATGCCCAAAGTACGAATAATAGCCGCGATTCGACTTCCAGACCTTGCAAAAGGGCTTGCCTGCATCATGGAACAAAGCCGCCAGCTGCATGGCCAGACGATGCTCCCCTTCATAGAACGTATCGATATATTCCAGAACGGCATACGTATGCCGGGACAAGGTCCGCGTATGATAGGGATTCTCCTGATCAAACCCCACCATCTCGGCAAAATGCGGCGACCGGGTCAAGTAGGCGAAAAGCTCGTCATGCCCCACCTTCGCGGCCAGCAGCTCCTCCAGTCCAGCTCGGGTGAGAGGTTTCGGCAGCTTATCCTCCCTTGGGGTATGCACCAGATGCAGTCGCTCAAAGCCTTCCGCCAGCACGGGAAACTCGAAGTTCTTCGCATACTTCTCCAGCACCTTGTCCTCGATGGTTCGCTTTCGAGCTCGAACCCGATCCCGGGCCACTTCATAAGGAGCGGCAAGGATGTGGCAATGGACGGGGACCTCCTGGAATCGCTTGAGAAGTTGGACGCGTCGGTCTCGGGCGATGTTAGTCGCGTCGAAGACGACATTTCTTCCTGCCCTCAGGGCCTGCTCGATCTCGCGATAAGCCTCATGGAAAACAACATAGGAGCTGCGCTGCTTGCTCTCGGAGCCGAACAACCTCTCTCGGATCTCATCCGTTGCAACCCGCACGGCTCGTTCTCGCTTGCTGCATACCTCAGCATAGTAGCTTTTGCCGCTGCCCGGAATGCCTACCAGCATGTGAATGCTATTCATAAAGTTCACCTCCTTTCCTGTGGGCAGCCCTCCTCGGGATGAATGACCGGTCATTCAAATGCCTGAAAGAAGCTGCGTCTCAGTTCATAATAGTCGGGTACCCCATGCGCGCGGTAGGTACAAAATGGATATAACCAAAAAAAGAACCCCGCTCCAGCGAGTGTTCCCCACCCGTGTCGTTGGATTCTTGGCTTGTTTCGATTCCGTGTTGTTCCATGCCTTGCCATCAGGCTATCATAGCCATCTTGTGAAACCTGCGGACAGGCGTTATCCCCGCAGCTCCTTAAATCGGCTTACGTATTGCGAAGCGAGAGAAGCAATCTCCTCATAGCGCCCCTTCTTGGCCGGGGCGGTCAGGTTGCCGCCGATGCCAACGGCGACGCAGCCGGCCGCAAGCCACTGCTCCATGTTGGCGAGATCGACGCCGCCGGTTGGCATGATGTTGACATGCGGCATCGGGCCCTTCACCGCTTTCACAAAATCGGGGCCGAAGGCGCTGCCTGGAAACAGCTTGAGTATATCTACACCCGCCTTGAGCGCTTCCTTGATCTCCCCAAGTGTAAGAACGCCCGGCATATATGAAATGCCATACAGATTGCAGATGCGTGCGGTCTCCTCATCGAAGGAAGGGCTCACGATGAACTCCGCTCCGGCGAGCATCGCCACGCGGGCCGTAACCGGATCGAGAACCGTGCCCGCTCCGATCAAGGCGCGTTCGCCATACTCTGCAACCAGTCGGCGAATAACCTCCTCCGCTCTCGGTGTCGTAAACGTGACTTCAATCGAGGTCAGGCCTCCCTCGATGCAGGCAGCCGACATCCGGCAGGCCTCGTCGGGATGGTCGGCCCGGATGACGGCGACGACTCCGCATTCGGCAAGGCTCTTCAGCACCTTCAGCTTCTTCATGAGCGATATCCCTCCCTAAAATGGGCTTCAGTTCTCAAAGTTTACTAAACTATATTCCTTTGTCGCCCTCATAGTAATCGGAAATACGGCCAATCGTCAACGATTTATTAGGGTGAAAAAGATACACTCTTTCGACATCCTCTCGTAAATTATTCCTCCTTGTACAAAACCGGTTTACGTGTTACTTTCGAAGGGATTCCGGGCTGCTCGTTGAGGAATGAGGAGGAGTGCACCATGAGCAATGAGTTTGCGGCTGTCACGTTCGGAGAGCCGATGGCGATGTTTTATGCAAATGAGGTCGGGGACCTGCACGAGGTTCATTCGTTCACACGGGCGCTGGCAGGCGCAGAGAGCAACGTTGCCGTCGGGCTCAGCCGGCTCGGCCACAAAACCGGTTATTTCACGAAGCTGGGGAACGATCATCTGGGGACCTACATTCGGAGCGCGCAAGATCGGGAGGGCATCGATACGAGTGCGATCCGTATTCGGAACGACCGTTCGACCGGCATCCTGATCAAGGCCAAGACGCAGAGCGGAGACCCGAAGGTGGAGTACTTCCGGCATAATTCGGCAGCCTCCACGCTCGAGGTCCCCGATTTTGACGAAGCGTACTTCAATCGGGCGGGCCATCTGCATGCGACGGGGATTACGGCCGCCCTCTCTCCAACAGCCAGAGCCTTCAGCTTTCATGCTATGAAGCATATGCGTCATCAAGGGAAAACTGTTTCGTTCGACCCCAATCTCCGCCCCGTCCTCTGGCCAGATCAGGAGACAATGGTTCGGACGATCAACGAGCTCGCCGCTTGCTGCGACTGGATATTCCCCGGTGTGAACGAAGGGGAACTGCTGACCGGCAGCTCCGATCCCGAGAAAATGGCTTCCTTCTATCTGGAGCTTGGCGTCAAGCTCGTCGTCATCAAGCTCGGGCCGGAAGGAGCCTACTACAAGACCGAAGAGGAAGAGGGCGTCGTACCCGGCTTCCGTGTGGATCAAGTTGTCGACACCGTAGGTGCGGGTGACGCCTTCGCCACGGGGGTCATCAGCGCACTTCTTGAGCGAGAGCCGCTCTCCGAAGCCGTAAAGCGCGGCAATGCGCTCGGTTCGCTCGCGGTGCAGGCACCCGGCGACATGGACGGCTTGCCGACGCGCCCCGAGCTGGAGGCCTATTTGAAGCGTCACGGGCGCTGAGCAGAGGGCCTTCGGCTCCTCTCAACAGGCCACTGCCCTCGCCAAGCCTCCGACTCCGATAGAACAAACAAGGAAAGCAGCTTCTCCCTGCCGGGAGAGGCTGCTTTTTTTAGGGTTGACTCTACCATTATGCGAGACATTATGGTTAGATAGAGCTCAAAAATCACATATATGTGAGGAACCGAACATGTTAAAAATTGGAGATTTTTCGCGGCTGTCCCGGGTCAGTATCCGCATGCTGCGTCACTACGACGAGATTGGCCTCCTCGTTCCGGAGAGCATTGACGCCTTCACCGGGTACCGGTACTACAGCGAATCGCAGCTTCCTCTTGCCAACCGGATCGACTCCTTCAAGCAGATGGGGTTCAGTCTGGCCGTCATCGCCGACATTCTGAGCACCTGCAGCGATGCGGATGCCCTGAATCGGTATCTTCTCATCAAGAGAACCGAGCTGAACGAGCAAGCCGGAAGGATCAATCGGCAGCTGCAGGAGCTGGAAGCGACCCTAAGCCAAATCAGAAAGGATGAATATGTCATGGAATACGTAGTCACCGTCAAAGAAATGCCCCAGCGTCAGGTAGCGAGCCTGCGTCGGCACATTCCGGCTTACGATCAAGAAGCGATTCTCTGGGAGGAGCTGATGAGAGAATTGACCTCGCGTTCGATTTCCTACTCCACTCCGTGTTATTCGCTTGCGGTCTTTCACGACGCGCAGCACCAAGAGGAAAATCCCGATGTGGAGGTTCAGATTTCCGTGCAAGGAAGCTACGCAAGCAGCGGCAGCGTGCAATTCAAGCAAGTGCCCTCCGCCCTCATCGCTTCCGCCACCTACAACGGCGGCTACGATCAGCTTGTCGGCGTCAATCAGGCGGTTGCTCAATGGGTCCGCGACCATGACTATGAGTTCGACGGAGCGATGTTCCTCATCTATCACGTGAGCCCGTCGCAAACGAAGAATCCCGAGGAATGGGTTACGGAAGTCTGCTTCCCTGTGAAAAAGAAGGCCTAACCTCGCTTGACCGGTCCGGCATGACCGGCTAAGCAACGAGAACGCCCGTACCCACTGCCCCTAGTAAGACGGGGACAGTGGGTACGGGCTTATTTTGCGGGGCTGTGATTCATCGAGACTGGCGGGCGCATTCGCGCAGGCGTTCCTTCCGCTCAATGAGGGGATGGAAGGCCCTTCACCGACGAGCCGCGAATCAGCTCGGGATGGAAGCGATAGGTGATGGGGACCCCGACATCCTTGCCCTCAATGCGAGCCAGAATCGTCTTTGCTGCCTGCGTACCCATTTCGGACGCCGGTTGGCGCAGCGTCGTGATCACCGGATTGTAGATGGAGGCGAAGGCCGCCTCATCGATTCCGATGATCGACAGCTCGTCGGGAATGGCGATACCCCTGCGATTCGCAGCCTTGAGGACCTCCGCGAGCACCAGGTCGTTCGCCGCGAGCAGCGCCGTCGGCGGCTCCGGGAGAGCGAGCATGCGCTCGAGCTCCTCTCCAATGCGATCCACCGGCACACTGGCGAGGCAGGCTTCGTTCACCGCAAGGCCTGCCTCCTCCATCGCCCGCCGGAAGCCACTCACCCGCTCTTTGCGCGGCGTGATGGCCCGCGGCCCGAGGGCGAGCGAGAGCAGGCCGATGCGGGTGTGCCCCCGGCCCACAAACTCATCCACCGCGAGCCGGGCGGCGCGCTCGTTGTCGAGCAGCAGGCTGTGGGCCGTCACCCCGTCCACCAGTCGATCTAGGAAGACGAAGGGTACGTCCTCGTCAACGAGCTGCTTGTACATCGCATGGCGGTGGCCGGTGGGAAAGAGGATCAAGCCATCCACCTTGCGGGCGATCAAGTCCTCGATGGCGCGTCCTTCGAGATCGGGATTTTCGTCAGCGTTGCAGATCATTACCTGATTTCCCCGCCTCACCAGCTCGCTCTCGATGGCACGGATGCACTCGATGGACAACGTATAGCGGATGTCCGCGACGACGATGCCCACGGTTCGAGTCCGCTTTTGCTTCAGGCTGCGGGCCGCTCCGTTCGGCCTGTAATTCAGCCGGTCAATCACCTCGGCAATTCGCTTTCTCGTCTCTTCGCTCATATACGCATAGCGCTCGTTCAGGTATTGCGAGACCGTGCTTTTGGAGACGCCCGCTTCCCGGGCGACATCGTTGATGGTCGACTTTTTCATAAGGGAATCCCGTTTCTTTCTTCTGCCGCCATATCCGGCAACATCGTGTTTGCCCCAGTATACCGGAATTCTCGCCATCCAACCATGCCCCCTGAACTTCGATCTCCACTTACTCCTCCTCCGCTAGTGGATTCCTTTTCCGATCCTAACAAATGAACTTATATGAACATTCTTTTGTTCATTTAATCTTGAAATGAACCGTTCGGACGTTTATGATGAAGGTATCCCCTTTCATACTTGGACAAAAGGAGAGGACCCTGATGGAGAGACGATATGCATCCCACCCTCATGAGGTGAAGCAGTTTGACACGGATCGGCTGCGCAAGGAGTTCCATGTTCCGATTCTGTTTGCTCCGAATGAGCTGAAGCTCACGTTGACTCACGAGGACCGCATGATCATCGGCGGCGCGATGCCGGTCACCGAAGCGGTTGCCTTGACCACGGACCTGAAGGAGCTTGGCGTTGCCTTTTTCCTGGAGCGTCGGGAACTCGGCATCATCAATGTGGGAGGCCCGGGCACCGTGGTGGCGGACGGAACGAGCTATTCCCTCGGCTTGAAGGACTGCCTCTACGTAGGCAAGGGCACCGAGACCGTCACATTCCACAGTGATGATCCCGCGAGCCCGGCGAAGTTCTACCTCAACTCCGCTCCCGCGCATCAGAACTATCCTACTGTTCTCACGACGCTGGCGGAGGCCGAATCGGCTGAGCTCGGCTCGATCGAAAGCTCCAATGAACGCTCCATCCACCGCATCATCCACGCGAAGGGCATCCAGAGCTGCCAGCTCGTCATGGGCCTCACCCAACTGAAGTCCGGAAACATGTGGAACACGATGCCCGCCCATACCCATCCCCGCCGGATGGAGGCGTATTTCTACTTCGGCTTGCCGGAGGACGCGATGGTGGTGCACTTGATGGGGCAGCCGGAGGAGACCCGTCACCTCATCGTGCGCAACGAGCAAGCGGTCATCTCCCCCAGTTGGTCCATTCACAGCGGTGTCGGTACGAGCAGCTACACCTTCATCTGGAGCATGGCCGGTGATAATATTCGCTACGATGATATGGACCCTGTTCCCATGAGCTTGCTACAATAGGAGGAAACTACGCGAAACGAGAGGTACGCGATGAATCCGATCCGAAGGCATGAAAAAATCATGGAACTGCTCCTGCAGCAAAAAGAGGTAACCGTCCAGGAGCTGAGCGCTCAGCTTGGCGTGACGGGCAAGACGATCCGGGAGGACTTGAGCCTGCTTGAAGAGCGCGGCTTCGTTCTCCGGGTGCATGGCGGTGCGATGCTCGCGCAGAGCGAGCAGTTCGGCATCCTCCCTTCCCGGGAGCCGCTGACGATCTTCTCCGAGGAAAAGACGGAGATCGCCGCCAAAGCTTGCGCTCTCCTGGAGCCGAACGACATCATTGCCCTCGACGGAGGCAGCACGACCCTCGCCATCGCCCGCGCTATTGGAAGCTTGCCGCTTACCGTCGTGACAAACGATCTATACATCATCAGCGAGCTGGTACCCAAGAGCAACGTCCGTCTGGTCGTCCCCGGCGGATCCCGTGTTCGCAACGTGCTCACCGGTCCCGAGGCCGTCTCGTATCTGTCTCATCTCAATTTGAAAAAGGCGTTCGTATCCGCCACTGCGGTCCATCCTGAGAACGGCTTGTCCGTCTACACGACGGATTCTCTGGAATACAAGCAGGCGCTCGTGAGGACGGCCAACCACGTCTATGCCGTTGCCGACCATCATAAGTTCGGCCGTACGGCCCTGCGCACGTTCGCGCGGCTGTCGGATGTCGAGCTCATCCTGACCGACAGCGGATTATCGACCGAGCAGGCAGAGGAATTCCGCAAGGCTGGCGTTCGGGTGGACCGGGACTAGAGCCGCCTCTCAGAAGCCTGGATCGGTTCCTCGGGATGGAGCGTCTCACCTCATCTGCCAAAGGAGCTGTCATCATGACCTCTTACTTCGATCTGTCGGGCAACACCGCCCTGGTCACCGGAAGTGCCCGCGGCCTCGGCCAAGGGATCGCGCTTGCGCTCGCCGAAGCAGGAGCCGACCTCATCTGCGTTTCGCTTACTTCGAGTGAAGAAACCGTCCGTTCAGCGGAAGCATTCGGCGGGAAGGCCCTCGGTATAGAAGCTGATCTCGGCGACCACAGCAAGCTGCAGGGCGTCTTCGATGAAGCGCTCACCTTAACCAGGCGCGTCGACATTCTCGTGAACAACGCCGGAATCATTCGCCGCGCCCCGGCCAAGGACCATTCCGCGCAGGATTGGTTCGACGTGATCAACCTGAACCTGAGCACCGCGTTCCTGCTCACGCAGATCGCGGGTCGCCACATGCTGGAGCGCGGCTCCGGCAAGGTGATCAACATCTGCTCCATGCTCTCATACCAGGGTGGCATCAACGTGCCCGGCTACACAGCGAGCAAGCACGGCATTGCCGGGCTGACCAAGGCCTTCGCGAACGAATGGGCCGCAAGCGGCATTCAAGTCAACGGCATCGCCCCGGGCTACATGGCGACGGACAACACGGCTCCGATTCGGTCAGACGAAGAACGTACCCGTTCCATTACCGATCGAATCCCGGCCGGGCGTTGGGGAACAGCCGAGGATGTGAAGGGCCCCGCCATCTTCCTGGCCTCCTCTGCCTCCGATTATGTGAACGGCCACGTCCTCTGCGTCGACGGCGGCTGGATGGCCCGCTGAGCAGGGCGATCGATCGAAAGGCGCATGCAGCCTCTTCGATTTCAATCCATTGAAGCCAAAAGCCCCTTGTTTCCGCACTTTGCGGGAAACAAGGGGCTTTTTCATCGGTTTGGATGCAGCGCCAAGCGCGGATTTGATGCGGCGCCGCTTAAAGCCGAATGATCGTCGTGCCATGCGGCTTGACGATCTTGACCTCTCCCTCGTGCACGCTGACGCCGAGCCGCATGGCCGCCTCCCTCGCCGCGTCTGCCGTCAAGGCGTCCGGGTGGGCATCGGGCGTCGAGCCTGGACGCCCGTAAAAGAGGCCGGCGAGCAGGTGGGTTCCGGGGGGAAGCGCGGTCCGCAAAGTTGGAATCACCGTGCGCGGGTGGAGCACGTTCGTATTCGCCTGCGGGTAGAGAACCTCTGCCTGCGAAAATCCAACGAGTCCGTAAGCGCCGACCGCGCCGTGTTCCGTGCGGGCCCAGACGCCGCAATTCTCAACCCCGCTTCCCGGGCCGGTGCTCCCAAGGCCCAGGGCAAAGCCCCCTTCCGCCGCATCCAGCCCTCGCCTCGTCTTGATGAGATGGACCCGGGCATGCCAAGGAAGTCCGGCGATGACCCAGGTCTCCACCTCGACATCGCGCCACGGTTGCCAGCGCGCATAGAGTACGTCGCCCTTGATGCGCGTCTCCTCGTTCCGTCGGCGGACGCGGAACAGGTTATCCTCCTCCGACAACGCCAGCATTGAGTCGAAGGCGCCTTGCCAAAGCCCCCACTCGGCACGGGGGACGCTGAAGCCGAACGCAGTGGAATAGGCGAACTTTTCGTACTTCGCTGACGTGTGCGTGTGCTCGTTCGAGGATCGATGCCCGCTGTTGAAGGCCGCCACATGCCCCGTCTCCTCGTCTCGACACAGCACGAGATGAGGCTCCGGCTGAATGGAGAGCTTGGGCAGCGTCGGCAAGGGCTCCTCGTCGACCTTCCAGAAGGGGTGATCGTCAGGCAAAGCAAGCACGAGAAAGGTTTTAAACGCCCAATAGGGGGAGCCGGGGGCGTTGTAATTCTCCGCCATCACGAGGTTCGGGTAGCCGTACCCTACCGTGAGCACACCAGCTGCATCGAGAATCGGCTGCTTCCACCACCAGCGCAGGTGACGCAGGACGAGCCCTTTGAGCATGCCCGTTGTAAGCCCCGGCACCTCGACTTCCGCATAAGCCAAAGCGCTCCAGAACGCCGCCTGTGCGAAGCGGTAGGTCAAGCTGCGGCCATACGGCACTGCTGAGCCGTCCGGAGAGAACCACTGGAGGAAATCGGCCGCAAAGGCCGCCGCCCGCTCCTTGAAGAGCGTTGCCCGCTGCGGGTCTTCCTCACCCATGAAGGTGGCGTAAAGCAGCCCGTAATAGTGAATGGCAAACGGGATGTAGTAATCGCTATGCCCCCCTTCGCCGTCACTGTACCAGCCTCGTCCGAGGTAGAACGACTCCATCCGGTCGAGATTCGCCTCCATAAGCTCCTGGTTCACCGGCAAGCCTACACGGCGAAAGCCGAGGTTCACCATGATGGGGAAGAACAGCCAGTTGCAATCGCAACAGGAATGATCGTTCACCTGACTCAGCCAAGCGTAGAGGTTGGCTTTTTCCTTCTCCTCCAGAGGCTCCCACAGTTTCTCGGGGATCAGGCATAAGCCGAGCCCGATCGCCGCCATCTCAACGAGACGCTGGTCATAATCGTTGACCTCGCCCCAGTAATCCTCGCTGTCCGGGTCGGTTCCCGCCAGAATTCCACGCAGGCATCGCGACCACCACGCTTCGCTCTCGCCTTCTTCGGAATCCCCCGCCACGTAGGGAGCCATCCCCCACAGGAGCCGCGAGAATCCCTCCATGTCGGCGACGGGATGCGGATGCCCTGCCCCGCTGTACCGGAGCGCGAGGCGTCCCCCTCCTTCGCTGAGATGCTCCTCCAGCGGCATGAGCAGATGACGAAGCGCCTCCTGAACGTCCCGTTTCGTCCGCATCGGGCTCTTGCGAAGCTGATCGGCTGCAATCGACCACTCTCTATGCTCTTTCATGCTCAGAACCTCCTCATTCCCACGGAATTGGACCGATGCCCTTCAGGCGCGCCAGTCCTTCCACAAAAAAGTAATCGCCATAGATGAGCGGCACATCGAGATTCCTCTGCTCGGGATAATGGCTTGTGCCGTGCTTCAGCAAGCCCTCCTCCTGAGCATCGTTCCACGAGCCGCAGCGCTCATCCAGCGCCTGAAGCAGACGCTCGCCCATCCGCCGATAGACATGGCCGTCTTCTTCGCCTCCCTTGTCGGCCAGAAGCAGTAGCCCGCTGGCCGCGCAAGCCCCGGCCGAGGAGTCGCGAAGCTCCTGCAGCTCCAGTGGAGCGCGGAAGTCCCATGCCGGAATGAGATCATCCGGCAGGCGGCTCAGGAAGAAGTTCGCAACCCGCTGAGCCGCTTCCAGGTAATCAGCCTTGCCCGTATGATGGTACGCGAGAGTCAATCCATAGAGGGCCCAAGCCGTCCCCCGCGACCAGGCTGATTCGGGAGCATACCCTTGCCCGCCGAGAGCCTCTTGCCTCTCCCCCGTGATCGGATCGAAGAGGACCACATGGTAAACCGACCCGTCCGCTCGCACAAAATGCTTTACTACCGTATCCATGTGCGCCTCCGCCACATGGGCGTAGCGGGGGTCGCCGCTCGTCCGAGACGCCCAGAACAGGAGCGAGACATTCATACAGCAGTCGATGATGGCGAGCCCTGTGTTCCGGTCTCCCTCATGCCACGGGTTCCAGGCACGGAGGAAGCCGCCCTTCAGGTTGAAGCGTCCGGCCAAGTAATTGGCCGCCTTGAGGGCCCGAATGCGGGAAGCCTCACTTCCGCTTCGTTTGTAGGAGGCCACACTCGTCAGCGTCCACATGAAGCCGAGATCATGATCCAGCCGCACGAAGCCGTCCAGCACGGAGTCGAGCCGCTCCTCGCACTCCCCGGCCAGACGGGCCAATTCCTCTTCCCCGCTTCCGCTGTAGAGGAGCCCTAGCATGCCGGGCCAGAAGCCCGCCGTCCACCATTCCGGTTCCGCCAGCCCATAGCGTCCGCCTTCGCTCGCATGCGGAAAGCCCGCTCCGATTCGCTTCGCATTCGTCAGCGTCTTCTCCAAAGCCCGGCGCCATGCCTCGTCTACCCAGCTTTCCGACGGGGACACTTGCGACGCATTCCTCTTTTCCCGTTCGCTTGTCATGATCGCTCCTCCTCTGCACTCTCCTGATAGAGAAAGTCAAACCGCGCTTCCCCACTTACCTGCGGCTCCCGCAAGTGGAAATCAACCGTGTACCAAACCGCGTCCGCTCCTTCATGGTCCCGGAACGTTCGCTCCGTTACCTCGGGTGTCCACCGTTCGGCGTCATACGTCATCCGAATCGACAGGCCGCATTTTCCCATGAGGCGAATTCCGCTCGCTTCCACCATCGGAGGAATCCGCGTCACGAACCGCTCCGTCAAGTTCACCGGAAGCCCGTCATCCGAACAAAAGGAATCAAGCAGCGTAAGACGAGGCAGCTCCTCCTTCTCCCAACGCCAGGTCCGTTTAAGCGATCGAACCCCGGAACCCGGATAGGCTCCAGCCAGCTCTACCGAGAAGAGGTCCTCGTGCTCCCCGCATACCGCCTCCGCCACAGGAGCCGAAAAAGCAATTCCTGGCATCTGCAATTGACCATTCATAATCGGCACGGAATGTCCCTGCGATCCATTGCAGGCGTACGCATACCGCCCTTCGCCGAAGTAATCCCGGGTGTACTCTCCACAGCCCAGGTCTGCAAGAAGCACCTCTCCGCGAGCCACGATCAGAAAATGGCCCAGGTCGTTGTGATTGTGCGGCTCTCCATTGTGCCCTCCCTTTGCCGCAAACCCGAAGGTCCCGGCTCGGGTATGCACGCGGGAAATCCACCACCTCGCATCCGGGAGGTACCAGCTTCCAGGAGGCCAATCTGTTTCCCCCGTAGATCGAGACTTCCACAGCAGGCTGCGGAAGGCCGGCGCCCAACGGCTGCAGGCATCCTCCGTGTAAGGAGCCCGAAGGGAGGCCGGCGGAGCTTGAACATTCGGAAGCTTGTTGGCCAGATAATGCGAGAGTCCGATGGAAACGCTTGCAAAAGGATCAGCATCGGAGAAGTTGACCGCCGCTCTTCCTCCAAGAAAAGCTACCTGCTGGAAGCCGGCGATCCGCTTCACTTTCTCCTCATGAAACCAATTCCGCTCTCCCGAGGTTCTCCGGTCAAGCAAGTCTGCATAGTAAACGAAGTACCCGAAGCCATAATTCCAGTACCCCAGACCTTCCAGGCAAGCTCCGTCATCGTCAAACCCTCGCAGGTAAGCGCTCATGCTCTTCTCGGTCCTTAGTAAAATGCGCCGAAGCCGATTCTCATCCTTCAGGAGCAGCAAAGCCGCCGAGCCGAGAGAGCCTGCACACACCGCCGACCAATTGTGCTCCGCCTCCTCCCAACCATATGGCCCGCCCTCAAGAAAGGGGCGGAACAGCCGCTCCTCCACCAATTCCTCCATACGAGCTCGAAGGAATGGCGGAAGCTGATCCCCGAGCAGCACCGAGAGCTCGGCCAGAGAGAATCCGGTTTCGGCCGCAAACAGGTCGATCTCCCCGGTGAAGGAACGAGCCGGATCCACATGTGCCGGGAGGCACCAGGTAAACTCGCTGCACACGGACCACAGACTCTCCAGCAGCGCAGCCCGATGCTCTTCCCGGTTCGGATGATCCGGGAGCAAGAGGGCAAGCAGGGCGAACGTGTTCATTCGCCGCCTCTGCTCGAAATAGACGCGTTCATACTCCAGCCGGGACCCTCGCTCGGCAAAAAGCGCAAACCGGGCATAGCTCAGGACGGGGGCAGGGGAATTGAGCAAGCGAGCTCCCTCCTGCAAGAGCTCCTCCCGTTCTTCCCGAAAGGCATCCTCCTCGCGGAATGCGCGCCGAAACGCCTCCCACTCCTCTTCAGACCCGTAGAGCCTTCGGCCAGCAGGGCGGAAGGGGCCCCACACCCGATTTTCCAGCTTGAATCCGTCCGAAGTCATCCGAGATCACTCCTTCTCCGAAGGGACCGTCTTCCCTTTATGTTCGATGTGAACGATTCATAATGTTCGTTTCGGTTCAATTATACACCCTTTAGTAGATTCATTTCCAGACATGCGCCGATAGAAAATGCACGATTTCCCGATTTGAACTCAATCTCGATGCGATCTCCCTCCAGCTTGCGGATGATGCCGCGTCCGATCACGGAATGCTGGACGGTCTCCCCTTCCTTCAAAAAAGGCACCTCTGCCTGATAGGCAGGATCGTAGTACTTCGAACGAACCGGGGTGAGCGGCGCAGACGATCTCGCCGCCTTAGCAGTTGAGGAGCCCGACCGGCTCGGAGCAGCCGTCCATTCCTTCCGTCCACCGCCCTGCTGGCGTCCCGTGCGGCCCGTCCCCCCTCCTGTTCCTCCCGATCTTGCGCCTCTTGGGGTCGATGCTCCATCGCCTGCCTCTTGCGGGTTCACAATGCGTCGAACGGCTTTCATGAAGCGGGATTCCACAAGGTCCTTCTTGTCCTTTTTGCCGTAGGAGATCAGCGTCAGCTTCCGCTTGGCCCGTGTCATGCCCACGTAGAACAGCCTCACCGCTTCCTCCATCTTCTCTTCCGTGTCATCCCGCTCATCGGGAACAATGCCTTCCACGAGGTCGATAAGATAAACTCGCTCGAATTCAAGCCCTTTGGCGCTGTGGAAGGTCGAAAGCGTCACCGCAGGCTGGTCCTTTTTGGGACGGGGCTTGCGGGGCACGGTGCGGAGGTAGGCGAGCCGCTCAGCGAATTCCTCCATCGTCAGGAGAGGTTCCGCGATATCCTCCAGCGCGTCGAGGATGCCGGAGATGTAATCCATGTTGTAGCCGCGCCGTTCGCTCAGCTTGTCCAGTGCCTTGTCATACCCAAGCTCCTCTCGCACCGAACGGATCACCGCAAGCGGCGGCGCCCCCTTCAAGCTGCGGAGGGTATCGCGGGATTCCGTGAGCGGCTTCACCTGATAGTCGGCCAGAAGCGAACTGGCAAGCAGAGCGTCAAACATCGATTCCCCGATGTCCAGCTCCTTCAGCGCCTCCACTTGGGCTCGACTTAGGTAGCCGTTCATTTTCGAGACGAGCCTCTCCAGAAGCTCTACCCTTTTTTCCGTAAAGGTCAGCCTCATGAAGTTCAAGATGTCTTCGACGACCCAGTGGGAAAAGAAGCGATTGTCCACATCCTTCATATAGAAGGGAATGCCCGCCCGGTCCAATCGGTTCATGAGCGGAATAGACGACGTGTTGGTGCGGAACAGCACGGCGGTCTCCGACAGGTCGCTCGTCTTGCTAAGCTGTTCCACCAGGTAGGTCATCTGCATGCGATAGTCCCCGAAGCGATGAAAGACGAGCGGCTCCCCAACCGGATTGAGGGTGTTCATCTTCTTGGGGTATCGCTGCTTGTTGCGGCCGATAAACGCATTGGCCGCTTCGACAATCTCTCGGGAGGAGCGATAGTTTTGCTCCATGTAGAGGAGCTTGGCTCCCGGGTACTCCCCGCGAAAGTTCAGCAGGTAGCGAGGTTCCGCCCCCCGCCACGCGTAGATACTCTGATCGTCGTCCGCCACGACGCACAGGTTGCCGTGTTTCTCCGCCAGCCAGGCGATGATCGCATGCTGCACGAGCGAGGTGTCCTGGCTTTCGTCGGTCAGGATGTAGTCATATCGGCCTTGATAAGCCTTTAGCAGTCCCTTGTCCCGTTGCAGCGCTTCGAGCGCCAGCACGAGCATATCGTCAAAGTCGATGAGACGCCCGTTCGGACTCTCTCGCTTGTAGGTTTCATAGGCATCGAGAAGCTTTTCCGCATGGGGAAACGGTGCGTCCACCTTCGCCCATCTTTCCCCGGGAAGGGTTTTGTTCTTCACGCAGGTGATGTAGGTCTCCAAATCCTCCAGTTGATCCTCGGTCGGAAGCTCGCGGACATGGCTGCGGTACAGCTCCTTCAGAATCATCCGTTTGGTCAGCATCTGCGGGAGTCCCGGCTCCAGGCTATCCGGCAGCACATCGCCTTCTGCTTCTTCTTGGGCTTCGGAACCGCCTCGGCGTTCCCCCTCCAGCGATTGGAAGGGTTCTCCTCTTCGCCAGAAATCTTGCCGTAGAATCCCGAAAGCCAAGCTGTGTAGAGTCGAGAAATTCGGCATCTCCATCTCTGGAAAAAACCGCTCGAACCGCTCACGCATATCCCTCGCCGCCGCCCGGCTGAAAGTCACGGCCAGCATCCGCTTCGGATTGACTCCCTTCACCTGGGTAAGGTAGCCGATCCGGGAGATAAGCGTCGTGGTCTTGCCTGAGCCCGGCACCGCCAGCAGGAGGAGAGGGCCCTCCGATTGCAGGACCGCTTGTTTTTGCACGTCATTTAACACAACGCCCGCCTTGTTCAGGCGGGCCCAATAAGCAGATTCGTTCACGTGGTTAATCCTTTCTGCAGCAAATCCATGATGGCTTCCGCACTGACGCGCTGTTCATCCGAATTGGCGATGATCATATCGCATTCCGATAGGGCGGCGAGTTCGTCCGCGTAGGTTTGAAGGCGCCGCTCTGCTTCTTCGGCTGTCCCGCGTTCGAGAAGGCGGCGCCTGCAGTCGGTTTCCTCGGCATGAATGCCGATGCGGAGCACCGCCTCGGGATACAGCTGCTTCAGCCTGCGCGCTCCGTTCGGGTCAAGAATGACCGAACGCCGCTCCCCTTCCCGAAGCAGCTTCTCAAAGAAGGCGAGTGGCGTTCCGTAGAGATGCCCGTTGTAGACCGTCGTCTCCAGGAAAGCACCCTCTTCGCGCATCCGCTCCATCTCTTCCCGAGAAGCGAAATAGTAATGGATGCCGTGCGTCTCCTGCTGGCGGGGAGCCCGGGAGGTCCAGGTGACGACGCGGGGCAAGCCCAGCCGGGCTTGCAGGGTCGTTTTGCCGGAAGCGCTCGGCCCTTGCATGACGAGAATCTGAATGGTCATGGTTGCCCCTCCTTCCTGCTCATGAGATCGCATCGGATCGCAGCTTTCTCCTGCCTATGACGGCAATCAGGCAAACCGCGAGGTTGAACACGCCGGTCATCGTATAGACGAAGGTGATGCCATACCGGTCCGTGAGCCACGAAAGCAGCACGACCGAAAGCCCGAACAGCGAATAGCTGATCGTGTTCTCGGCGCTTAAGGCCTTGGGCAGCTTGTCCTCGGGGCAAGCTTGCTGGAAGACGGTGCGCTGGGTGACCTCCCGCACCTGCTGGAAGGGTCCCATCGCAATCGTGAGAACGAGTGCGATCCACGGTACCGTTGTGTAGGTGAAGAACAGCGTCATCACACCCATCACTCCAGCGCCTAAGGCAATGGAGCGTCCGGGATAACGCTTCAACCGTTTGGTCAGGGTGACGAGCATCAGCCCGCCCAGGATCGCCCCGGCGAAGTAGCCGCCGTTCAGGAAGCCGTACCACTCTTCGCCCTGCTGGATTTGGTCGGTTACGTAGATGAGCAGAAGAGCTCCAATCCACGACGCGCTCACCGCTCCCTCCACGATCTTCATGGTCAGGATCAGTCGAAGGGTGGAATGCTCCCAGATGGCGACCCAGCCTTCCTTGATCGAGTCCCAGGCACCGGCCTCCGCCTTGCGCCGGTTCTCCACCGCATTGCTAGACTTCTCCTTGATCGGAGCCGACTGGGTTGCCTCCTGCTTCTCCTCGGCATGCCCTGCTTCTTGCCCATGAGGTTCGCGCAGCAGAACCGTCAAGACCAACGAGATGCCGTACAAGGCCAGAATCCACAGCATGGCCGCATGGCCGCCGATCCGGCTGACCAGAATCCCCCCGCCGGCCCAGCCGAGCATGAGCACCATCTGGTCCGTCGTGGCCATCAGGCCGTTCGCCTTGAGCAGCGTATCCTTGCCCGTGTATTGAGGGATAAGCGAATTCCGCACCGGCGTGGTAACCCCGTCCGTGAAGGACAGAAGGCCGACCATCACCAGCGCGAGCGGAATGGTGCTCGTGTCCATACCGTTGGTGATCAGGACGAGGATGCCGAACAGGATGGCTTGCAATCCCTGGGAGAGCTTGATGAGGGAGGTGAGCTTCATCTTGTCCATGATGAGAGGCGACAGCAGGCCGCAGGAGAGCTGACCCGCCACGCGGGCGAGCGGGATGAAGGAAGAGAACAGCGCAGAGCCGGTCAACTTGTAGACCAAGGTTACGATGGTCAAGGTATAGAGGCTGTCCGCAAAGTTGGAGATCGTTTGCCCCGTCCACAGGAGGCGGAAGTCTTTAGGCTGGCGCATGGAAGCAGGTAGTCCTTTCGAAAGTGCGATTCTATCGGTCAAGTAGGTAGGATTTGATGACAGCAAGGCATTCACGTACGTAGCTGTTTATACTGACCGACCTCGGGGTTACGCTCACGATCCCAAGGGGCTCGAAGCCGTTGCGCCGAGCGAGCAGCTTGGCGCGGAACATATGAAAATCGTTCGTTACGATCATGACCCGCTTCTCGTCGGAGCCGCGAGTTTCCAGAAGCTCTTTGGAATAGCGGAAATTCTCCATGGTGCTCGTGGCGCGCTCTTCGAGTAAAATGCGCTCGGGGTCAATCCCTCCGGCGACCAGGTAGCGTTTCATTGCTTCGGCTTCTGTAATGGCTTCACCGAAGCCCTGTCCGCCTGTGACCACCACCTGGGTGGAGGGGTATCGGTTGAGGTAGTCCATGCCTTCGTTCAATCGGGCCTTCAAGGACGCGGAGGGCGTTTCCCCGTGGAGAGCCGCACCCAGAATGATCAGGGTATCCACCGCAGTGTCTTCCTGCGAGCGGGCCTCCGATTGGATCAGGACCCCGATTCCGATGAAGCTGAGCAGGGAGAGCATGGCCCCGAGCAGCAGGGTGATGCGAAGGGGACGGCTCCTCACGAGCGGCCGATCCCGGTAGCGGGTCAGCTTCAAGAGGGCGATGATCACGAGCAGCAGGCCTGCCGTCCCGGGCAGCAGCGTCCCTACGTTCACATTGGTAATGGTCAGCATAAGAATCGTGTTCACGATGCCGACTGCACCGAGGGCGAGGAGAACCCCATACCCTAGTTTCTTGGTGAAACTCTTCTTCATGGATTGTTGCACCTCTCCTTGTCTTCCCGTACACCTCATGGAAGCCCGGTTTAAGAATTAGAGTAGACCAGCTTCTCGGAGTAAGAGAATCTTTTCCAGCGGGACGCTGCCCTCAAAATCTCCACCATCCACATCAAAGCCTTCTTCATCAGCAAAAACAACGAAAAGATCGGTCACACGAATATAAGGCTTCCAATCCATCCGGTTGAGCTCCATCGCCACTTCTTGCCAAAGCGCCTTCGCTTCTCCCCACCATGTACCATACGGCAAAACAGGGCGTAAAAGCGAGTTTGACCAGTCGGAATAAACCTGCCAATAAGCCAGTAGCAGGTGAAAAGGTTCCTTTAGTTTATCATCTTCCGGGTCATCTTGATAGGAAACCGGATGCTCTCCTGAATTCCAGAGCCCGGCGGGTCCCTCTCCTTCGAGCAGTTGCTCATCCCTTATCCGTTGCACACCAGGTTGAAAAACAGGAGCGATTACCGCCTCGGGTTCATCATGAAGATAGATAGCCACAAAGCAGAGCGTCTCATCCCCAATCTTCAAGCCAATTCGCTTCATGGCTTGCTCCGAGGCGATTATAAGCTCTTTCTTCACTTTTTCACGAAGCTCACGCACTTGCTCCTCCTGGAAGACTTGATAATGATGGCTTCCATCTTTATAAATAGAAAACAAGGCACCCTCCCCATCATAGGTCAAGGTGAATTCCTGTCTTCGTTCATCCTGTCCTGCATTCCAATACTCCCTACGAAGGATAGTAGTCAAGCGGTCATGATCATATTGATACTTTTCTTCGAAATGCCATTCCTGTCCGGGCTCGGTTCCGTTGCGAACGATAAATTCCGTATAATGAACAGGCTTATCGTCTGCAATTTGAACCACCTCAATCGAATCCAAAGAGCCGTTTTGATAACGACGGTTGATCAAGCGGTCATTCTCTCGGTCGAAACACTCTTCTATTATCCATTGTACATAACAAACATGGCCGTCCACATCGAAACCATATGCCACCGTTCCATCTTCGGAATCAAGCAGCGGCGCTTGCGGCTCCAGATTGCGTTCGAACCAGAATGGAGGGATTGCATAGCGATCCCCTTCGGTGTACTCCCACCGAACAACCTTTGATTTTGCTTGTTGGACATAGCTTTCACGGTTTCTGCTCGCCTCCTGGACCAAGGCAAAAAATGATGCTTTTTCAATCATGGGATTCCTCCATAAAAAAAGTAGGGATCTTCACCCTCCTTCAAATATATCGGTATAGCAATAACCCAGTGTTATACTTTAATCCCTCATATTACCATACCCGCTCCGGAAGCCGCACCGTAAACACGGCCCCGGCCCCCGGCTCGCTCTCTACCCTGACTTCTCCCCCGCACAGCTCGACGATGCGCTTGACGAGCGGGAGCCCGAGCCCGTTGCCCTCCCGGGCTCGGGAACGGTCCCCCTGGTAGAAGCGTTCGAACGCCCTTCGCTGAACCTCCTCGCTCATGCCAACGCCTGTATCGGACACCGAAACGGTAACGCCGTCCTCCGCGCTGCGCAAGGTGACGCCGATCTCGCCGCCGCGCTCCGTAAACTTGATCGCATTGCCCAGCAGGTTCATCCAGACCTGCATAAGAAGCTCCTCGTCTCCAATGTACCGGACGGGATCCAGCTGCAGCTCCAGGTTCAGCTCCTTCTCGTTCCACAAGGGCTCCAGGAACAGCAGAGCATGGCGGATCTGCTCGTCCAGTGGAAACTCACTCGCGTTCAATGTGATCTCCTGGGTTTCCAGCTTGGACAGCTTCAGAATATTGCTGGAGAGCGAGGACAGCTGCTTCGTGCTCTCCATGATCAGGCGGCTGTATTCCTCGCGCTCTTCCATGGGAAGCTCCGGGTCCTGAAGCAGGGCGGAATATCCTTCGATCGCTGCGATCGGTGTCTTGAACTCGTGGGAGACATTCGCCACGAAATCGTTCCGCAGCGTTTCGATGCCGTTCAGCTCCTGGACCATTTTGTTGAAGTTGTGCGCCATCTCGCCCAGCTCTCGCACCTTATGGGTCTCGTAGTCCAGCCTCACATTGAAATTTCCTTTGGCGACCTCCTTGGCCGCGTCGCTGAGCTGGGTCAAGGGGGCGAGCACCTTCCGCCCGGTGAGGCCGGTGATGATGGTCCCGAGCAAGACACTGGTCATCGTCATGATCGCGATCACCAATAAAAAATTCGGATGCCCTGTTCGGACCAAATGAAACTGGATGACAATAAATGCCAGAATCGCCATGATAATACCGGCGGACAGCATGATACCAAATACGAACAGAACCAGCATCCCCCACAAATCTCCGGGAATGCGGGTTAATCTCCGAGAGATTCCCGGCTCTGCGTCCCCATTTCCGCCTTGCTTACGATGATGATTCAAACGAGCTTCACCGCCTTGTAGCCCAATCCGCGGACCGTGACGATCTCGAACTCATTATCCTTGCGGAACCGCTCCCGAAGGCGGTTGATGTGCACATCCACGGTGCGCAGGTCTGTCTCCGACTCCATCCCCCAAATTTCATCCATCAGTTGAATCCGGGTGAAGATTTTATTCGGATAGGAGAGCAGCTTATACAGCAGATAGAACTCCTTTTGAGGAAGAGGAGTCTCTTCCGCTCCACGAAAGACTGTGATGGAGTCGTAATCAAGCACCAGCTCTCCGATGGTCAGCTTGCGTTCGCTGGCGATCTTGGCCCGGCGCAGAAGCGCGCCCACCCGCAGGATCATTTCATTCACATCAATGGGCTTCACCATGTAGTCATCCGTCCCCGCAAGGTAGCCCATCTGCTTGTCCCTAAAGCTCTCTCTTGCCGTTACCATCAGAACGGGATTCAGATACCCGGCCTCCCGCAGCCGGCGTGTCAGCTCATATCCATCTACATTCGGCATCATAATATCGGCGATCAACAGATCGACGTGGGTCGTCTCCAGGAGATCGAGCGCCTGCTGGCCATCCTCCACCAGAATGGCCTGGTACCCGTTCTTGACGAGAACCGTTCCCATCAACTGACGCAGCTTCTCGTTGTCTTCTGCCACCAGTACCGTGTTCATGGCTTTCCCGCCTTTCTCACAATTTGTGAACCTACTTCGTCTGTCTTATTATACAGCCTGAATGTGAACCCATCATAAACCGAAACCCTACCCGCCCGCTTCCGTACTTAGTTTATATTGAGTTCATAAACCCGTGTTATGCTGAACGCAATCGAGACGAAGAGTGACTTTCAAGAACAGAGAAAAAGGAACAAAGAGACAGAGAGGATGAGAAACCGGTCATGCTAGAACTCAAATCCATTACCAAAAGCTACACCACCGGAAGCTTTACCCAGAAGGCGCTGAACGGCGTCAACCTGCGGTTTCGCGCGAACGAATTCGTGGCGATTCTGGGACCGAGCGGCTCGGGCAAAACCACCTGCTTGAACGTCGTCGGGGGGCTCGACCAGTACGACAGCGGCGACCTGATTATCAACGGAGCGTCCACGAAGAACTACAAGGACCGTGACTGGGATGCTTACCGCAACAACAGCGTCGGCTTTATCTTCCAAAGCTACAACCTGATCTCCCACCTCAGCATCACCGACAACGTCGAGATGGGCATGACCTTGAGCGGCGTATCCGCATCCACCAAGCGCAAGAAGGCGCTGGAAGCGCTGGAGCGCGTCGGCTTGCAGGAGCACATTCACAAGAAGCCGGGTCAGCTCTCCGGCGGTCAGATGCAGCGGGTCGCCATTGCCCGGGCGCTGGCGAACGATCCCGACATCATCCTGGCGGATGAACCGACCGGTGCTCTTGATACCGCGACCAGCGAGCAAATCATGGAGCTCATCAAGGAGATCGCCAAGGACAAGCTGGTCATCATGGTTACGCATAACCCCGAGCTGGCCGAGACTTATGCCGATCGGATCGTGCAATTCCGGGACGGCAACGTCATCTCCGACAGTAACCCGCCGGAGGAAGAAAGCATCCGCAGCAATTACCAGCTCAAGAAAACCGCGATGAGCTTCTGGACCGCCCTCAAACTGTCCGGCAAGAACATCGGCACGAAGAAATGGCGGACGGCCCTCACGGCCTTTGCCTCCAGCATCGGCATCATCGGCATTGCGCTCATTCTGTCCTTGTCGAACGGGTTTGACAAGCAGATCAGCAGCTACGAATCCGGTGCTCTGTCCAACTTCCCCGTCACGGTCAGCCAGACCGCGGCTATGCTCGACACGGCGAACGCCACCTCCCCCGGGCAGATGCAGGGAACCGCAGGCATGACCGAGTTTACCAAGGCAAGCGAGCTCTATCCGTACGATCCCATGGCCAACACGATCCTGCACAAGAACGTGATAACCCCGGAGTACATCGAGTACCTCCAAGGAATTTCCCCGGATTACCTTGATGGGATCTCTTATAGCCGCAAAGTGAACATGAACGTCCTCCGTATGGATGGAACGAATGCCGTCTCGCTCAACACAAACAACGCAGGCTTCGCTCCTTATCCGAGCAAGCCGGGCGGCTCGACGAGCAGCTACCTGGAATCCTACTATGACCTTCTCGCCGGCAGCCTGCCCAAGGAGCCAACCGACCTCGTCATGGTCGTCGACTCCTACAACCGTCTTAACAACAGCGCCCTCGAAGCGCTCGGCCTCGATTACAAGGCCAAATCCATTTCGTTCGACCAGATCGTCGGCAAAGAATTCAAGCTGATCTACAACGACGATTTCTATACGAAGAACGGCTCCCTGTTCACGGTAAACGGCGATGCCGCCAACCTGAGCAAGCTGTACAACAACCCGAATGCCGTTACCTTGAAGATTACAGGGATCATCCGTCAGCAGGAAGATTCGCCAATGTCCACCATGACAGCCGGAATCGCCTACTCGGATAAGCTGGCCGAAACCTTCATCGAGAATGCGAAGAATTCTGCTGTCGCGAAAGCGCAAACGCAAGATACTAAGCTTAATGTCGTATCCGGTAAGCCTTTCCTGGAAGCAAGCGAAGCGAACCCCATGAACAACCAAGTCATGATTGGCCAAACCAGCGTCGGCTCCGTCGATCCGCTCACAGCCCTCACGCAGGAGGATGCGCTTGGTTCTCTCGGCGCTTCGGGCATCCCCGCTATGATCTCCCTGTATCCCAAGGACTTCGAAGCGAAGGAAAGCATCGTCAGCTTCCTGGACAAGTGGAACGAAGGCAAGGAAACGAAGGACAAGATCGTCTACACCGACATGGCCGAGATCGTCACCAAGCTGTCGAGCGGCATCATGAACGGCATCACCATCGTCCTGGTTGCCTTCGCGGGAATCTCGCTCGTCGTCTCCCTCATCATGATCGGGATCATCACCTACATCTCTGTTCTGGAACGGACGAAGGAAATCGGCGTTCTGCGCGCCTTGGGCGCCCGGAAGAAGGACATTACGCGGGTATTTAACGCGGAAACCTTCATCATCGGATCGCTCTCCGGCCTGCTCGGCATTGCCATCGCCTACCTCCTGACCCTTCCGATCAACCTCATCCTGAAGAGCATCACTGACCTGTCGAACGTGGCGCAGCTCAATCCGCTGCACGCCTTCCTGCTGGTGGCGCTGAGCGTATCGCTCACCATGCTGGGCGGCTTCATGCCCGCCAAGTTCGCCGCCAAGAAAGACCCGGTTGTCGCTCTTCGCAGCGAGTAATTCAAGGAGCTCGTCTCCGGCAACACTTAAGGAGGAAGAGGATATCCCCAACGTCATCCTAGATGGCGGAGGGATATCCTCTTTTTTGTTGAACAATCTCTTATTGCCTTTTGGGAGCAGGCTTGGGATGATAGAGACAAATCAAATTCGCCGCACAGAAGAAAAGGTGGGTGTACCGAATGATCGATGAAAAAAGCTTAATGCGTTCTTATATGACAGCAGCCAATCAACTCGGAGGACACGGGAAATGGAAGGTAGGGATGTTGAAGGACGCTTTTGCTGAGGTAGAAGGAAGCCTCGGGGCCGATGTCTACGGCAGAGGACCGCACATTGAACCGTTTCAGGCGGAAATGGCGGGCTTGCTCGGCAAGGAAGCCGCCGTCTTCTTTCCGAGCGGCACCATGGCCCAGCAAATCGCTTTGCGCATTTGGAGTGACCAAGTCGGCTGCAAACGGGTGGCCTACCACCCGCTCTGCCACCTGGAGATTCACGAACAAGACGGCTTGAAGGAGCTGCATCATCTGGAGCCGCTGCTGCTCGCCGACAAGGATCGGCTGATTACGCTTGAGGATGTGTTGGCCATCGAGGGCGACCTCTCCTGCCTCCTGCTGGAGCTGCCGCAGCGGGAAATCGGCGGCCAGCTTCCCCCTTTTGGAGAGCTGGAGGCCATCTCTGCCCATTGCCGGGAACGGGGAATCCGGCTTCATCTCGACGGTGCGCGGCTGTTCGAAATTCTCCCCTATTACGGCAAAACCGCAGCCGAGGTCTGCCAATTATTTGACAGCGTATATATCTCTTTCTACAAAGGAATCGGCGCGGTAGCCGGAGCGATTCTGGCCGGACCGGAGGCATTCACCGAGCAATCGAAGATTTGGAAGAGACGGCACGGAGGAGACCTGATCAGCCTCTATCCCTACATCATCTCCTCGGCCTATTACTTCCGGCAGCGCATCGGCAAGATGGGGCTTTACTACGAAGGGGCCAAGGAGCTGGCGGCCTTGTTCAACAGCTGCCCTCATGTGTCCACTCTGCCGAAAGTACCGGTTTCGAACATGTTCCATGTTCACATCGCTTTGGCCAAGGAGAAGCTGGAGCCGATCCTGGCTTCTGTTCAGGTGGAGACCGGCATCGGCATCACCCGCTATCTGAAGGAAACCGAGGACGGCATCAACTCCTTTGAAGTGAGCATCGGAGATGCCTATTCCGCCATTCCCCAGGAGGAAACGAGGAAGGTGTTCCGCTTGCTGGCTCAGCGTCTTGAAGAGTCCGACCGCTAGGATGAAGCGGAACCGGACGTCGAAGCTGCCGCTTCGCTCTCCGGCCGCTCCACATAGATTCGGAAGAGCCAGCGATACAGCCCCACGCTGATAAGGGAGATCGCCAGAATGATGCTGAAGATTCCCATGGGAGCGATCCAATTGGACAAAAAGACGGTAAGGGGAGCGCGGAACTTCGCGATCGTATTTTGAAGGCTGTCCGCCCCCATGTACTGCCCTCGGGCATGCTCGGGGGCATACCGGCTGATGAAGCTCTGGGTCACGGGGGAACGAACCAGTTCACCAAAAGTGAAGAGGATCGTCACGAAGAACAAGTAGCCCAGCCGATCATTCAGTCCCACAGCGAAGGTCCCCACACCGGATAACAGCGAAGAAAGAATGAAGACATCCCGTTCCTTCCAGCGGCGAAACCATTTGGTTACCGGGAGAATAAACAAGACAAACAAGAGACCGTTAAAGCCCAACAGCCACCCGTAGATTTCCTTACCGGTCAGCAGAAGGGCGTCACCCCTCCAGGTAATCAAAGCTTGGGTGGGGATATGATGAATGACGTAAACAGACAGGTAAAGATCGAGCTGCATGATGGGGATGAGGGCGAAGATGCCTGCCAGAAGGTACACCCGAAACACACGGTCCCGTAAAATAACACCGTAGCCGCTCCACTGCTCCTTGAACACAAGCGACAAGGATCGGGGCTCTCTCCGCTTCCCCGTTGACGGCAGAGACTCCTGAACCAGGAAATAAATAGCAATCAAATACAGCAGCAGCACGAGCGCGCAGGCTCCAAGCAGCGCTGATCGGTAGCGGAAGAAGAAAACGGCCCCTAGCGCTGGCCCCAGCACAGCGCCAATGTTATTGGCCGTCATAAACGTGGCAAACACCTGACGCCGTTCCTCCGCGGGAACCAAGTCCGCCACCATGGCGCTGCTTGCCGGCCGATAGACGGCTCCCCCTAACCCAATGCCGATGAAGGCTGCATAGTCGATCCAAGGAGACGGGGATATCGCGAACAGAACAAACATGATGGTCTGAATGAAAGCGCCCAGCAGCATCACCGGCCGTCTCCCTAATCGGTCTGCCAATCCGCCCCCAGCCAAACTCCCGATTATGCTAAACAAGGGCGGTACGGACATGATTGCCCCCGCTACCCCATTGCCGAACGCTTCTCCGAAGTAGACGGTAAGGAAAGGGAAGTACATCCAAAACAGCATGTTGTACAGGGCTTCTCCGAATAATCGGACCTTCAAATTGGTATTCCAAAGACGAATCTGCACGGACTTCCCTCTTTCTGTCCAGAATGCCCCGGCCGGGTATTCAAACTATAGACCACTTTTTGGAAAAGAGGTAGACTTATCTTCTCGGCCGATTTATACTAATATTGTGAAAAACAAGCAGGACTTGCTTTGCTTCCATTGTCCCTCGTAACGAACATACGTTCCATATATTGTCAAGACGCTTCCCACTGGGAGCGTCTTTTTTGATGAAGGAGCGTCCTGAACAGAGAAGGCTCTTGACCGCCTACATTTGGTTAGGCTTTTTGTATTGGCATACTTTTCCGTAAAATCTGGCATCCTACCGGAATAGATCCTGCTGAACCCGGAAGGAGGCCTCCTATGTCCAAGTCCCTTTTACAGGGCTTAACCAAGCACCTGACCAACTGCTCCGATGTCACATTCAAGCCCGTTCGAACCTACGGCCGCACCGGGGTTCTGGTCTATATCCCGTCCATCATCAACACCAATGCCTTGCAGCATTCCATCCTGCTCCCACTGCGGGAGAAAGAGAATGCCGAGGAGGAATGGACCGAATTCGTTCGCCGGATGGAAGAAGAGGTAGCCTTCTCAATTCCCGGCTCTCTTGTCGAGGATCCGTCTCAGGCCGCCGATCACGTGGTGATGGGCAAAGCCGTGCTCTACCTGGAGGGCTTTCGGGCATTCGCCTCGCTGGACATCACCCAATACCAGAAGCGGTCGATCAGCGAATCACAAAACGAGTTGGTCATCATCGGCCCTCAAGAGGCCTTTATCGAGGACATGGAAAGCAACCTGTCCCTCATCCGCCACAAGATCAAGCATCCCGGCTTGAAGACTCAGATGATGACGGTCGGAACCTTTACCAAGACGAACATCTGCCTGCTCTATATCGAGGGCCTCGCTTCCGAGTCGCTCATCCAGCGCTTGAGAGAGAACCTCTCCTCAATCCAAGTGGACGGGGTCTTCGGAATCAGCTACCTGATGGAAAACATGAAGATGAGCCGGTCCCTCCTCCCCCTGTTCCTGACCACCGAGCGCCCGGATGCCGCTGCCTCCTCCGTGCTCGACGGCCGTGTCGGCATTCTGGTGGACGGAACACCGACTGTGATTCTGGCTCCGGTCACCTTTTTCTCGTTCATGCAATCGTCGGAGGATTACTACCAGAACTACTTTGCAGCAAGCTGGATTCGTCTGGTCCGGCTGTTCTTCTCGCTCGTTTCCGTGCTGCTGCCCTCTCTTTATGTGGCGATTACAACCTTTCATCCTCAGATCATCCCGTCCAATTTGCTGATCACCATCGCGTCCGCCCGGGAAAATGTCCCCTTTTCCGCTCTGTCGGAGGCCCTCGTCATGGAACTGACCTTCGAGGCGCTGCGCGAGGCCGGAACACGGATCCCCAAGCCTCTCGGCCAGACCGTATCCATCATCGGAGGTATCGTCATCGGCCAAGCAGCCGTGCAGGCCGGGATCGTCTCCGCTCCCCTTGTCATTGTCGTTTCGGTCACGGGGATCGCCTCGTACATCATCCCGCATATGGAGTTAGGATTGATTTTCCGCCTGCTGCGCTTCCCTATCCTTCTCTTAGGGGGTACCATGGGCCTGATCGGCGTGTTCGCCGGTTCCTTCCTGCTCTACGCCCATATGGCTTCGCTGCGTTCGTTCCAGACTCCGTATCTGGAGCCGCTTGCCCCGCTCATCTTTCGGGAGTGGAAGGACACCTTCTTCCGATTCCCTTCTTCTTCCCTCAACAAGCGCAAGCGTACGCCGATCTCTTCCAGAGAGCCGTCGCGGGGAGGAGCATCCGGCTCATGAAAGCGATCAAGCTGGCGATGGCGCTCGTCATGCTCTTTGGCTTGACGGGCTGCTGGTCCCGGGTCGAACTGGATGAATGGGCGTTTGCCTTCGGTCTCTACCTGGACGTCGGTCCCGCTCCAGGTACGGTGAGCGTCACGATCAGCACCCCGCTCCCCAATCACCTGACAAGCGGTCAGCAGACCGGCAGCAGCGGGGGGGCCAATAAGCCCTACGCCATGATCACAAAAACGGGCCGGACGATACCGGATGCGCTCGTCATGATCCAGCAGGACCTAAGCCGTCAGCTCAGCCTGGCGGAGCTGAAGGTCATTCTGGTGGGCAAAGCTTATGCCGCCCAAGGGCTAACCGACCTGCTGGAATGGATCACCCGGGACCCCGAGGTTTCCATGGGTGCCTTTCTCATCGGTACCGATAATGTGATACAGACAGCCAACCTGACTCCCATCTATGAGCAGATTCCTTCCCAAATCCTCATGTCCTTCGCTTCGGAGCGGCACATGCTGAATACGAGCGCGAGGGATTGCCTGGTCGCCAGCTCCTACGGGCTCGGCTACGGCTTGACGTACATCACGAGCAGCTCTGTTCCAACACCAGAGAAGTCTGCAGATGGCAACCGCACTTGGTCAGGAATCAACGGCGTGATGCTGTTCAACAAGGAGAAGCTAAAAGGAACCTTGGACCTGGAGGAAGGACGTTCGCTGGCGCTGGCCTACGGCAAACTAAAAGACCCCAGCTACACCATCTATTGGAACAACGAGAAAAGCTACGCAAACGCCATCTTCACGAAAACCTCCTCCCGACGAACCGTGAGGCTGGAGAAGGGCCGGCCGGTCTTTACGATCCATCTGAAGGGACGGGTTGGCCTGACGACGGTGAAGGATCAAGAGGGAAGGAATGCCAACGCCCTCCACAACCTGATTTTGCGGCAGCTGAATCGGCAGATTCGGCAAAATGTGGAGCAAGCGTTGACCAAAACACAAGAAGCCGGAACAGACGCCATGCGGCTGGGATCGCTTGTGGAATGGAACTACCCCAAGCTGTGGCAAAAGCTTCGCCCCCGGTGGGAGGAAGCGTACCGCAAGGAAGTCGACATTCGCGTCGTAACGGATTACACCCTCAACGATTACGGCAAGCAAAACTGAACCCGTCAGGAGGCTCGTCATGCGTACCTCTCCTTGGCAGCTCGCCCGCCTGTTTATTGTTTATTTCAACTCGCAGGCCGCCATCTTTCTTGTTCCCACCCTGCTAAACGACAAGGACTACCAAGGCTGGATGGGCATTATTGCGGGCTACCTGGGAAGCCTCGCCCTCCTCTGGTTCACTGTGTATGTCGTGCGGGCAAACGGAAACAAGCCATGGATCCAGTTTGGCCGCAAGCTGCTGGGGCGCTGGATTCATGGCTTCTTCGTTCTTTTGGTGCTGGCTTGGTGTGTGTACTATACGGCCTTCGACATGCAAACCTTCGTGCTTTTTTTTAGCTCCAATTACTTGCGCGACACGCCGCCATGGTTCATCTTAACCATCATCGGACTCGTCATCCTGTACACCGTCACGCGAGGCTTCCCTACGCTCGTCTACATGGCGGAGGGCTTGTTCCTGCTGATCATCGGCACCATGGCCTACATGGCTTTCCTGTTCACCCAACAGGCGGATTACCAAATGATGAGGGCGATGGTCACATCCTTCGACGGAATGAAGCTGATGAAGCACGGAGTGATTACCTTGTCCTGGTTCGCCGAATGGATTTTGCTGCTCTTCGTGGCCCCCGACCTGAAGCTTGAAAAGGGAACGTTCAAACGGATCGCGATTGCCGAGACCGGGTTATGCCTGGTGGTGCTGTACAGCTGGCTGCTCATCCTGATGATCTTCGGCCCTTATCTTGGAGCAGAATTCGACTACCCGTATGTCATCCGCAGCATGAACACCGAGTCGATTATGTCCAAGACCGCTCCCCTACTCATCGGGGTCTGGAGTGCCTCCATGTTCATCCACAGCGCTTTCCTGATCTACTGTGCCATTCGCTCAGTGCTCCATTTCACACGTGGCAAAGGAGAGCGGCTGATGGCTCCCGTCCTGATTGGAATCGCATGGCTCATCGCCTACTATTACGCCAATCACCTTGCAATCTACCGTATGCACTTCTATTCCACTGTGACGGTTATCCTTTGGATAGTGGTGGAACTGATCCCTGTCTATTACACCTTCGCATTCTGGTTCCCTCTTCGGCGAAGAAAGACGAGTGCAGCCGCTTAACACCTAAAGAAGGCGAGTCGTGTTCCGCCTATCCTCAGGAAAAGGCGTGTCCTCAATCCCAATGCTGCTCCTGCTCAGCGGACCGTCTCTCTGCAGAATGTCTCTCTGCGGCATAAGCGGCCGCGCCGATCATCCCCGCTCGCCCCCCCAACTTCGCGGGGACGATCTCACAGGCTTCCCGCGGCACCTTCAGGCTGTGAAGCGCCACCGTCTCGCGCACAGGAGCAAGAAGCCGCTCGCCTGCGGCGGACATCCCGCCGCCGATGATGACGAGCTCCGGGTTGAACAGGTTGATCGCGCTCCCGAGCCCGAAGCCGAACAGCTCGCCCGTCTCCTTCATCACCTGCCTCGCCAGACCATCCCCGGCGTCGTAGGCATCCGAGATCATACGAGCGGTGATCGCACTGGTGTCCCCGTCTACCCATTGCCGAACCACGCTCGGCTCGCCTTGATCCAGCCTTTCCGTGAAGGTGCGAACCATGCCCACTGCGGAGACATACCGCCCGAGGCAGCCGGAGCTTCCGCAGCGGCAAGGACGTCCTTCGCGGAACATGTTCAGGTGACCGATCTCTCCGACGCTGGCTGTTTGCCCATACAGGACGCGGCCGTCGACCACAATCCCTGAACCGAGTCCCGTCCCGAGCGTGACGAGCAGCAGGTTGCGCCGCCCCACTCCAGCCCCAAACTTCCACTCTCCGTAGAGGTTTATCCGCACATCATTGTCGATGTAGATCGGAAACGGAAAATGCCGCTGCATCTCCTCCACCACCGCAATGTTCTCCCAGCCGGGAAAGTTGGGGGAGAAGAAGGACATCCCCGTGGCCGGGTTCAGCAGCCCCGGAATGCCCATGCCCATACACTCAACCTGCTCCGAAGCGATAGCCTGCTGTGCTAGCATCTCCCGCACGATGTTGGCAATCCGGGCGAGAACAGGGAAAGGACCCGACGAGGCTTCCGTCGGGTCGCTTCTCTCCAGCAGGAGATGATTGTCGGCGTCGAAGATGGCCGATTTGATATTGGTTCCTCCGAGATCGATGCCGATCCGATAGCTGCTCATGGCGGGTCTCATCCTTTGCCTGTTTGGTTGAGACCAGTGTATACGAAGCAGAACGAGCCTACCAATGCTCCGTATGAATGGGTTCGCCCCAACCGATCTGTTCCGCGTTCCCTGTCCCGTGCGGACAGCCTATCGGGTCTCCCGGTGCAGGGTAACCTTTTTCAAGCGGGGGCAGTACTTCTTTAGCTCCAGTCGTTCCGGCGTCGTTCGCTTGTTCTTCGTCGTCGTGTAATTGCGTTCTCCGCTCTCCGTGCAAGCCAAGGTGACGATCACGCGCATGGGATTCACCTCCTTTTTTCTTCATAACCATGCTTGATGTCGCTTTAGACGTTAAACGACTTCGCTTCCTCGCTCCGTTCTGTTCACGCAATGGCGAGGGTGTTGCTCATCGCGTTACTGCCGCGCCCCAACCCGCAGCCCTGATCTTCCGCGAGCGGCTCCGGGAAGCCGCTCCTCCAGTTGAAGCACCAGTTGCCGAAGCTTTGCAAGCGAGATGCCTTCTCCCATCACGACCAGCACATCCGGGATTTTCTTGCGCGGAAGCAGCTTGGTCAGTGACAGCTCTCGGTAGGCATACTGCATCAAGTGCCTTGCTTCTCCAGAGTCCTCGCCCTGGAACGTGACGAGCCCTTTGGCTCGATAGACCTCAGGCGGCAGGCTTGCCATAAACTGCTGGAAGTTCTTCCTCTTCACCGGACCCTCCAGTTGGTGCGTAAAGACGGTGATGTGCTCGTGGGGCAGGCTTCGAGGCTCGCCCTCTTCCCGATCCGAGCGGGTCTGAGCGGGAATGCCGGGTTGGGGCTCTCCTTTTCCAGCCTCCGTGAAGCTCACAATCCAGTCTTCAACCGGAACGGATGAGTAAGAGGCAGGCTGCAAAAGCGCCTTGTCATTCCACTGCCGAAGCTTCTCCTTCACGAGGTACAGTTCGTCGGGCTGCAGAAGCTCCACCTTGTTCAGCACGATCCGATTGGCTACCCGTACCTGATCCTCCAGGAGGTGCAAGGTGGAGCGGGAGATGCGGGAGGCGTGACTGCCGAATAGCATCCCGTAGAATTGATCGGCACCGATTACGGTGATCAAGCTTCGAAGCTCGGTATTTAGGAAAAGCGAGGTGTCGGTAATCGCCTCGACGATCTCAATGGGATTCGCAAGTCCCGTTGCCTCGACAAAGAGGAGATCGGGCTTATGCTCCTCGATGAGAGACTGGATCGCCCCGACCAGCTCTCCGCGGACGCTGCAGCAGATGCAGCCGTCCATCAGCTCGGTCATCGGCACCTCCTCCTGCACGAGCGCTCCGTCCAGGCTGACCTGGCCGATCTCGTTCATGAGCACGGCTGGTCGGAGGCCCGCCCGCTTCGCTTCGTCGAGCATGCGGGTGAGCAGGGTCGTCTTGCCGCTGCCGACGAAGCCGGTCAAGAGCACGACGGGAGTCGGCCCGCCTACCGGTCCACTTCCAGACAGAGTCATGAGCCGATCTCCTCCTTCGCCTCATCCGGTACCGTCCACGCAGGGAGCGGATCGGGGAGGGCGGTCCAGTCTGAGGTAAGTTCTTCATCCGTCAGCAAGCACGCGTCCAGGTCAGCGGTGATCGCTTCCTTGTCGAGCCGAATGCCGATCAGCACCCATTCCGTCATGCGGTCGCCCCATACTGCATCCCATTGTTCCAGAACCTCTGGATTCTCCCGCAGGATGGCGTCCCGCTCAGCAGGAGAGGCGGCGGCGATCCAGTAGCCCGCCGGGCCGAACTGGATCGAGGGACCCGCTTGGCCGATAGAAGCGGCGATGGAATTCCGCGTCGCGATCCACAGGTAGCCCTTGGAGCGAATGACCTCCTCCGGCCATTCTTCAAAGAAGCGGAAGAGCCGCTCGGGATGAAACGGCCGCTTGCGGCGATAGACGAACGAGCCGATGCCGTATTCCTCGGTCTCCGGCGTATGCTCCTGCTGCAGCTCGCGCTGCCACCCGGCCGAAGCGCTCGCGGCCTCAAAGTCGAACAAGCCGGTGTTCAGGATCTCCTTCGGGTCGACCTGACCGTACGTGCTTCGGAGAAGCTTCGCCCGCGGCTGCAGGGTATGGAGGACCGCCTCCAGTTCACGCAGCTCATCCTCTTCCAGCCGATCACACTTGTTCAGAACCAGCACGTCGCAGAACTCGATCTGATCGATCAGCAGATCGACCACATCGCGGGTATCGTGATCGCCTGATGCCTGGGACCGCTCCAGCAGGCTTTCTCCCGAGGAGAAGTCCTTCCAGAAGCCGTAGGCATCGACGACCGTAACCATGCAATCGAGGCGGCAGCGGTCCGTGAGGTCGACCTGTCCCGCCTCATCCCGATAGGAGAAGGTCTGCGCAATGGGCAGCGGCTCGGCAATGCCCGTCGCTTCGATGAGGATATAATCAAAAGCCCCTTGCTCGGCAAGCCGATTGACTTCGTCCAGCAAATCCGCACGCAGCGTGCAGCAGATGCAGCCGTTTGATAGCTGGACGAGCTTCTCCTCCGTCCGCGACAGGTTCGAGCCGGAGCGGATCAATGCAGCGTCCACGTTTACTTCGCTCAAGTCGTTCACGATCACCGCGACCTTGAGGCCGTCGCGATTGTTCAGTACATGGTTCAAGAGGGTCGTTTTCCCCGAACCCAGATAACCGCAGAGCACCGTTACCGGAATGCGTGTCTCCATCATGCTCGTTCCTCCTTTTTTACCAGCTCGATTTCTTAACGCCCGGAAGCTGGCCCCGGTGGGCCAGCTCGCGAAATGCGATGCGTGACACGCCGAACTTCCGCAGGTAACCGCGGGGGCGTCCTGTCAGCGCACAGCGGTGATGCAGCCTGGTCGGCGAGGAATCACGGGGAAGCCGTTGGAGGGCTGCGTAATCCCCACGTTCCTTCAACTCCTGACGAAGCGCAGCGTAGCGAAAAACGAGCTGCTGCCGCTGCTTTTCCTTTGCAATCTTCGATTGTTTAGCCATTTTCGTCCTCCTTAATAGTAATTTTTACGATATTTCAACATAGCCTTCCGCCACCTTGCCAGCCCATACCGGATCAAGGAAGATCGGCATAGGCTCCGGTGTAGGGATAAACGTAAGGGGAGCTTGGCTTCTCCATGCTCTCCACCGAGACGGCAGTCAAGGCGAGAATCATCTGGTTCTGGTAAGGGACTTCTCGAAGCGTGCCCGTCACCCGCACCCAGTCATCTCGCTTGAAGGCAGTCGCTTCCGCCCCCTCGATCAGCAAGCCATAAGGAAGGGAGTCGGCGGAGCAGCACTGCATGACGAGCCGAGAGAGAAAGAACGCCCCTGCCCGATCCTCCGCAGGATAGACAAACCCGCTGAGCTGTAATGTCTTGCCGACAAACCGCTCCCGGTTCAAGTCCATCGCCGCCAGGCGCTCCATATAGCCGACGTCTCCGATTCGAATCCAATCCTGCCCGTGCAATTCGTCGGCCAGCAGCTCATATTCGCGCAAGCGGGCCGCACTCACCTCCGGCGAGAAGCTCTGCGGCGAGCCTCCGCCGTCTTTGCCTCCTCCCCCCTTTCCGCCTCCGCCGCCTGCATAAAGCTCTGCGCTCTTGGCCGCGTAGTCGCCGGGGTTCCACACAAGCCCCTTCTTGTCCGCGACGCTCGCCCCGAGAACGGTGTCCGGCAGCAGCGCTCCAAGCAGGAGCGGCAGGGCCAGCCACAGAGCCGCCAGCTTCCTGCGCAGCCCCGGCTTCCTCCCCTCCTCACATGCGCATGCATAGCGGGGGATGGTGTCGCGAAGGCTTTGCAGCGCCTGCCAGGCTCCAAGCAGGAAAAGCGCCAGCCCCGCCGCTCGAACCGCAGGTTCCAGCCGAGGCACAATGTAGAGGGACAGCTTGTCCGCCTGGATCAAATGAGCGAGGTAAGCAGACAGCCCGATGAAGAGAACCCCCTGCATTGCGCGCGACAAAGAGCTGTTACCCGGCTTCTGCTCATGAGCCATAGCACCCTCCCCCTCTCCAGCACAATTTCTGATTAACAAAGACGAACGCTAACGGTTCAATGCTACTCTTCGTGTCGTACCCTGCAATGACCCCGCTCTTCTTGCTGTGCTCTTCATGATCCCTATTCTCTTTCGTGCTGTGCCCTTCACGGAAACACCCAATGCGCCCACAGCATGGCTCCTCCCGTAACCGTAACGGCGACGGCACCCGCCAGCAAAAGCACAAACCGGGCGCGAAAGCCGGACAGCAGCAGCAGCGTGGTTTTGAAATCGAGCATCGGCCCGGCAACCAAGAAGGTTAAGAGCGCCCCCGCCGGGAAGACTCCCGCGAAGGAGGCCGCCACGAAAGCATCCGAAGTGGAGCACAGCGAGGACACGTAAGCGAGCCCGAGCATCATCCCATACGTCGCCCAGCCCTCCTGTCCCGCATCCATCAGCCAAGCCCGTGGAATCGTGGCCTGGATCCAGGCCGTCACGGCAATACCCAGAACCAGGTACTTGCCTGTGTCCACGAGTTCATTCGCCGTATGATCGAGAATGGAAGCGAGCTTCCCTCCCCTCGCTCTCTGCTCCCTTCCAGCCCGCCACGCATGGCTGGACCCTTGCGCCAGCAACGGTTCATGGTCGTCCGCTGCCTCCCGCAGCGGGTTCGACCGGACGAATCGGTATACCAGCCCGCTGATCGTGAACGCAACCAGCAACGCGAGGCCCATGCGGGCATAAACCATCGCGGGATACAGCCGGAAGGCCGCCCAGGTTGCGCTCCAGACGACCGGATTCACAATCGGGCCTGCCAGCAGGAAGGCGACTCCCGCATGCAGCGGCATCCCTTTGCGCAGGAGTCTGCGCACCACCGGAACCATTCCGCATTCACAGATCGGAAGGAGCAGGCCAAGCAGAGAGCCTGCCGCCATCCCTCCAATCGGACCGCGAGGAATGACTCGCTGAATCCATTCATCCTTCACCAGCACCTGCAAAATCGAGGAAACAAACGCCCCCAGCAGGAGGTAGGGGAAGGCTTCGAGGAACAGGCTGATGAACATCGCTTTAAAGGCCTGTACCTCTTCGGTTCCCAAAAAAGACAGCCCCGCCGTCAAATCCAGCTTCCCCGCCAGCCCCGATAGGAGCAGAACGGCAAGCAGGGCTAGAGAAATTGCTGCAACGGATACCGTTCGCCGAGTCACAAATCGGGTCTCCTCACCACAATTGAAGAATCAATGCTTATTAATAGTAATTTTTACGATTTAAATTGTCAAGGCAGCCTATCAGGAAGATGTCTTCCTTTTTTGAGAGGTGTGTGTCAAATTTCAAAATGAATGCTTCATTTTATCTTGAGTTACGTAGTAGTAATGCTACACTCATTCTTACTAAAGAGACACTTGGCGAAGGAGATTCTGTTTATGCTAACCCCGGCACCAGACAGCAAGAAAAGCTTCAGGAAAGAGGTAAACAAAATCGGCCTCACCCTGCTGGGCTATGAGGGAGCCCTATTCCTGACCATAATCATCTATGCCATCATCTCTATACTTATCCAAATGCAAGCTTCAAAGTCATTGGATGAAGCCGGCGATGCGTTATTTTCCTCACTGAACGAAAACGGCTGGCCCAGCATCCTGGGAATTGTCCTGGGGATGCTCTTCCTTGTGCTTTTCCGCAAAAGGAAGTTGGTTTCCCCCGACCTTACGGTGAGCAAGACCCCCATGAACACGACCACTTTTGTCCGAATCCTGCTCTGCTTCTTGTCTGCTCAAAGCGTCTTCAGCCTTTGCGGAGTAGGGGCAGAGAGAGCCTTCAACGCGTTCGGCTATTCTCTTATGGGAGAGATCGATTCGGCAACGTCTACAAGCACGACCTTATCCATGCTTTTGTACGCTTCCTTCATCGGACCGATTGCGGAGGAGATTGTGTTTCGGGGGGCGGTTTTGCGCTCGTTGGAGAAGTACGGAAGGGTGTACGCCATCGTCACCTCCTCCATTCTGTTCGGGGTGTTTCATGCCAATCTTATGCAGGGTCTGTTCGCGACTTTTGCAGGACTTATCCTGGCTTATGTTGCTATGGAGTACTCGATCAAATGGGCTATTCTTCTTCACGTCATTAACAATTTCGTGTTCAGCGATGGGCTTGGCTTCCTGATACAGGATTTTCCGGATCGGACACAGGGGATCATCACCTATACGCTTTACGCTCTGTTTTTTGTCGGAGGGATGATCGCCTTTCGGAAAAGCAAAGCAACCGTAAAAAGCTACTTGCGTGAGAATCAAGTGGAAAAGGGACGCTACCGAGCGACCTTCACAGCCCTTTGGATTGTTCTTTATGTTGCGGCAAATCTGATGCTGGCCATCGATGGCATTGAGAAGCTGCCGTAAGCTTGGGGCAGCTCTGTTCATCCGCTCAACCCGCTGCGAATTTGTCTCCAAGCATGTAGCCGATCGAAACAAACAACACCGTCCAGATCGCCGCACCCACGCAACACAGGATGACATAGCGGCGGAATGACATCTGGGTAATGCCCGAAACATAGCCCGCCACATGGCGAACGCCGGGGACAAAGTACGCGATCAGGATAGACCACATCCCGTATTTTGCCACCCAGCCCTTGATCTTCTCGAATCGCTTGGGCGTGAGGCCAATCCATCTGCCGCATTTGTTGACCGCCTTCAACCCAAGCCGCTTGCCGATCTCGTAGCTGACGAGCATTCCGGTAATCGAGCCGATGAAGCAGAAGAGGAGAGAATAGAAGTAGTTCAGAATCTCTTGAGAGGCCAGGTACCCCACGAACACCATGAGCGTTTCATCGGGAACCGGCAGGCCGACAATCCCGAGAGCAAGGAGCAGGGTGATGGCGTAATAGCCGTGCTGGGAAATCATTTCTTTTGCCATTTCCATCTGCGTTCAACACCTCATTACTTCTTGATGGCGATCTTTTTGAGGGAGGGGAACGAGATGCGGCTGACCATCAGGTAGGACAGAAGCACGATCAATAGAAGGGTTCCCACGGGAGATACGGTCGTATGAGTCAGCGATGAAAAAGCGAGAAGCGTACCGGCCGCCGTAATGGGCATTCCGGTAAAGACAGGGCTGCTGGCGGTGAGGTTAAAGCGGGCCAGACGAAGCGCTCCGCAGATGATGAACACGATGCCCGCAGCCGGGCCAAGCACAGGGGCTTCTTCGAGGTTCTGCTGCAGGATGAGAAAAACCGGGGCAACCCCGAAGGACACCAGGTCTGCGAGGGAATCAAGCTGCTTGCCGAACTCGCTCGTGCAGCCCAGCATCCGAGCCAAAAATCCGTCGAATACGTCAAACATAGCGGCGGCTACGATGAGAAGCAGCGCCCATTTGTAGTGGCCGCGGATGGTCAACAGCAGCGAGACACCTCCGGCTCCCAGATTGGACACCGTGCACGCGTAAGGAATGAGTTTCTTGTTCATATGTCCTCCATCATGGAAAATTGATAGCCGGTTCCCACCACGGTGCGGATGTGATGAGAGTCGTAGCCCAGCTTGGCTCGGAGCTTCTTGATATGCGAGTCCACCACCCGGTTGTCTCCGTCAAACTCCATGCCCCACACGCGGGCGATGATGGCTTCTCGGGTAACGACTCGCTCCTTATTCTGTATGAGGAAGGCGAGCAGCTCGTATTCCTTCGGCGAGAGCTCCACCTCTCGCTCCCCCACCTCCAGCCGATGGGACAGCGTGTTGAGCACCGCCCGGCCAAATCGCAGCAAGTGGCCGTCCGGCAAGTAATTCTCCGTGACGCGCTTCATGAGCGAATTGGCTTTGGCCACGAGCACCTTCGGGCTGAACGGCTTGGTGACGTAGTCATCTGCCCCGAGCTCGTAGCCGAGCAGCTTGTCCTGCTCGGCCGACTTGGCAGTGAGCAGAATGATCGGCACGCCGGAGCGCTTCCGCACCTCCCGGCACACCTCAAATCCGTCCATCTCCGGCATCATGACGTCGAGCAGGATCAGATCGGGATAGCACGATTCAATCCACCGAAGGGCGTCCTGGCCGTTCTCTGCCTCCGAGACATCCCAGCCGTCCTGTAGAAAATAATCGGACAAAACCTCCCGAATGCGAATTTCATCTTCGACAATAAGCACTCTTTTTGCCATATGGGTCTACCCTCTCTCTACCGAATCAGCCTCGCCCAGGGAAGGAGATCGTGAATCGCACCCCGTCCGGCTCATTGCTCACCCCGTACTCACAGCCGTGCAGATCCAGGATGTGCTTGGCGATGGAGAGCCCGAGGCCCGTGCCCCCCGTCTGGCGGCTCCGCGAGGCTTCTCCCCGATAGAACCGCTCCCAGATGTGACTGAGTTGGGCCTCCGGGATCGGCTCCCCTTTATTTTTGACGGACAAGCGGCTGGTCTTCTCGTCACTCTGGATCTCGACGGTGATGGGGCTCCCCTCTTCCGCGTGGCGAATGGCATTGGTCAGCAGGTTGATCATCACTTGCTCCATCAGCTCGGGATCGGCCCACACCGGAAGCTCGTTCGTTGGAATAACGACAATGGCCAAGCCTCTCTCCTTCAGGAGATACGTCAGCTTGTCCGCCACCTTCTCGACGAGCTCGCTCAGGAGGAAGGATTTCCGGGCGATCGGCGTGGTCCCTGACTCCAGACGGGCCAGATCCAGCATCGTGCGGGTCAGCATCTCCAGCTTATCCGCTTCCTCTAGAATGACGGAGATATAGTGGTCCTTCTTATGGACGCTCACTCCATCCTGCAACCCTTCAGCATAGCTCTTGATGATGCTGATCGGCGTCTTCAGCTCGTGGGAGGCATTGGAGAAAAAGTCCCGTTGGATCGTCTCCATCCGTTCCTTTTGCTCCATATCGTGTTGCAGCTGGTGGTTGGCCTCCTTCAACTCCCGCAAGGCTTTGTCGAGCTCCCGAGACATCGTGAACAGGCTTTCCGACAGGTTGCCCAGCTCGTCGTTCTTGCGCAGAGGGGTAAGCGCCGTAAAGTCGAGGCGCACCATCTTCTTCGCCATGCGGTTCAAGGCCAGGAGCGGCTTGGTCACCATCTTCGAATAGAAGAGGGCCAAGATCAGGATGAGAGCAAACCCGCCTATCCCCAGGTAGAAGTAAAACCAGCGCATCGCTTCGTTCGCATCCTTGATCTCTTGAAAAGACGTAACGGAGAACAGGAGCTGGACCTCACCCGCTGAGGTGGTCACAGGCTGAATGATGATCTGGTTGTTCATTCCGCTCCAGGCTTCAACCCAGTGCAGCTTGAGCTTCTCCATGCTTTCGACTTTATGAATGGCCTCCGCTGACAAGGGGAAGGTTTCGCTAAGTGCGCTCATCAACAGCCCCTGGCGTTGGCTCCAGTTTTTGATGTTCGGCAGCAGGATGTTCAGCACCGTTCCGGTTAGGGGCTCGGTTTCCGGCTCCAGGCTTTTGCCTACGACGACCTCGGTTCCCTGCTTTTCAATCTTCTCGGGGTACAAAACGGGGGTATGGCCCTCTCGTTCATCGATCTCCCCCCAGATGGTCAGACGGTCGCCTACGCGAATGTTTGCACTCCGCAGCTCATCCCCGTATTGGTTCATCAGGACGGACAAAGAAACCATCATCTTCCGCCCATCCGAGAGCTCCAGGTCGATCCGGTATGGATCCTCCAACACCAGGTCCCCGTTTGCATTAATGATGGCCAGCTGACTTCGGCTTCGGCTCATGTATTTGGCCGCATGGAGGGCGGTCTCGTTCCCGTTCCAATGGGCGGCGGAGTATTCCTTGGCAAACTTGTCCAGCGCCCGCTCGACTTTGTTCACGCGGTATTCCTGATAGAAGCTGTTGAAGAACAGCAGATGGGACGCAATGATCATGATATAGAAACAGCCAAAGAAAATGACGGTCAGAAGAAACAGCTTTGCGGTAATGCTCTTGCGCTTCATGGTGCCCTCACTTCCGAATAACCGGCTTGGCAGGCGGACTGCCCTACTGTTTCCAGTATACCGGTGCGGTTTGTTCTTCATGTGTCCATACCAAAAAAGACGAGCGAACCCGCTCGCCTGTTTCACCGACCCTTCTTCCCTTCACTTGTCCACCTGTGGATAAAAATGATTGTGGATATGTGTGAAAGTTTGGGGAAGAGAACGCTCGTCTATACCCAGAGCCTGTTGATGATGTGCACAACCTTGTGGATATCCTTAATCCATCAGCTTCAAACCCGGGAACATGACTTGACGGTATATGGTTCTTGCTTCCTCAAGTGTCTTGGCCGGGCCTGCCAGCATTCCATCCAGGGTCATGACCGCCACAGAGGTAAAATCAGAGTTCGCGTATACAACGTCGAACTCAAATGAGACGGGATCGGCTTGCTGCCGCCGAATGGAGAAGGAAGTCGTTCCGTTCCTCTGCTCTGCTGAGACCGGCTGGATGTCATATCCTTCTTCCCCGATCACAAACTCGCCAGAAATGGAGGGGCGGAACCACAAAAAGGTTTTCCTCGTCAGGTCCAGTTGGACGGGAACAATCTCCCCTTCCTGATATACTTTTTCTCGCTGACTGACTTGCCCGATGCTGTCATTCACCACAACCATCTGAAACGACTTCGTGACATGCTGGGTTCTCGGGATGCCCCACTGCCAGATGGCTCCGAGGACAACGACGAGGGCAATTGCCCACAGCCATATTTTGCGTTTCCTGTTCATGACTCTCCCCCCTTTCCTCAGATTCCTTGAAAAGCCAGGGGCTGTCAATAACGACCCTCACACATAAGAAGAGCAGCTCCCGATGAGGGAACTGCTCTTCTCGTTCTCATGCCGTGATGGCTGGTTATTCTTTTTCTCTTCCGCGGCGCTTTTAGGGTAGCCGTTGGAACACAGCCTACAACCGTTGCAGGAGCGCGGCATAATAACCGTTGCCGTTTCGCTTATCCAGCTTTTCCGCTGTGACGAGGGCCGCTTGCTGGAAATGCTTCGCGAGCGCCTCTACATCCTCGGACTGGTTCCCGCACGGGTGGCCTGCCGGAAGCTTGATCTGGAAGTGGATCGACTCCTGCGCCAACCGGCGGAACATCTTCGCCGAATAGGCGTTGAACATCATCTGATCGACCGGATTTTCATGATCCATGGAGGATGCGACATACTCTTCAAAGACCTCCAGCGCCTTAATCGGATCAGTCAAGGTCAGGTAGCCGATATGCTCTCCCTGGTGAAACAGGAAGTCGCGGTTCCCTTTTACCAATTTGTAGCCCTTCTTCTGAAGCTTATCCGCTTCCTTCTGACGATCCAATCGCAGGAGAGGGAACAGCACCTTCGTAATGGTCACATGAGGCACTTCGCCGCAGCTCATTTTGCCCTTCAGAATCGGCTCTGCCGCCTTCACGGTCCCTTCGTCGTCTCCCCGCTTCGCCAGAAACTCGACAAGGCGATTTTGCTCGCAGGCCGGACAATCGCTCATCTCATCGCGGTCCATGGTCTGGACGATGTCCCACTCCGCCTGAGACGCTTCCAGCTCCCCGAACTCCGCGAAGATGTGCGCCCTGTAATAGTGATAGGAGCGACTGCTGTAGCCTGCGGCCGCATAGCGGGTCTTCATGTCTTCGAGCAGGTTCTCGATCTGGGCGCGGCTGATGTCCGCGAAGGCCGTGATGCGGTCCAGAACCCACTTGTAGGACCACAGCAGGCTGTAATCATCGAACCGATCCGGGTTTTTGTCATACTGCCCCAGTTGCCAGGAAAAGGCGATCAGCGCCTTCATCGGATAGCCGTGGAAGCTGCCCGTCTCCACGATTTCGCTGCGAGCCTCGAAGCCCTGATCGAGATCTCCTGCAGCGTCCGCCACTCGAACCGCTTGCTCCAGCAGCTCCAGCTTGGCCTTGCCTCCCGGCAGGTCATAGGCTTCGTCCATCAACTCTTCAAAATCCATCTCGGTATGGTTCATCTATTCTTCTCCTCCCGCTGTGTGACGGGCCGTCATGCCCCAATCGATAAATTGAATGATGCCCTTGTTCAGAAGCGCCATCTCCTGGCGGCTCATCGGATAATGGCCCATCATCAGCGCGTTGCAGTACAGCATCTCTACAGCCGAAGGCAGCATCGCCTTGTGCGCTGGATGGAATACCCGCTCGACGACGGGGTTGTTCAGGTTGAAGTACAGGGTCGCGTACGCCGTATCCTTTAGCGTTGCGCCCAGGCTGCCCAGAACCGAGGACAGGGCGTCGGTGCTCACTTCTTTGGTCGCCTCCAATAACCGCAGATGAGCGGATTCCTGGGACAGCGTATAGAGAACCGGAATCTCCTCCGGCTTGAAGTTGCGAAGCTGCACCTGACAGCGAAACTTCTGTAGCACACTGTCCGCCAATCGGACGGACTCATAGTAGCGGAGCCGCTCTTCCGGTGTAATGTCGGTAAAGGATAGCGACACCTCCTCCGGCAGCAAACGCTCGGTCTGCACGACCGGGTCAACCAGCGGCAGCCGGGACAGCAGTTCGGCATCATAGACATACCCGCCGTTCACCACCAGCATGGATTGGGCCGAAGCCACATGCGTAATCTGGCGGTACTCATCCAAGGTGGCGGTGAAATAGATGGGGTTGTGCTGCTTCAGCTCGCCCAATGACTTCGTGCCAAACGTGCTCTCGAACGGCAGCCACTCGTGAATGATGGAATAGAACGGCCGGTCTTCCACCGCGAGTGCCTTCATGGACAAGGCATGCAGCAGAATGATTGCCTTCAAGCGATCCGGGTCGTACTCCGCCATCCGCATCAATTCCTGCCGAATGGCTTGCCCCAGCTCTTCCCGCACCTGCTCCAGCTGTGCGTTCTCATAGAAATGCTCCCGGGAAGCGGTGGGCTGCAGCTCGTCGGTCCAGATCAGGCATTTTACGAAAAAGGCCCAGTCCGGCAGAACATTGCTGGCGGCTTCGGATACCAGCATGTGCTTCAAGTACACCCGGTGATTGCGCTTGGCATTGAGGTTCACCGCCTGCGGCAGGATGAAGGCAATGCCTCCCGTCCGACCCGAGGAGGTTTGCAGGGGGATGAAGTCACGGAACGTCTCCCCGAGCACTTGCTTGCCGAAGGCCAGCACCTCGTCACGGTGCCTCCGGGCCAGCTGCGGTTCTTTTACCCAAGGCGGAGATGGCGGATTAATCAAGCGGGTGGTGTGGGCGGACGCCAAATGGATAGGATAAGGCAGCAGAGCCCCGTAATGGAACAGCCACTCTTGCAGATTGCCCTCTTCAAAGTAAGACTCGGAGCCTTCTTTGCAGCGCAAATAAACCTTGGTTCCCGGAGCGTGTGCTCCCTCCAGCTTGCGAATCGTATACGTCCCGTCCGGCTTCCCGCGCCATTCCAGCGCCGGCCCGCCCTTGGCGGATTGCGTGACCATGACAATATCGTCGCTCACCATAAAGCAGGACAAGAGCCCGATGCCAAACCGTCCGATAAAGGAGGTGTTGGTCGAGAGAAAGTCTTCGCCCCGCTTCGAGGATTGCCCGATCATCGCCAGAAACTCATGGATCTCTGCCTCGTTTAACCCGATCCCGTTATCTTCTACTAGCAGAGTGGCCCCGGTGGAGGTCCCGCTTACCTCGATATGAATCTTGCCTTCGTATCCATCGGGAGAATACGCTTGCCGTGCGGTGATCGCGTCTATGCCATTTTGCAGCAGCTCTCGCAAGAACACCTTCGGGTTGCTGTACAAATGGTTAGACAAAATGTTGATCATTCCGCTTAAGTTTACTTGAAAGCGATATGTATCTGGATCTTGGTTCTCCATCCTTGTTCTCCTATTCTGAAAAGTTTTTACTTCTTATGCACAGTTGGAAAACAGAGCGGCTTACATGCTTCCCCGCTAAGCCAATAAATTGGCATAATCGGTTATGTGAATTACCCAAAGATTGCCCTTAAGAATCAGTCCTACGGCTATCTCCGCTTCGTTAAATCCCCCTCTTTCCAGTTTTATACTATAGTAATTAGAATGATTCTTCTACTTTCTTACGCAAAATGGGTTATTGGGCCTAGTCTTGCAATCGGTTGGTGCTCATTGCCGAAAACGATTTTTCTATGTAAGTTTGTAAACGCAGCAGTCCCAAGTCACATGAGAGATAAATTCCGATGGTTTGGACTTTATTTTTCCCACTAACATATGCTGAACATTACAAACTCATTATTTTCAAAAACAAGAGAATACAAGCGTAAATTGAAGCTTTCCGCTGGTTTTATGGGATAACACGAGTCATTCATGTTTTTCACCTAATTCCCTTTTCGTGGAAATTGATGTATGTTTTATCCATCGACTGGTCGAATAAGAATAAGGAGGAAACCATGAAAAAAATAGCATCTCTTTTCCTAGCAGTGATCTTATTGCTATCCCTTGCATCAACTTCATTTGCAGAAGCATCAACAAAAATTGATGCAAAAGGGGTATTCACCAATGAATCAGCGGATTTCTACAAAGGAAAGTATAAAACCATTGACGAATTAATCGCCGCATTAGAAGCCAGTGGTAGCTCTGTTTCTGTCAAGAAAGCGGATGATTCTAGCGTCTATACAGCACAATCACTAGATGAAGCTGCTGCTATTCTTGATCCAGAAAATCACTTTCTCAAAAAAGAACCTATTGCTGAGAATCAACTTGCACCGCAAATCGATTCTGGGCATGTCTCCCCTACGTATGTCCCGCCAGCAGAATACAAAGACTACACCTATGGATATAATGGCGCAGAGACAAGGGACAAAATTTCAGTCTATTTCACAATGAGTGTTACAACAAGGCATTACTCTGACGGTACAATTGGTAACGTGAGAGTAAATTCGTTCAACGGTTATGCGAACATTACAAGCGGTGCCTATGCTAACACTACTTACGCTCCAATGTATTTCAACTTCACGATAAATGGTGGTTATGTTACTGTAAACTATGGTGGCATTATCACTCAAAGACTAGTTGTGGCAGGACAAGAGCTTACAACCGTCACAAATGTTGCACAATCAGTAAACATCTACCCTGAGGTTCATTAAAAAAGAGCTGTACTAAGTGCAGGTAGGCTCCCACTACACTTAGTACAGCTTTTTATTGTAACAAGTTAAGAAAACCAATTAACAAAGGGAATGCACACATCAAAATGAACCCCATTACCAAATTGTATATTACATCGGAGTTCTTTTTATCCCTCTTTAGTAAGAGTAAACCTTTCGCAATAAAAAGTACTCCAACTAGTAATGAACCCAGTATTAAGATCGCATAAATACTAACTTGCATCAGCATCCTCCTTCATTTTTCTCAATGTTATTTTAACCCAATCAGCATGTCGATGTTTATCAAATCAACGAATGAAACCTCTCCCCCTTGTGTCAAAACAAAAAGTAGCGATTGAAATCACTGCTCTGTAAGCCTTAAAGATCGAGGTCTCCCTCATCAATTTTACGAAGGCTTTTTTCAATAACCTTTGCATACTCATGGTATGCTGACCCTTTTCTTTACTTTCGAAATAAGCAACCCCTCCTGCTCTTTTTTAACCCCAAGTACTCCTCATTTCAATACACGCACCTCATACGATGTGCGACGCCGTGCAAAGCGCGCGCGTCAACGTGCGCTTGAATTTCAATCCACGCACCTCATACGAGGTGCGACCGCCAGTTGATGGGATCGTGTGGGGTTCGGTGATATTTCAATCCACGCACCTCATACGAGGTGCGACTCTCCCAAGGCGATCAGAGTCGCCCAAGGCTGGTATTTCAATCCACGCACCTCATACGAGGTGCGACACAGTTTACCCTTCGTTTGATCCTATCAAGGAGGTATTTCAATCCACGCACCTCATACGAGGTGCGACCCTTCGGTGGAGAGCCTCGGCTTAGCAGCTGGTCGCATTTCAATCCACGCACCTCATACGAGGTGCGACCCTACCAGCAAGAGGCGCGGGAATCTATCCAAATCATTTCAATCCACGCACCTCATACGAGGTGCGACGAGATAGAGTTTGCTCTCGCGGTGCTGTATAAGATTTCAATCCACGCACCTCATACGAGGTGCGACTGATTTTCCAGTGGTGCATTTGACGCTGTGTGGTATTTCAATCCACGCACCTCATACGAGGTGCGACGACAGCTTCGTTTCCGGCACGGCCAGCGATTTGATTTCAATCCACGCACCTCATACGAGGTGCGACGGCAAAAATCGTTCTGACCCATGCTGGCTCGGCATCAATCCGAGCAAATTCTGCAATAAACCAATCCAATAAAATATGCATCATCACTTGACAAAATTGAAAATAAAGGTTTTTCATCCGATTTCGACAAATTCTGAGGTGCGAAGGAGCCGGGGTTTTCATGGGAGCTTGGCATTCGCACCTACAAGATGATCGGTCCCTCCATATCAAAAGCAGGCTTGCTCCCGATATGTTCAACCTTGCTTTTGTATTTGTCTCCGAGGTTATATAGACGCAGGCTGTCTTTGTCTTCATCGATCAGTTCCTTCAGTTCGTGCTTTAGCTTCACATACTGAGTTTGATCAATGGTGCATTCAAAAACCGAATTCTGCACCCGTTGCCCGTAAGCCAAGCACTTCTTCGCTACCTGGTTCAGTCTTCTCCGCCCGGCAGCATCGGTCGTGCTGACATCATACGTTACCAGAACCAGCACTTGATCTCCTCCTCACTTCCACAAGAACGGCGGATACTCGTCCAGATCGCCGCGTAGATGACGGGCAAGCAGTAAAGCTTGAGCATGAGGAACCAACCCCCAAGCGATCTTTTCTCCCAGGTAAGGGTGCACGATCGTCTCCTGCTTCTTCTCTTGCCACAGCTTCAAAACCTGCTTGCGGGTATCGTCATCCATCACCACGGCTCCCGTCTCCTTGACCAAAAAACCGCTGCCCGATACCAGCTTCTTGTTGATCAGGCCCAACACAAACCGATCCACATAGATGCCTCGCAACTCCTCCATCATATCGAGAGCTAAAGACGCACGCCCCGGACGATCCCGATGAAGGAACCCTACATAAGCATCTAGTCCAACACCCTCCAGAGCAGACTTCATGTCGTTCGCCATGAGCGCATAGCAAAATGACAGCAAAGCGTTCACTTTATCCAGTGGAGGACGGCGGCTTCGGCCTTGAAAGAAAAACTCGTCCTTTTGCTGCAAAATCAGCTCATCAAACACAGCAAAGTATTGAGCTGCCGCCGTCCCCTCCAAGCCGCGAAGTACTTCCAAGTCCTCCACCTGTCGAATGATCGTCAAGGTATCGGTGAGCGAAGAAGATATTCGCTTGAATCGGTCCACATCGATTCGCAGGGGATGATCGCGAGTGGCGCGTTCCAATATCCATTTACTGTTGTAGAGCTTCCCGGCAATCATGTTGCGGGCGAGAAGAGCGCTCTGCCGTTCATCATTCGACCGACGGTATTGCTCCTTGCGCAGAACCACATTTCCCCGATCTTCTCCGATCACTCGAGCCAAATATCGACCGTTCCGTGTAAAAAAGGTTAATGCAATCCCGCGCTCCGCACATGCTCCCATCAGCCTGGGGCTTACTCCGGCGTAGCCATACGTGCAGATTGCTTCAAAATTGAGCAAGGGAAACCTTTTCAGAATGGTCTCCTCCTGCTTCACGACCACATTCTCGCCATCCAAAGAGAGATAGACCTCTGGGGTTGTTATGTAGAGCGTATTCAGCAGCTTTTTCATTCCGATAACCTGCTTTCCAGATAGCTAGCCACGGTACGGCGTTCCGGGAGATTGGGTAGACAGAGCTGGTTAAGAGAGCAACTCTTGCAATGCGGGCCTGTAGATGCTTTGGGCGTATATCTTCGATCATAGTACTGGTGCATTTCTCGTAGGGCCGCTCGAGTACGTTCTTTGTCTTCTTCCGTCACCTGCACCTCGACGCGGTGCTTGATCTCGTTATAGAAAAAATACCCGACTGACAGCTCACAAGCCAACATTTCCTCCAGACACATCAGTTGGGCGATGAGTTGCGACCGATCGGACTCATCCCGCTTGGGCTTGCCGCGCTTGTATTCAACCGGAACAGGGAGAAAGTGCCCCTTCTCCCCCGTCAGTGGAACACCACGATCATTCTGGATAAACTCGACCACATCACAGACACCACTAATACCGAGCTGCCGGGAGTGCACGGGGAGTGCCCGTACAATCAGGCGATCCCCGCGCTTTTCCCGCAAGAAAGGTTGGTCCGCAATTTCATGAACGTATCCTCCCTCTACGGTGCGGACGTTTTCCTCCCACTGTTGTTCAATATGGATGAGTGCCCATTGTCTTCGGCAAAAGCGAAAATGCTGAATGCCGGACAGCTGAAGGAAGTCCTCTTCTTTATAGTCCGTCATATTCCCGAACCGCCAGCCCTTCGAGCGGCGTCAAGGAAATCTCGTAATCATTGATACTCCGAGGTTCATTTCCCTCCTCCTTCTTCTTGACGGACAGAGAATGATGAACCTTGGCCGACGAGTATTGCCCCAGCTTCGAGTTGTGCTCCCACCAGTACACCTTATGAATCTCCATGGTTCCATCAGGACGAGCAGACGACACATCATTTTCAAAAAGGCTGATGAGGGCTTCGCGAACCTTGTCCGCGTCCTCGTTAGTAAAGCCCGTCTTCTCCGCCAGTTGGGTGTTAATGCTTCCATAGAACTTGTAAACCCCAAAGTCCACGCGATGCTTCATCCCCATGGTGTCCGAACCGCGCTTGTCCGATGTCTCCGAGTTGACGCTCTTGGTAATCTGCATGCTGGAAATGTCGATCGGGTCAATACTAACTGCGGTATGGAGAGATACCGGGCCGCGCACGCCGACGGATACGCCTTTTCCTTTGTCATCCTTAGAGGAGAACGCGAAAACCTGCCCAAAACTGCGCACATCCATCCAGGCTTCGCAGGCAGCGCGCGCGAAGAGGTCGCTGTTTTGCTTTTTCCCGGAGTAAAACTCCTGCACCTCCGCATTCCCAACTACCCGATCCTTGATGCTTTGGAACGCATCGTTGCGGCGATCATCCGACTGAACGAGAATGGCCTCTCCGTTATCTTGCAGGCGGTTGCGAATCTTTCGCTTCAAGCAGACGTCGGAGATTTCGCCATGTCCGTCATAGTTTTGACGTGGGCGGTTGCCATTCAAGGGGTCCCCGTTCGGATTGGCGTTCTTCACGGACAGCACAACAGCGAAATCGATTTTATGGTCGAGCGTACTCATTTTAGTTTTCCTCCTCTTCGGTAGTGGAATCAAGCGTGTCTTCCGGTTTACCCGTTTCTTTGGCCTTCTTCTGATAGAGAGCATGACGCTGACTGTAGAACCCAAGCAAGTATTTGCCCGTGAGCGGACTATCTGTGTATTCCTCCGGTTTAAGCATGGAACCCACTTCGTCCAGCAAGCGGCTATGGTATATGGCTCGCGCGCCCATTCTTGCCTGATAAGGCTGCAAAGCCGTTTGGATGATATTCCAGGTGCGCGCCGGGTGGCGAGAAAAGGCGCTCATGTAGCGGATAGCGTTAGTTGCTCTGCCATCTTCCCGGGAAAGTGCGGAACGCTCTAGAACATCGGCGATGGCCAGCATTCGGCCAAACAAGTAGCTTCGATCCTCATTCGTAGTATCCAAGCCCAATTGATACCCCTCCTTTTCATGCTCCTTGCGGATGACCGCACAAGCGACACTTAATGTCCGTTCCCACTCCCAGCCTTCCATTCCCACCGGATTTGAAGCCCGGTTTATCAAGCTGCGAACGATGTCTCTTGGAATTTCGCGTCCGTCTACAATACTAGGCAGCATGCGTTCCAAAAAACCCTTGACGATCTTATCATCCGCTTTGAATCCGTAAGTCGCATTCGCTATATCCCGAGTAGCCGGCGCTCCATAGAAGGTCCGATTCTTCTTCTGCTCCTTATCGTAGTAAGGATGAAGCCACGCACAGGAAGTATGCCATTTCTCAAGTTGTTTCAGGAACAGCTCTTTGTTCATATCGCGATAGTACACGACCGCCATCCGGCCTAGCGTAGCTGCATCCAGAACGAGCAGGATCACTTCCGCTTCATAAGTTCCATCATAACGATAGCCATTCAATGCCTTGCCTAGTTGCCTCGCAAAGGCTTGATGAGTTTTGTCACCTGTCCCTTCCTCCTCCGACAGAGTAAAGAGATCGTCGTCTTCGTCCTCCCCCTTTACAGTCGAAACCAACTCTTGTGAGCTTACATGGAGCGGGGGAGCATCGACTTGATCCGTTCCCCATAATACGAAGACCCGTCCGCCCATATTAATCCCTTGCCGTTCAATCAACCATTTCAAGGCATTATGAGCCTTTTGAGAAGCGACAAAACTAATGGCTGCCGCTTCCCGGCTAGTGGAAAACCGCCCCCGATACGTAAAGCCTGCGCTATCGTTCGAGGAGATTAGCTTTGCCTTGTCCCCCGAGCTACGAATGCGGGAAGCGTGTTTGTCTACGCAAGGAAGCCATTCCCCAGTTATATAACACAGGTCTTTCTCTACCTGTTGCCGTTCGGAGTACTGAATAAACGCCTCTTGAACCGATCGATCACGCCATAGGCGCGGCTCTGGATCACCAGGAATCTCCACAAGAAATCGCACGAAAGCCGCTTGCTGATCCCCCGCCAGAACCTGAAAAATTCGTTTCTTCTCTCCGTACTGGGCTTCCGCATCCTTGTTCCACTTGGTCAAGAGCTTGCCGTCTTCCCCTAGCCAAAGAATCTCTCGCTTCACCAAATCCCCGATCAGGCAACCTTTTTGCAAATAAGCATAGACACTGTTCACCTTTGAGTGAGCCTGCGGAGACTCGCACCAGCCACGCAACTGTTCCATATAGAGAGCGTAGGTGTTTTCTTTTGCTCCATCCACATATTCCGCATAATCACCCGCAACGTACATCAGCTTGTCGAACAACGGGTAGGGAACCGGACTGCTCGTCCGGCTCGCCGAATCCTCGGTACACGGAATAATGGTGGTGGCATCTGCCTTGTCCACAATTGATGCGAGTTGCAGCTCGCCTTTTGCATCCAAGACGATTTCGATGTGTGCGCTCTGGGTCGTATGGGCAACCGGAATGAGCGTATACTCACTGTCAAAGCGATTTCGTTCAAATTTCCCGACATATTGATCGTCGTTCTCTTCGTAAGTCTGCTTCAGCTTTGCGAGCCAGCTCACCTAGAGCCCCCCTTCCGGAAAAAAATCGGAGTACAGCTCGTCCGCTTTTTGCAGAGTATCCATGGTAAAGGGCTTAAGAGTCCCTGGCCCTAAGCTTCGAGTCATGGTGCACTCCTCCGGACGTCGAAACTTGATGTAGCCTCGCTCCATCGTGACGGGCCACAATCGGCCCACTCGTTCTCCCGATTCGGTTTCATCGGCATAGGAGATTCCATGAACCATTGTTCCGAAGCTAACCTCTGGGATGTTGTCATAGAAGCCGTCTCCCGACCCAAACTCGCAGGGCTCCACATATCCTTGGCATTCACGCGTCCCCAGGAATATATCCCGCCGCCCTCCCGCTTGCACACAGCGTTTGGCAATGTTGTGATGCTTGTGTTCATTGCGATCGGCTACCAACTCTGGCCGATTGAGGTTGAACTCGAAATGAGCGCTAACTTGATAGCGCACATCCCTCAAATACGTGTAATAGGCAAGGGAATTCCCGCCATTGTACTCGATGGGACGCATTCCCTTCGACTCCGTTTGAATAACGTTCATGATTCGAACCGCATCTACATGCCAGATGATCGTGGGTTTCCAGTAAATGCTTTCGACAATCCCCTTGATCGCCTGATAGGTGGGAACCTGATAGGTCAGCTTCTCTCCACCCAGCTTGGTTAAAGGGTCCGTGAATAAGGCGTAGCTTCCCCATACTTCAAACTCGATTTGATTTCTCAATGATCGCTCCTCCTCAGACCGATTCAAGCAACGGTTGTTACGATCCTATCGGGTATATCCGTGTTGCGGGTTGAAGGTAAGTGAACCGCGAGCGTGCCTTCTATTCTCCGCTCAAATCTCTTTTCAAAAAATCCTTGAATGGAGAATAGAAGACACGCCCCTCTGTGTTTCAGCCACTTCCTCTGGATGTCGCGGCTCAACGTGTTGCCTCCTTTCTTCGTCTATTCGGTTTCGAGACGAGTAGTAGACTGAATGATGGTTTTCTTTGCAGTAGGCGCTGATGGTTCTCTCTTGGATGAATCTGGTTTCCCTACATTCTTAGCTACCTTCTCGACCTTGAAATCAAGTGAAACGCGAAATCCAACCTGCAAACTGTATCACCTCCATTAGTTCCCGTAGCTATATAATATTTTGTATCTTTACCTTGTTATAGTATAATTTTACTCCAGAAAACTTCCATTTTCAATCCTTTTAATTGAAAAAAATCCCTGTTGTTTTTGCTAACATAATGGTAAATTTAATATAATTGTCACACTTTCATAAGAGTGTGTGGATTGAAACCCGTAGCTATAGAAAGAATTGTGTGCATGTGTGGAGAACCGGCCCGCCGCTTATCGGCAAGCCGGTTCTCTCCCTTTACGCCCCCGCAAAGCTTGTCTCCGCCCCTTCTCCCTTCAAATCGATGCCGTAGTTTTTGGAGTAGGCTTGTTCCAGCAACACCCAACAATTCCCGTGCAGAAGCGGATGCAAATACCCACCTTGACTCAATTCTTGCCATTCATATTCGTAGAGGTTAACCACATACTGTTGCGCTTCCCGTAGGAGTTCCCCCAGCTTCTCCGGTCGGTCCGCTCCATTCAGATCGGCAATCACCCTGTCGGCTTCACTCTTTCCAGCTTCATCATGGTAGGGAACCAGAACCGACCTTGTCGAATTGCTGATGACTTCAAAGTGCTCCTCTGCCGTAGCCCAGGCGGGAGCCCAATAAAGATCTGGCTGGTGGCCGTGCTTGTTTCGATAATAATCCTTATTCTTACGATTTCGATCCAACAGCTCATAAAGAGTTCCTTTATCCTTTAGGAGATAATCTAAACCTTGGCTATTGTCTAATTGGTAATAAACATACTCAAAATACTGCCGCATGGCTTCCTGTGAGAGCAGATTTCCTCCAAATCGCTGAGGATCTCTTTGAACCTCCCGAAGCAATCGACACGTAACCGCTCCCGCTGCCTCAATTTCCTTCAGCCTCGACAGGTTTTCCTCCGCAGAACGAAAGACGTAGACATTGCGAGACTCCACCTCCCCATGGCGATTGCAGCGACCGGCTGCCTGTGCAATGGAGTCCAATCCAGCCAGAGAACGGAGCACGCATTGGAAGCTGATGTCCACTCCCGCCTCGATAAGCTGCGTGCTAATGCAAATGATTGGTTTGTGCTCTATCAGTCCCTTACGCACCTCGTCCAGCGTATCCTTCCGATGGGCAGGGCACATGCTCGTGCTCAGGTGGTACAGCTGGATTCCTTGATCCTGCACCCACTCTTCCTTTTTCAACTGAGTGTATAGCTTTCTTGCTGCTGATTTGGTGTTGTGAATAACCAATATACTGTTCACATTATCCTCAGAATCGTTCATTCGACTGCATAAGAAGTCGGCCACATCCGACGTGGTCCAGAGTTTCTCCGACAAAACAGGAGCCAGTTCAAGATGAACCCGTTGAAAAGCTGGACTCTGGTGAACCTTTGCCGCATCCTCCCCCATAATTTCTCCATCTGGAGACAGGAGCAGCTTTTTGTTGACATAATCAAGAGCAGGTTGAGTTGCTGTGCAGAGAACCAAGCACGAATTCCCATAGGAATGAAGAAAATTTAGCGCCTCGTTGAAAAGGGAAATGCAATGAGAAGGGACAGACTGGACCTCGTCAAAAGCAATCACCGCATTGGTCAAACGATGCAATCGTCGGGCGTTTCGGGTCCCTTTTGCATAAAAAGAGTTTAGGAATTGAACCATTGTCGTAAAAAATCAAGGGGCGATCCCAGTTGTCCCGCGCAAGGCTCAGTCTCTCCTTTGCGAGATCGTAGTCTTTCGCTGAAGAAACCGGATCAAACTGATCGATGACATTCGAATGATGCTCCAGAATCTGATCATCCTCGTTCAGAATACTTCGGATTTCACTGGCGTTCTGCTCAATGACGGTGGTATAGGGAACAATGTAAATAATGCGCTCTTTGCCATGCTCCACTGCATGCTTCAAAGCATACCGCAAGCTGGCCAATGTCTTTCCGCCACCTGTTGGGATCGATAAGGTATAGATGCCAGATGGATTTGAAGCGAACCGATCGCATGCCTCCGACATGCTCCTTCTCAACTGATTAATGGGATGCTCGGCATGATCCCCCTTGTTTTTAGCCTCCAGGTGTTGAAGCAACGCCTCATAGCTTCGCTGAAAAAAAGGAGAATGGTCTCGGCTCCAACCTTCCCTTCGCCCCTCTTCAAATTGACGGCTATCCGTCCGATCCGCATCAATCAGGCAACTAAAGATGTATTTTATCAATAGGGAAAATGAAAATTCAGACAATTTCATTTTCTTCCTTCGTGCAGCCAGTTGACGGAGCTCCTTTTTGGCATGTCCATAATAATCATCCAGCATGGGAATAGGCCACTCAGTTAAGAAGGCCGCTACGGCTTGTCCATACTCCTCCATTCCCTCCCGTTTCTTCACCACTCTATCGAGAAAGGGGGACTCCCCTTCCGGGGAAAAGTAGTCTCTCAACCCCTGATGGTGGGAGATTACACAATTGGCAATCCATTCTGCCACAATCTTATCTTCACTGGTTTTCAAGGAGTGGTAGCGTTCATAAATCCACTTGCCTCCCGCCGTCGAGTGATCAACAGAGCCCTTGGCCGGAGGATGATTCGGGTTTTCTACCGCTTTGCTTATGTACTCTCGAAAGGAATTTGTATTCTTGCCCATGTCATGGAGAAGTCCAGCCATGCCCGCGAGATGAGCGGCTCCGATCTTCTGACCGAACACTTCACAACCTTCACGAACAGCCTCCAGATGTTCAACCACCGTCTGCGCTTTCCCATCCGATTGCCGGATATGGGCGATGTACTCCCTGTCTGCTGTCACATCCAAGCCCCCATCTTCACCTGAATTAAGCTCGATCTACTCTGGCCACCAAAGAAATCGGATTATTTGTAACCTTTTTCGACAAAAGTAAATTTATTCCTCTTCCAAACTACAAATCTCCAAAGGTCTATACAGAAAAAAGCCTCTCGGTGAACATAGAGGCTTGGCTATCACAAATTTAACTTCCTTACAAGAAGGAAGTAGTGGCGGGGTGATCCTTTTGCAATCACACATACCCCATACGGGGTGCGACGGGACGCTGGACGGAAACGACCTGCTCCGCTACGAATTTAATCCACGTATCCAGTACGGGGTACGACTTGGTTTTTTAACGCGGCATTGTACTCTGCTTATTTCAATCCGCGTACTCCATACGGAGTGCGACCTTACAGTAAACCTTGATCGAGTCCCGAACAGTGATTTCAATCCACGCACTCCATACGGAGTGCGACATTTCTTTCAGCTTGATTCTGACGTAACTCATATATTTCAATCCACGCACTCCATACGGAGTGCGACTTTAATGCGGACCATTGCGCAAAATGCGGCATGTTATTTCAATCCACGCACTCCATACGGAGTGCGACTGCTACTATGATTTTAGCAACGTTTTTCAATTCCTATTTCAATCCACGCACTCCATACGGAGTGCGACTTTAGCTTTTCCCCGGTCGCCCGGACCTTCGGTGTATTTCAATCCACGCACTCCATACGGAGTGCGACTCACAGGCCTAGCATGATCGATAACCGCATTCGGATTTCAATCCACGCACTCCATACGGAGTGCGACTGCATATATCGCAATAATCCTCACCTATGGGCTGGTATTTCAATCCACGCACTCCATACGGAGTGCGACAGCCAGCCACGATCCACTCGAACGGTAAAGGGTTTGATTTCAATCCACGCACTCCATACGGAGTGCGACGCAAAGGATGCGGTCCATTCCTCGTCACTTTGTCATTTCAATCCACGCACTCCATACGGAGTGCGACTCGTCAACTATCGTCGTTTTTCCTTGTGATAATTATTTCAATCCACGCACTCCATACGGAGTGCGACGGCGAAAAAGTGCCCCACCCATGCATTTCAGGCATGAGTAAGCCCACTTTCTCGCTTCTTCCATCTGCTTTTTCTATAAAAACAAGCTTGACAAATACTGATATAAAGCTTTTTCGTCCGTTTCCGACAAAATTTGAGGTGCGAAGGACCCAGGGATTTCATGGGAGCTTGGCATTCGCACCAACGCTCCCATGAACCTTCCTTTCCGTATCTCTCTCCTCTATCTAGCATCAATCACCCACTAGATTTTGTCAAGAAGGGTCCAAAGTCATCGCGAGTGCTCATTTCGCCCTTATCGGGAACAGCAGATCCATCTGCATGGTGTTAAAATCGAAATTCGGGTTTTGGCTGTTCGTCAAATAGTTCAATTGCTCTTCCATCGCCCAGTCCATCTCTTCGGCGTGCGGGGTACAGCGTACGGAGCCCCAGTCGCTTGTGTACAGCTCGTTGTTCTTAACCCACTCATAGAGCAAGCCCCAATGATCAAAGTTCCCGAACGTGATGGCGTGCGCCGCATATAACCCGCCATGAAACTGAAGTTTCTTCAGGGGAGCGGGTACCTCCATGTCCTCTGGGATGGAGATCCACATTTCGTAACCGGTGGATGACGAGCCGAGAGCGCCTTGGTGAACGGGGTTGTTGAAGCCAAAATGCCGAATGTCCGGCTTGCTCTTGAGCAGCCCTGTTTCGTGAACGAAGGTCTCCAGTACGCTTGCCGCGCGATCCTCACAGCCTTCCCCGAACGAATGGCTGGACGCCACTGTCATCGGCGGAAGATAGATGATCCTCACATCGGTCAGTTTGGTTACCTTTTCCGTCGCTTTGTTCAATTCCTCCATCATTTTGTCCTCCTTGAGATGATTTTTGGAGAAGGACAAGGAGGCGGTCAAGACAAGCACGGCTTCATCCTCCAGCGCACCCAGACGAAACGGAATGTTCGCCTTCGCCTGCAATTCCCGTACGAACCGATCCAACACAGCGCGGATGGTCGACAAAGCCTCAATTTCCTGATCGAGCTCGTTGATGTTTTCCTGAAAGACCTCAATCGCGGTCGCAGCATCCGGGTTGTTCAGGATCGTGCCGATCTGCTTGACCGGGACACGCAGCTTCCGAAGGATGATAATTTGCTGCAATCGCTTCAGGGCCTTCTCATCGTACATCCGATAGGAATAATCCTCTTTGCGTAGACTTTCGATCAGTCCGATCTGTTCGTAATAACGCAGCATGCGCGTAGAGATCCCAAAGTGCTGGGATACCGTGCTAATGGTTTGCAAGTCCATCCCTTTGCCCCTCCCTTCTCATCTCGAGGGTAATCGACGACACGGTGTCAAAGTCAAGAAGCAACCCGAAAGGAACTGCGATCTATTCGCAGCAAAGGGAAATTCGACGAAAGGGGCTTTCCTTCCTCCGTCAAGCTTCTACAAACCTCCCTTTGGGCTAATCTTCCAAAAGAACCTCTAGCAAAAAGAGCCTCTAGGTGAAATAGAAGCTCTCTCCATTATCCTTATGATTCCTCTGCCTGTTTCTTTTCTCAAGAAAACCGGTTCCATGGGCAAGGAGATTGGCATTCGTGCCAACACCCATGTGATTCCACACGATCGTCTCCCGTTAGCCGTTGTTCAAACCTCAATATATAGTGTCTTTCCATTCATTAGCTTAATATTTACGCCTGCAATATTATTGCCCGTTTCGTATGTCTCCCCCTGTTGATATAGAAATTTCACCTCATTAGCAATGATCATTTCGTTGTTCTTAAGGACGTTAGATGCTTGTTGCTTTAAATCTACGTTTTCCAACTTCTTTGCAATAACACCTTGAAACACAGGTTCTACCCATTCAATGGTTAAGTCTGCATCCGTCTGGTTTTTTATTGCTACTTTAAATAGAAAATTCATTTCCGTATCGTTAATTGGTTGCATTGTTTCAACTACACGAACAGAATCCAGTCCCTTATGTAAAGCCCCGTCATTTCTAAAGCTGATAATGAAGACTAATGCAATCATAAGGAAGCCGGAGTAAAGGAAAAACTTTCGTTTCATTCGTTCGTTCACCGCCTATGGTTGTCTGATGATGTTAGTTTACCATTATTCCAGTTCCAGGTGTTGCATATGGGGTACTGCACGAAACAGCTTGTTCATCCATTCTCCCTCAAACGGGTGAGGAGAAAAACCTCTCCACGACCGCCCGGTGATCCGCCTCCGAACTCGTCCAGAAGATGACGGGCGCTTCGAGTCGATTCAGTTGGCGGAGAGCGACGTGACGGTGCCGGCCGTCGTTGATTTCAAATTGCCCATCCGCATAATTCACGATGAGGGGCGGATAATCCCAGTCTCCCATGATTCCCTTCATCCGGTCCACAATTTGAAAGAACCACTCGATGTCATTCTCCTTCGTCAAATAAGAAGGCGCTCCCTCTTCTACCCCGAACACCGAGATGTCAGGCACCACAATGGGTCCGGCGTAATACCGCTTTTCAAGCATTAGCCCGTCGGCAAACGGGACGTTTCCCCCGTCATTGCGCAGAAAGAGCTGCAGCCACTCCTCAAGCGCCCCCCGCTTTGCGTATTCCTGGGCTATTTGGGTGCTACCATAGTTCATTTGGATCTATCCTTTCGAAGTTCATAGATAATAGGATGAAGGCCATGCAAACTGAGTGGATACCGCGGTGTCAGGTCAAATCCACATTCCTCCGCCGCAGCGGCAAGCTCCTCATGACAATCCGTGAGCAGAACCATCCGCCCCGTGGGCTTCAGGATGCGGTCGGCTTCTCGAAGAAAATCCGCATACAAGCTCCCCACATCCGCAACAGCTACCTGACGGTTCCAGGGTGGGTTTGAAATCAGCGCATCGACGCTGGCTGGAGCGGACGGAGTATTCCGCGCATCGGCGCAAAAGACGATGTACTTCCCCATTCCATTCGCTTCTGCAAGCCTCACCCGTTCCTCATCCCAGTCGCTCGCCAGAATTCGCCTCGCTGGATAGGATGCCCGCTCCTCCGTGATGGTCCCCGCTCCGCAAAACGGATCGTACACCACATCCGTTCGGCACGGTTTGCTGATGAGCACGAGAGCGGCGGCCACCGTCGGCCGAATTCCTCCGCTCACAAAAACCCGCTCCGCCCTCCGGTAGCGAAACGCCGCATCCGTCAGCTTCATGGAGAGGATGCACTCTTCCTCTACGAGATCCGCTCGAAGCTGCAGGGCCCCCTCTTTTGTGGATGGACAAACGAAGCCTCTTTTTCGCAAGGATGCCGCCATCTGATCCATCAGCTCGAACCGACTGAAGGCATGCGTTCCCTTCCGGCTGGCGCTCACGTGAATGCCTCGCGAGTTGTCCATTCCCTCCTCCGCCAGATTCCGCCATGGAACCCGGTCCAGGAACTCCGCAAGACGAGCCAAGTCCGCCCGCTGCTTGCCGAGCGTGATCCGGCCGATGACGCGGTACACATTGTCCGCACAGCGAAGCCGCAGCAGCTCGTTCCACGGCCTTTTCATCTGAAAGAAAACCTTACCCCGCTGGATCATGACCTCCTGCAGGTCAGACCCAAGCTCCTTGATTTCCTCGGCTAAAATCGGCTCCAGGCCAACCGCCGCCGTCGCAAAATATCGTCGAATCACTCCGTTTGTCATCGTCCGCCTCACGGTCTTGAAAGCTTTCTGCCACGCTTCCATGATAGTGAGGCCGCGTTCTTCAAGATAGAACACGTTTGGCTCAAGGTAAACTTGCCTTACCCCTTGATATTCGCAGACAACTTCTCGTTCCCGCAATAAGAAGATCTGCTAGATCGACGGCGTCGTCTTCTTCGGGACGGTCTTTCCTTTTTAAAGAGAACCCATTCATCCCTAAATCGCTACTAAAAAGATTTAAGTAAATCCATCAAAAACATAAAGAATGATTGACTTTCTCGTAGAATCTATCCATTTATATGGGAGTCTGTATAATTTTCTTATAGAAATGCTCCGCGACTGGACGCGATGGATCATCAAGTTCTCCCCCAATAAGATGAGGTGATAACAGGTTTCTTATGGCAAAAAACTCCGATTCCGATTTACCGTGGCCCTACCTGCGCTTCTTGATCGGCATGTTCGTTTCGCGATTGGGCGACTCGCTCTATTCCTTTGCCATTCCGTGGATTTCCTACGAATTGACGGAGTCGAGCATTGTGATGGGCTCCATGTATGCGGTGAGCGTGCTGCCGATCGTCCTCTTCGGGCCGATTGCGGGAAGCCTCGTGGACCGCTGGGATCGACGAAAGCTCATGATCCGAACCGATGTCCTGCGGGCTCTGCTGATCGCGACGATTCCCCTCCTGCATATGGCGGGGGCGCTTCAGCTTTGGCATCTGTACGCAGTCAGCTTCGTGCTCACCGTGCTCTCGCTCCTCTTCGACGTGTCCACGGTCGCCATCATTCCCGTGCTTGCTCCCGGCCGCTTGACCAAGGCCAACGCCTCGTACCAGCTGACCAACCAGCTCGCGGACCTGGCTGGGCCGCTGGTCGCCGGCGCGGTCATTGCGGCAGTCGGCGGGTTCAACACGCTATGGCTGGATGTCGTCTCCTTCGCCGGAACGCTTGTCGTCCTCCTGCTCCTGCAGAGCCTGGGGCAGCCGAAGCCAGCGTCCAGCCTCTCGCAGATCGTTCGCGACATCCAAGAGGGCTTTCGTTGGCTGATTCGCTCCAGAACGAACCTGGCCTTCTCCCTGCAGGCGATGATCGGCAATTTCGGCTACAGCGCCGCCTTCGGCGTGCTAATGTTCTATTTGCTGAACACCCTGCAGCTTAGCTCGCACCAGAGCAGCATGAACTACACGCTGCTCGGATTCGGCGGCATCATCGGCAGCCTGCTGGCGGTTCCGCTGGAGAAGCGAATTCGCCGCGGCCGCCTGATTCCCCTGCTGCTGGCCTTCGGGGCGGGCGGCTTCCTCTTCGCTTCCGCCAGCCGGTTCTGGCTGGCTCCGGGCATCGCCTTTTGCGCGGTCACGATCTGCAACGTCGCCTGGAATACGATTGTCACCTCCGTCCGCCAGGAGACCATCCCTTCCGACATGATCGGGCGCGTGCTCGGCTTCTCCCGTGTCTTGACCCGCCTGGCCATGCCGGCGGGAGCGATGGTCGGGGCGGCGATGGCCGAATGGGGCGATCCCCGGGCTGTCTTTGTTTTGGCCGCAGCAGCCAAGTGCGTGGAGGTGGTCATCGCGCTGGTGACCCCCATTCGAAAGCTGTAAGGTGCTCATCCGAGCGTAACAAAGACCGTCTTCCGGCAGGCTCCTGCCTTCTCGGGAACGGTTCTTTTGTTTTTGAAGGCGGTAGCGAGCGCCTCATCATTCCCTTTTCTTTTTAAGCCGAGCTCACCTATAGATAAGTTGAAGTTAAAGATCATAAGCATTTTGCTTCTATCACTTAAAGAATGATTGCATTTCAAGAGAAGTCTATTCTTTTCTAATGAAATCGATATAATTCTCTTAAAGGATGGGATGCACAATGGATGCGATTGATCACCAAATTGTGGAGCTGCTGAAGGCCAACAGCCGCATCTCCAGCTCCGATATAAGCAAAGCGGTTCACCTCTCCGTGCCCGCCGTCTCCGAACGAATCCGCAGGCTGGAGAAGAACCAGATCATTGACCGATTTACCGTAAAGCTGAATCGCAAAGCAGCAGGGCAGCACATTCAGGTACTGATCTCCGTCCAACTGACCGCTTCGGCCGATCTCCCCCGGTTTCGCCAAAGCATGCTCGAAGTCCCCTCTGTGCTGGAATGTCACCACATCGCAGGCGAATACGACTACCTCTTGAAGGTCGCCCTGGCCGATCTCTCCGAGCTGGAGACGTTCATCACCGATACCTTGAAGGCCCGGCACAGCATTGCACGGACCAATACCGTCTTTATCTTGAATACGATCAAGGAAGAATGAGGGAAAAGGAGCCGGATCGTCTATGGAATGGTTGATCAAAGGCTGGCTGCTCGGGTTTACGATTGCCGCCCCCGTCGGCCCCATCGGCTTGCTGTGCATCAGGAAGACGCTGACCTCCGGCATGAAAGCCGGGCTTATGAGCGGGTTGGGTGCCGCTACGGCGGATGCACTCTATGGCATGGCAGCGGGGTTGGGCTTGTCCGCGCTGACTGCCTTTTTGCTGGATTATCAAATGCTTCTCCAGACCGCAGGAGGATTGTTCCTGTGCTACCTGGGCATCAAGCCGTTCTGGCGCTCGTCGGCTCCCGAATGGAAAGGACAAGAGCCCTCTCCGGAGAAAGGGCTGCTCTATTCATATCTGACCACCTGGCTCCTGACGCTGTCGAATCCGCTGACGATCCTTGCCTTCCTCGGCGTATTTAGTGCATCCGGGGTCTTGAAGGAGCAAGCGGGCTCCTCGATCCCCTTCCTGGTCGGCGGCGTCTTTCTAGGCTCGCTCTCCTGGTGGGTCTGCTTAACGGGGGCCACCGCTATTTTTCGGCTTCGTCTGGCTGCCGTCCCTTCCCGCCTGAAGCTCGTCAATCAAGTGTCCGGCCTCGTCATCCTGTGCTTCGGGATGCTCGCACTTGTACAAGCCCTCTTTTTCTGAGCTTATCCCGCTTCCTGCACGGGATAAGGGGAAGGGGCGTAGTCCGTCAAGAACGTATCCCGGTCCTCTTCTCCCGTAACCCAGATGACGACCGGATAAGCTCGGACGCCGGAGCGAACCAGAGCCTCGAAGAGCGGACTGTCACTGTTGAGCTCAAACTCTCCTTCGGCATATTGAATAAGGAGCGGCGGTGTGCCCTCGCCCGAGAGAAGCTTCCCCTCCCACTTCGCCACGCGATCGGCAAACACAGCCGGATGCACCTGCCACTTCATGCCTTCCTCCGGCCCGCTTGTCCGCCGAAACAACGACAGAGGCATATCGAACGGACCCAGGTAGTACCGATGCGCAAGCCGCAGCCCGTCCGAGAAAGCCGGGTTGACGCGATGAAAGAGCAAATAAGTATGAACCCATTCCTCCAGCAAGCCGACCTTCGCATAGTCCACCGCCGATGCGGAAGTGGGGGCATAGCCCAACCGATTCGGGTCCTTGCGAGAATAGACAATCCGCTTGATCGACTCCTCCGATAACCCGAACTCCGCCGCCAGCTCGCGAATCGAGATGCCGTGCTCGAACTTGTTCCGAAGGTACTGGTTCCGTTTGACGAGTGCATGGCGGTAGCCGGAGACTTCTCCCCAGGCTTTCTTATCCGGCTCCTGCGGGACATACAGCAGCTTGCCCGCTGCATACTTCCTCACTTCGTTCAGCAGCGCCTCCGGCAGCACCTCGCCTGCATTCAGATAGTCCACTCGCTCACCCTCTTTCAAGAGAGGCTTTAGCCTGCTCCAAATAGGCGATCACCAGAGCTGCCTTGCTGCGGTACCCTTCCTGGTTGGCTAGCAGCTTTGCGTCATAGGCGCAAGCCAGCCGTCCCATGTAGGCATACAGTTCCTCCTTGCGCGAAACATCGACGGAAGACAGCTGGAGAGAAGAAGGAAGAAGCTCTCCGTAGCCAAACCGATGGATGTTCGTTCCGTGTTGCTTGTCCCTCTCCAGCATCTCCACCACGAGGTATTCCCGCACGAGGTCGAGCAGCAGGTGCAGGCCGATCAAGTGATCCTGGCGGACAAACTTTTTGATGGCGATAAAATACTTGAACCACGTCTCATCGCTCGCATAAGCCTCAAACGGATTCGGCATCGGGGCAGCCGGTCGACGCTCCTCGGCCCACTCCAAGCTGCCATAGAGCAGAGTCGAAGCTTGATCCCGGTACGCCTCCGTGGAGACCCACTCCTCATACGAGCAAAAGTGGGCGTCCAGCAAGTGAACCGCACCTTCATATTCAATGGCAGCTCGATACAGCACAGACTGCTCGCTGACCCCCTGGATCTCCTTTCCGATCACGAAGCCGAGTTCATCGATCACCTGAAAAAGCCGCTCCTTCTGCAACTCAGCCGCCGGGTTCAGTACAATCAGCAGGTCGGTATCGGACCAACTGTCCGTTTCCGCATCCAAATCGGATTGCCGGGAGCCCCTCAGCACAAGCGCCTTCAGCTCCTTCACCTGTTTAACCAGATGTGATAGTACATGCTCCAAAAAATCGGTCAAGGAAATCAACCCCTCTTTTTCCACGGTAAATCTTATCCTGATTATATATCCGCCAGCCGCACGGCCACTTGGAAAATTTATGTTGAGCCAATGTTTCCATCCTTTCAAAGCGGGAATCGTCAAGATAATCTCGAAAGAATTGAAGTAGATCCACTAATGGGCAAGGAGTTTCCATAATTCGAGAGGAGTGATGTCGTATGAAAAACATCCTGGTTGTGGTTGAGAAGAGAACCGTTACATCGTAATCGTGGAGGAAAAACTCCTCTGCGAAAAAATGAGGAGGATTTGAGATGACGATTTCATTGAGGACTGTGACAAGTGAGAATTGGTATGCCTGTACCCAGCTTAAGGTGAAACCCGAGCAGCTAGACGTCTTTCCTGCACCGATCGTGTATTGGATTGCCGAATCCAAATATGTAGAGGATTTTGAGCTTCGCTCCATCTATTGGGAAGAAGAGATTGTCGGGTTTCTCGTCTTTTGTCCGAAGCCGGATCAAGACCACAATCACTGGATCCCGGCCATCATGATTGACGAAGCCCATCAAGGCAAGGGCTATGGCAAAGCCGCTATGGAGCAGTTAATTGCAGACATGAGCCATTCCCATTGCAAAAGAATCATGATCGGGCATCGGCCCGCCAATCAAGCGGCAGGAAGATTATATAAGTCCCTGGGATTCTCTAAGATTAGCGAAGAAATCATCGATGGGGAGATCATCCGTCTTCTCGAAATCGAGTAGGAGGAAGCTAGCTTGGCTATCAAAAGAGGGACCGCCGACGAGGCAGCCGCGATCATGGAGTTGGTCGAATGTGCTCGCAGGCATCTGAGGGAAAGCGGAATCCTCCAGTGGGACCAACACTATCCCAACCGCGAGGTTATTGAATCCGATCTGGAGAAAGGCTGTCTCTTTATATGGATGGAAGAGGATAGCCATGCAGGTATTGTCGTGCTCAATGAGGAGCAGGACCTCGAATACTCCGCCATTCCCTGGGAGGACTCCGATGGACGGATGTTGTGCCTCCATCGGTTGATCGTTCATCCCGGGCAGCAAGGCAAGGGATTTGGAAAAAGCCTGCTTCAGTTCGCAGAGCAGCAAGCAAGAGATGGGGGATATACGAGCATCCGGTTGGATGCGTACAGTGGAAACCCCGTCGCTCTGCGGCTCTATGAGCAGCACGGCTACCACAAGAGAGGGGAAGTCTATTTCCCGCGAAGAGAATTGCCCTTTCTCTGCTATGAGAAAATGGTGTCCTCGCGTTCATAACTTTTCCTGCTGGCTTCCTTAGCCACCTATGCCATACGAAAAAGACCGTCCTGATAACTCCTCAGGACGGCCTTTTATGATGAGACCCGTAGGGCCTATTCTTCAATAGTTCAGCAGCCAACCGCCAATCGAATTAGCAGCCTCGGCATTCTGCCTTCGAGAAGCCGCTGCGTTCCTGGCACGGGCTGGGAGGCAGGAAGCAGCCGCGAACCGCGTACAGCTGCCGAAAGCCGCGTCTGTGCAGAATGCGCGCGGCCCGATTGCTTTGATAGCGGCTGGTGGACAAGATGACCACCACATCGCCGGGAGAAAGCTCCTTCTCCCACACATAGGGCAGGCGTCCGAGGGAAATGTTGATGGAGCCCGGGACATGCCCCTCCGCGTAGTCGAAGGCATCTCGAACATCAAGCAGCTTCGCATTCGGATGGGTTTGCGGAATCTCCTGCCACTCGTGGCTTCTAACATAACGAAGAGAAGACACAGGCCAGAACCCGCGAAGCCCCCACAGAAGAATGGCTCCGGTTAGTATGGATATGAGAATCATCAAGGGAAGTCCTTTCTGTTAACGACTCTTTACGATGAGGTCGACGGCCTCCTGAACGATCTTGCCGGTTTCTTCCCCGCCGCTCTCCTGCTCATCCCGGATACACTTCTGCAGGTTCTCGGCCACGATCTGAGCGATGGCTTTGTCGGAGGCGTTGCGGACAGCCGATAGCTGGGCCACAACCTCCTTGCAGGGCTTCCCTTCCTCCATCAGACGAAGAATTCCCCGTATTTGACCTTCTATCTTCTTCAAACGCGTTTTCATGGGTTCTGTATAGTGGCCTTCCATTCGTTTAGCTCCTTTAAAACCGATCCCGGGTTGCCCTGTATCGGCTCTTCTGTTTCGGTGCTACGAGGGCATTGTTGCCTGATACCGATACCCCTATGGGTATTATAAACGAATGCCCCTTCCTTCACAACCCACCTTCTGCAGCCTCCCCTACACAACCTGCAGGCCCAAAATCAACTGCTAAGTGATGCAAGAGCCTGTAGCACAAAAGGCTTTCTTCTTGCCAAAGGGTTTTCGTTCATGTTCATTGTTACTTACCATTTATAAGTTAATTACTTCCCTTATGTAATGACTTGTGTTATACTTACAATTGTAAAGTAACTTACAAACCGAGAGATGTTTACCCTTTTTATTATCCTCCTATGAAATTCAAGCCGACGCGGAATACTACCTCCAAAGAGGAGAAGGAGAATGACCGATGAGCAAACAAACGACCGGCATCCATCACATCACCGCCTTTGCGAAAAATCCGCAAGAAAATCTGGATTTCTATGCCGGCATTCTGGGCCTGCGGCTGGTGAAGAAGACCGTTAACTTCGATGCTCCAGAGGTTTATCATTTTTACTTCGGCAACGAGAATGGAAGCCCGGGAACGATCATGACCTTCTTCCCTTGGTCGACTGGCCGCAAGGGCCGCATCGGCGGAGGGCAAGTGGGCATCACCACCTTCGTCGTGCCCAGCGGGTCGTTCGCCTTTTGGCTGGAGCGGCTGCAGAAGTTCGGCGTCACCGCGAAGGAAACGGTGCGATTCGGAGAGCGCTACTTGCAGTTCTCCGACCACGACGGACTGGCACTCGAAATCGTCGAGCGCGAGGAGGGAACCGCAAGCGAGTGGTCGTTCGGCGGTATTCCTCTGGAGCGTGCGATCAAGGGATTTGGGGGAGCCGTCCTCTACAGCACCGCTCCGGCTCAAACCGCCTCTCTGCTCGAAACCGTTATGGGGCTGGAAAAGATCGGGCAAGAAGGCGACTGGGTTCGTTTCAAAGGATCCGCGGAGCTCGGGAATGTCATCGATGTGAATGTCGCGCCGGTTGAGCATGGATCGGGCGGGTACGGAACGGTTCACCACATCGCCTGGAGAGCTAATGACTTCGACGATCATCAGGAATGGAGAGCCCATGTCGCCCAAAGCGGCTACCAACCCACTCCCATAATCGACCGCCAATATTTTAACGCTATCTACTTTCGGGAAGCCGGAGGCATTCTGTTCGAGATCGCAACTGATCCGCCCGGATTCACGCGCGATGAAGCGTTTGAGGAACTCGGGACGAACCTGTTGCTCCCCGCTCAGTACGAAGGGCACCGAGCGGAGATCGAGAAGGGGCTCCCCCCTGTTCAGGTGCGCGAGCGGGAGGTGGAGTGAGCATGCACCATCTCTTCGAGCGTGGCCGCGACCCGCTGGCCCCTACCCTCGTTCTGTTCCATGGAACAGGAGGAACCGAACGAGACCTGCTTCCGATCGCTCAACACCTCTCCCCTTCCTCCTCCGTGCTGAGCCTTCGAGGGAAGGTGTCGGAGAACGGAATGGCACGCTTCTTCCGCAGACTCAGCGAAGGAGTGTTCGACGAAGAGGACCTGATCTTCCGCACCCGCGAGGTGAACGACTTCCTGACAGAAGCCGCTTCCACCTATGGGCTGGATCGCAGCAACTTCCTCGCGGTGGGCTACTCGAATGGCGCCAACATAGCCGGCAGCCTTCTCTTTCACCACCCGGGAGCGTTCAGAGGCGCCATCCCGCATCACCCGATGGTGCCGCGCCGCGGAATCCCGCTCCCGGACTTGACCGGCGTCCCTGTGTTTATCGGGGCGGGCCGCAACGATCCCATCTGCTCCCCGCAGGAAACCGAGGAGCTGGGCCGGATGCTGCAAGAAGCCGGAGCGGCCGTTACCGTTCACTGGGAATCGAACGGACACCGATTGACCCCGTCCGAAGTAGACGCATCAGCCGACTGGCTCCAAGCTGTGATCCTGGAGAAGTAGGGGAACGCGGCATCCGGTCGATCACCTTCAAGCAGGCTGTTGAAGGAACGCCTTCCTAACGAAAAGAATCGTCCTGATCAAGAGGACGGTTCTTTTCGTTATGTACTTTGGCTCGGACCTGGCGGACAGGTCCCCCTTACTTGGCTCGTCTGACCAGAGAAATCAGAATTGCCAGGAGGCTGAACAGCAGACTCATATACGAGAGATAAAGCGGAAGCTTCGAATCTCCGGCTACCGCTTGTTCAGATGGGGCTGTCTCCGAATGCCCGCCACCATGGCTGTGGGCGTCTTCTCCCGCCCGCTTCGGGTTGACGGTTGTTACGGATGCCGGGGTGTTTGCATTCGCTCCCGTCCACTCCACCACCGATCCATCCTTATAGGTTTGGACCGCCTTCCAGACGAGCTCCGTGGCATCATCCCCCACCTTCCCCTCCATGCTGAAGGTGCCGAACTCCGTTGGAGACAGCCCCGCTCCCGTTGCCGTCCAGGTGACCTGGGTGATCTTCCCGTTCGAGTCCCGGGTGAGCGCATAGCTCCACCCTTCCTTGGGCTCGAAGCGGCTGATCTCCACCTCCGCAGGCACCTTCACTTCCAGCTTGACCGTTGGCGTATCCTTTTCCGTGGGAACGCGAACCGTAAATACCTCATAGGTCCCCTGACTTGTTACCGCCGGGGATACCACCACATGAGCGCTCGCCGTAGAGGCAAACCAAAAGAGTGATAATGCGATCATGGGCACCAACCGAAATAGTTTCCTCATCCTGGCCTCCCTCCGCTTCCTCATCCTTCTAAACCGCTATGCGGTTAGCATGGTGTTTTTTCCGTAGGTTGATACTGCCGCTTGCGGAGGTTTTCATTTGCGAAATCAAAAAAGACCCTGACGGCTTCCCCATCAGAGTCTTCGTTCGTATAAGCTATACCCTTCGAACCATCGCCCTCTCGGGGTTCCGGGTGAAACCAAACTGCTCGTACAGGCCATGAGCATCAGCCGTTCCCAACACGCCGTTCAGGTTCTTCAACACCTCGTGCTGCGTCACGGCCTCCATCAGCTTTTTCCCGATTCCTTGGCCGCGGTAATCATCATCCACAAAAACATCACACAGCCAGAACATCGTCGCATAATCGGTCACGGCCCGCGCGAAGGCGATCTGCCGATCTCCATCGTACACGCCAAAGCAAAGGGAATGCTCCAGCGATTGCTCCATCTGCTCGTACGTTCTTGTTTTGGCCCAGTAGGATTGTTGCAAGAAGGTGTAAATCGTCTCGCGGTTCAGTCGCGTCTTGTCTGTGGAAATGAGATACTTCTGATAAGGGGTGTCCATAGCGTCATCTCTCCGTTTTTTAGCCCATCTTAGCATACCCGTACACGCAGAACTAGAGGAATTGGTGTATCCTCTATGTTAACTATCCTAACCATTCCCGAATGCAAGGAGAAGGATTTCGTGGAACTTCAGCAGCTGCTCTACTTCCAACATGTGGCTCATTCCGAGAATATGACTCGTTCCGCAAGTGATTTGCATATCTCGCAGCCGTCCCTAAGCAAGGTCATTCGAGTGCTTGAGCAGGAGCTTGGCGTACTGCTTTTTGACAGAAGGGGCAGGAAGATTGCATTAAATGAGAAAGGCAGGTTGTTCCTCCGGCGAGTGGAGACCGTTTTGAACGAACTGAAGGAAGCTCGCAGCGAGCTACAGGCCCAGGACAAGGAAGTGAAGGGAACCCTCCATTTTTACTTCGATGTAGCATCCTCGGTCATCCCGGATGTCATCCGGTCGTTTCGCCTGTTGTACCCGGAGGTTACCTTTGAGCTGGATCAGCACTATGGAGCCCCCTCCTCCCCTCGTTTCGATTTATGTGTAACGTCCATGCCGGTCGGGCTTCGCGGAACCGAAAAGGTTGACCTGCTCAAAGAGGAGCTCCTGCTTGCCGTCCCCCTGGATAATCCTTTGGCTGTGCAGTCGAGCATTCGCCTGGACCAAATCGCGGACGAAGGTCTCATCTGCCTGAGGAAGGGCAACAGCTTGCGAGAATTAGCCGATGCATTATGCAAGACGGCTGGCTTTGTCCCCAAAATCAGCTTCGAAAGCGATGACCCCGCAACGGTCAGAGGACTGATAAGAGCAGGACAAGGGATTGCGCTCGTGCCTTCCCTGACCTGGCCGGGAACCTTCGACGAGACCATCAAGCTGCTCAAGCTGGAGAATCCTAATCGGTTCCGAACCATTGAGCTGCATTGGAAAAAGGACCACCCACTCGGACTCGCCGCTCAGACCTTCCGCCTCTTTTTGATCGATTACTTCTCAAAGTTACCTCATAACCTGTAGGTTATGTATGTTATATGAAACTATATATTTTTATTGATCTATGTAACTCGCTATAATAGCCCCATAAAGGAAGGGAGGACTGCTGTTTTGATTGTACAAACCCAAGCTGGTCGAATTTGCGGTGTTCAAGAAGGGAACCTCTGCGTCTTCCGAGGGATTCCCTATGCACTCCCGCCAACGGGAGAGCGCCGCTTCGCCCCTCCGGCCCCTCTCCCCGGATGGGAAGGCGTTCTGGAGGCGGATCATTTTGGCCCAGCCGCGCATCAACCCGAGAGCCCCTTATGCAAATGGGAAGATCAGTCCGAGGATTGCTTGCGGCTCAACATCTGGACGCCTGGAGTGGATAAGCAGCGGCGCCCCGTGTTGGTTGATATTCACGGGGGCGGCTTCACCACGGGAACCGGTGCTCACTTTGGCGGCTTTACCTTCGCCGAGCGAGACCAGGTTGTCTGTGTCTCCATCAATTACCGCTTAGGAGCGCTAGGCTTTCTCTATTTAGGGGAGCTGTTGGGGAGCGCGTACCACACCTCCGGCAACAACGGGCTGCTGGATATCGTTGCCGCTCTTCGCTGGGTGCGGGGCAACATCGAGCACTTTGGCGGCGACCCCACCCGCATCACCGTTTCCGGCGGGTCGGCCGGAGCCAAATGTGCGAGCACCCTGCTGGCTATCCCCGCCGCAGAAGGGCTGTTCCATCAAGTCATCGCGCAGAGCGGCGCGATGCAAACAGTTCGAGATCCCCATACCGCCCATCAAGTAACCTTGCGGCTGTTGGACAGGCTGGGCATCCCTCACTCGGAGGCGGAGCGCCTTCTTTCTCTTCCTGCCCAAACGATCATCGAGGCGCAGGAGAACCATCTTCACGCCTTCGGCCCGGTTCGGGACGGATTTACGATCCGCCAAGAGCCCCTAGGCCGCCTGCTCTCTGCTCGTAGACACAAGACTCCCATCCTGATCGGGACGAACCTGGACGAGGCTCAGTTCTTCCTCTCGCCTGACCGGGAGATTCCCGAACAAGCGGTTGTCGATTCCCTCTTTGGCAGGAATGCGGACGCCTTCTGGTCCCTCTATCATCGTGCCGCTGCCGGAAAGTCCGTAGAGGCGGCCTGGAAGGACACGTTGACCGAGTGCTTGTACCACACCGGGGCCGTCCGTCTTGCCGAAGAAGCCTCCCAGCAGGGGTATCCGGTTTGGCTCTACCGGTTTGGCTTCTCGAATGGGGTCGGCGCTGTTCACGGCTTCGAATCTGGATTTGTCACGAATCATCCTCCCGAACACTCGACCGTCCCCCCTGAAGGAAAACCACTTGCCGCCTCCATGCATGCGGCATGGGCCGCATTCCTTCATTCGGGGCAGCCCGAAACCGAATGGCTGCCGAAGTGGCCCTCCTTCACCGCAGCGGAACGTTCTGTCATGGTTTTGAATGAGAACTGCACCGTTGAGCGGGAGCCCGAGCTTCCAGAGCCGCCCCTTCCCGAACCGCTATTTCAGCTATAGCAGCAGGAAAGAAGACTTCGATCGAAGGGTCGAGCTTCGACCAATGCTACAGTCGAGCTTTGGCCTGTGCTACAATAGACGCAAAAACGATACCGGGAAAGGGGAAGCTTATGGAAGGCAAAGCCGCATTTACTTCCACGGACGAATACATTGCACTGTTTCCACCAGCGGTTCAAGAGCTTTTGCAAACCTTGCGCAACGTCATCAAGCAAGCCGCCCCGGACGCCAAGGAGAAGATCAGCTACCAGATGCCGCCCTTTGATCTACACGGCAATCTGGTGCACTTTGCTGCCTATGAGCACCATATCGGCTTCTATCCGGCGCCAAGCGGGATCACGGCTTTTCAGGATGAATTATCCGCTTACAAAAGTGCCAAGGGCTCGGTTCAGTTTCCCCTCGACCAGCCGCTCCCCTACGAACTGATCTCCCGAATTGTCCAGTTTCGGGTTCAGGAGAATACGGAGAAAGCCGCAGCCAAGGCGAAAAAGAAAAAGTAGGTAGGCGCCCCTATCACATGCACAATCCTGCTTCCGAGAGATCAAAAAAGAATAAAGCCCCTCAGCTGTTAGCTGAGAGAGCCTCCATCCTTGCAAATATGCCTCCTCCTGCCGGATTCCCTCGAGAGGAGGCTTTTTGTTTTCCTAAGCTGGTTTCGATTAGTGAGGCAAGGAACTTTCGGCTTTATCCGACTTATGGATCTTCTCCGTTCCGGCATTTAAGGCTGATTTATATTAAGAGCATTTGTACTCAATCGTCTCCATCGTCTTTCGAAGTTCCTCCATCTTGGCTTCCACGGTTGCCCTTCGTTCCAGGAACATGTCGTACCTTTGCTGTAAGGTGGAATCGCCCTCATGGCACCAATCGATGAAGGTCTTGATCTCCTTGATCGGCATTCCGGTTGCCTTCAGGCATTCCACAATTTTTAGAGCTTCAATATCTGTTTCGGCAAACCATCGGGTTCCGCTGGATGTCCGCTCTACAAAAGGCATAAGCCCTTCTTTGTCGTAGTAACGCAAGGTATAAGGCGTTAGATTTAGTTCCTTCGCCACTTCGCTGATCGAATATTTCCTCATCCTCAATCTCTCCTATCGCCCTACTGTGCCATTGGGTAAAGAAGGGCTTGACTTAGAGTTAACTATAAGGGGTACCATTGGATTTGCCAAGGGAGAGGATCCACCCCCTCTTCTCGGCTGAGACGAAATCACAGGGAGGTTTTTACTTATGATAAACGCGAAAGCCCGAGCTGTCGACGGCCCCGACCAACCGTTTCGAGCGGCCGAAATTGAGCGGCGCGATCTGGATGCGCACGATGTTCTGATTGAAATCAAGTACGCCGGCATTTGCCACTCCGACATTCACACCGCTCACGGCGAATGGGGTCCGGTTCACTATCCCCTCGTACCGGGGCATGAGATCGCCGGCATTGTAACGGCGGTTGGCCCTGCCGTTACCAAATACAAGCTTGGCGACCGGGTAGGTGTTGGCTGCATGGTGGATTCCTGCGGCGAATGCGAGAACTGCCGGAAGGGCGAGGAGCAATACTGCCTCCGTGGAAATGTCCCGACCTACGCCGGCGTGGACAAGTACGGCGAACCTACCCAAGGCGGGTATTCGACCCATATCGTCGTAACCGAAGGCTTTGTTGTTCGAATTCCGGATACCATCGAACTGGATGCCGCTGCTCCCTTGCTTTGCGCCGGGATCACGACGTATTCTCCGCTCCACCATTGGGGTGCGGGCCCCGGGAAAAAGGTTGCCGTCGTCGGCATGGGCGGCCTTGGCCATATGGCCGTCCAAATCGCCCATGCCATGGGCGCCGAGGTCACCGTCCTGTCTCAATCGTTGAAGAAAAAGGACGACGGCCTGGCCCTCGGCGCTGACCATTATTATGCCACCAGCGATCCCGAAACCTTCCAGAAGCTGGCCGGATCCCTTGATTTGATTATCAACACGGTAAGTGCCAATCTTGATCTAGATGCTTACTTCTCGCTCCTCACCCTTGACGGAACGGTGGTCAACGTTGGCGCGCCTGGCGAGCCGATGTCCTTGAATGTCATGTCGCTCATCGGCTCCCGCCGTTCCTTTGCGGGCTCCATGATCGGAGGGATTCAAGAGACCCAGGAAATGCTGGACTTCTGTGCAGCCCACCATATCGTTCCCCGAATTGAAGTCATCTCCGCCGACGAGATTGATGAAGCCTATAAGCGAGTGCTGGCTTCCGATGTGAAGTATCGCTTTGTCATCGACACCAGCACGATGTAAGGAAACGAAAAAGGCAACCACCCTTGAGGCGGTTGCCTTTTTTACGTTACCCTTCCACAATATCGGCCTGCAAATCCGTTGCAATTTCAATCATGACCGGCACGATCTCTTCATGAGAAAGGGCAACATACAAGTCCCCCATATAATGGCGGAACGGAAATTGAGCGTCCCCGTGCGCCCACATGAAGAAATCCCCTTCTATGCTCATCGTACTCTCCGGACCCTTCACCGTAAAAACCCTCTGGTAAGTAAAATCCGTTCTCGTTGCAAAATAAGCTTGGCATTCCTCAAGGGTAATCTCCTGCACCTCGCCAGTTTGTTTCATGGATCGGGTTATGCGAAAACGTTGTTTCGGATTCATTTCTATCCTCCAGAAGATCATTCTGTCTTGTCACTCATTACCTTAATCGTTCGGTTTGGTACTGTCAACGGAGCACCTATTCTTGATTATTCTTTTATCAATGTTATATATATTAACTTTATATGTCATTAATTATTACTATATAATCAGCTCAAAAGTTTATATTTTCCCATTTTCACGCAATAAAAAGTTGAGTATTATGATTTTAACGTTAATAATAACGTCTAATGTCAAGTATATGTGGGTTATAGGTGGAGATGAGGTGACATATGAAGACACAGCATAAAGGTATATTTCGTGAGCTACCCTTTGAACAACAGGTCGATCATGTCAAAGAGGTAGGAAGACGTGCCCTATCGAAATGGGGATATCCCGAAAATGCTACCATGAAGTTGTTAAATTTTACGGAGAATGCAACCTTCTCCGTGGAAGCCGAAGAAAAGCAAAAAATCATTATGCGTGTCCATCGACTGGATTATGCAGAGGAAGAAACCATCCTTACTGAGTTGAAGTGGATCATGGACTTGAAAAAAGATACCGATATCGAGCTGGCCGATCCTATTCAATCTGAAACAGGAAAATACGTGGAGGGAATTGAAACTCCGGAATATAGGGAAACGAGATATGTTGTATGCTTTACCTTTCTAGAAGGCCATACACCTGTAGATAGCAGTGATGACAATAAAGCGGTCGGAGAAATGATTCGTAGAATTGATAAAATCCCGGACAACATTACGATTCCTTTATTTAAACTAGCAGCTGTCATTTACGCAAAAGTGGGAAAGCTGCAAAGAAAATCGTCGATGAACGATATGGATCGCAGACTCTTTTTTGAGGTTGGGATGATTGCCGGGAAACTTCACGCGCAGTCGAAAAAGTGGGAGCAGCCGTTTTACTACAAAAGAATGGAATGGGATTTTGAGGGTACCTTTGGGGTAGAATGGAACAATTTTTATGGAGAAAGCTACCGCTCCGAAAAATGGCTAACCGCTTCTGAAATCGCAGCTCTGGATTGTTGTGTGGACATGATAAAACGCCGTTTGGAGGCCTATGGGAAAGCTCCGGACCGATATGGAATGATCCATAGTGATTTACGAATCGCAAATCTGTTGATGAATGGCAATGCGATCGGTGTGTTGGATTTCGATGACTGTGGAAAAGGCTGGTACATGTATGAGATTGCAGGTGCCGTAGCACTCATTGAGCATCGATCTGATTTGCAAGAGATCATTCAAGTGATCCTAAAGGGCTATGAGTCTGTCTTGCCCCTATCCAATGAAGATAAAGAAGAAATTGAGACGTTCATTATGATGAGAAGAATCGGAATGCTGCAAAGCTTAATCTGCCGGATCGGTGCTGTTATTCCTGGCGACGGAGAAGCAGTCGAGCTTACCCCTGAGATCCTTGCTTTTTATGCCAAGGGAACGGTTGTTCTCGCCAAGGAGTACCTGAAGAAATGCAAGAGAAAAGCATTGCCCGTGTCCGATCCGGTTTTTACAAGGCCGACACGGTCTACCATCCACAAATATAGGAGGACTTCAAATGAGTAAGGCTCACACTATTTATGAAGAAGCGTATGAGATGTGGAACCCCAATAAGGTTGATACCTTTCGAGGATATGGCATTGAGCTTTCCATGGGCGAAAGGGCCGGCAGCCGGTTTAAAGACTTGGACGGGAATGAATTCATTAATATGCATTCCAACGGCGGAGTCTTTAATTTGGGCCACCGCAATGAAGAAATCAAAGAAGCTTTGATCAAAGGCGCCGAATTGGTGGATGCAGGGAATCACTATTTCCCCTCTCACTATAAGAATGAATTATGTCATGCTCTCTTGAACGTCTCACCAACCAATATGAAGTATGTGTACATGCTAAGTGGCGGCGGTGAAGCCAATGACGCAGCCATTAAGTTTGCCAGGAGAGCGACCAAAAGAACCCGAGTCATCGGTCTTGATTGTGCCTTTCATGGTTCAACCGGAATATCGATGCAGGCCGGCTATGAAAGCATGGCAGAATTCTTCAATATGAAGCCGAATCCGGAGCACTATACGCACATCCCGTATAACGACCTGGAGAGTTTGGAAGACGTATTGAAATTAAACGATACGGCGTGTGTGATCATCGAAACCCTTCCGGCTACAGCAGGCTTTCCTATGCCAATGGAAGGGTATCACAAGGGCGTCCAGGAATTAGCGCATAAATATGGTGCTCTCTTTATCGCCGATGAAGTGCAGACGGGACTCATGCGAAGCGGTCAGATGTGGTGTGTTAGTAAATATGGAGCGACACCTGACATCATTGTAACCGGAAAAGGACTTTCCGGCGGGTATTACCCGATGTCAGCCGTCATTATGTCGGAAGAAGCAGGCGCCTGGTTAAAAGAAGACGGGTTTGCCCATGTATCCTCTTTTACTGCACCCGAGTTGGGCTGTATTGTCGCATCCAAGGCCATGGAGATTACCTCCAGACCCTCTACCCAAGAGAATGTAGCGATGCTGACTGCTCTATTTGCAAAAGGCCTTGATGACATGGTGGGGAAATACCCCGATTTCATTACCGAAATCAGACAGTGCGGAGTGATTATGGGGATCAAAACAGCTCATCCCATGGGCGGAGCTGCTCTCATGGGGTCGCTAATCAAAAATGGCGTCTGGGCGGTGATGGCGAACTTCGACAAGTCCACGCTACAGTTTAAACCAGGCTTGTTAATGAAGGAAGAAACGGCGAGGGAAGTGTTGGTTCGGTTAGACAAAGCCATACAAGACATGAAAGTAGCTCTCCCCCTATAACCGGAGCATAAGAAAGGAGATCCGCATGGTAAATAAAGCAAGGACAGAGTTACTCCGAACGGTTAAGTATTTTGGAATCGCAGCTTCTGCCGGCGTCATTCAAATGCTGATGTTTACCGTGCTTGATCAATTTACCCATTGGTCCTATTGGTTATGTTATATAACCGCGCTGGTACTCTCGATCTTGTGGAATTTTACCTTGAATAGAGAGTTTACGTTTAAAGCGAACAATAATATTTCAATAGCCATGATGAAGGTAGCCCTGTATTATGCTGTCTTTACACCTGTCACTACGATAATGGGTAATCACCTGGTTGAGAACCTCTCCTGGAACCCCTATCTTGTCACTTTCCTTAGCCTGTTCTTGAATGGCGTTACGGAATTTTTGTACCAACGGTTTTTTGTATTTGGAAAATCAATTGACGGAAAAGTGGCGATCTCCCTGAAAAAGTTGGATGCTGCTGCATCAACCGTCAGGCATTAATCGTTAACCCTATTCGCGGATAATGATAGTTCTGCTCTACATCGAAGGCAGTGAGAGCCTCCTTCATGGGATATTCGGAATGGATTAAGGGTTGTAAGTCTAACGAATTCAGAATAGTCCGTGTCTCGACAAGCTCCTTTTTTGTGTATAAAAAGGAGCTTGTTATGTTTATATTCATCAGGAAAAATTTAATCGAATTAATCGTAAAATCGATAGGCAAGTCATAGTACACCATGAGCATCACCGTACCGCCTCTGGCCACTACATTTGTGGAAACCGAAAGCCATTCCGGATGACTGGAGGTTAGAACAACGGTTTGAAATCCAATGAAATCCGACAATTTCATCAGTTCTGTTCTGTAGGTATCTTCGCGAGGATCCACGACATAATCGGCCCCAAGCTGCCTGGCCAGTTTTTGGTTTGCTTCTTTAGGGTCCACGATGGTGACCGTTTTGGCTCCTGCTTGTTTGGCAAGCTGAAGCAGGACCAATCCGTTAAAATCACCGCCAAAAATACAAATGTTCTCTCCTCTTTGGATAGCAGCTTTGCGGAAGGCATGATAGACAACGGCCACGGGTTCTAAGAGGCACCCTATGGAAAAGGGCATATCGTCAGGAATGGGCACAACCTGATTCTTATCCCACACGACATATTCACAGATCGTACCGGCCTTCGAGGTTAGTTCCAGGCAGTTGTTTTCTTCCCCCTTCTCACAATAAACGCATTTTCCACAAAACTGCGCAATTGTACCCGATACATGCTGACCTAGATAGAAGCCGTCCTTTTTGGCTGCTGCTCCCAGGCCTACAATAATACCGGACATTTCATATCCGGCTAACCCGTTTTTGGCATAAAAGTCCCATGTTCGATACACTCTAAGATCTTGGATGCCAATTGTGCTATACATGACTTTAATTTTAACGTCATTTTCAGATAAAAGTTGGGGTTCGTCTATTTCCTTAGAGGCTAGCATTCCATTTTTATATTTCCATAAGGCCCACATATTTTTTTTGAAAGTCCTCCTTATCTTCTCTTAACAAACGGAATTCAAGTGCAGAAAAGCCGGTCGCTTTCCGGAAGGTCTTAATAAAATAACCCGTGTCACGAAATCCGACAGAAGAGGCAATGTTATACACTTTTTCATTCGTAAAAAGAAGCAGATACTTCGCTTCCTGCATTCTTAAGATGTGAAGGCTCTCTGCGATGGTTTGATGAAACTGGCTTTTGAAAATCCGATTTAGGTATACTTTGCTCAGCCCCAGCTTGTTTGCGATGCCATCAAGCGAAATCGTTGTGTGATACTCTTTATAAAGTGTTAGGATGCATGGCTTTATCTTATCTTGTTGCGAAGAAGATCGATAAGCTCCCGGGACAAAGAGTTTCGATTCAAGCAGCCAAGCCAGTTCTTCCTCAACGCTTGGGAATCCGAAATCTATGCTTTCCTTGAAAAACAAGGAGTATACGATTTGTAGATGCATGCGGATGTATTCCAGAACCGAACGATCGTAGCTCTCCTTTATGGTGTGCATATACATATCCTGCAAAATGTGCTTGGCTGATTCTATATCAAGGTCTAGGAGATCGCTCAACAATAATAAAAATTGCTTTTTCAAATCATTGCGAGCTGGCGAAATGACGGGATGTTGTAAGGTTTGGAGGCTTTTCGTGTCGCCCAGTATGAAATAGAGGAGAGGAATCCGATCTACCATTTCCTCAAGGGTCGACTGCAGGTTTTTCCATGGGATATTTTCTTTGTAAAACAAAGCGGTCTTCTGCCCCAAAATTTGAAAGATGAGAGAAGAAAGCTTTGCATAACTAAACTCTTTTTTGATTTGGGAGCGGTTCATATAGAAGATAGCAATCGAATCGGAGGTATGAATCAGATGCAGATTACAGAATGGAGTCGCTTTTGCAATCAGGGTTTGGCAAGAGGTACGATCCAAAACATCCATCTCATGAAAAATCCTTATGACAAGAACATGATAAGAATCCGGATGGATCATAACCGAGTGCGTTCCATTCCAGGTAACCGTAATCTTCGTATTCCGATTTTGTAAGGAAGACCAGTGTCGTTGTCTTATATGGTCGATGATTTCATGAAACAGTTCTTTGCTCAGGGTACCCTTGTCCAGCAAAAACAGATTATCCTTTCTTGGATAGTCAAGATCGGCTTCATCACAGATAAGAAGAACATGAAAAGGCCAATTGTATTGATCCATTTGATCAAGAATATCTTCAAAAGGTAAGAATAGGGAAGTGTCTACGATGACAATGTCGGAATGCGTTTCACAAAAAACATCAACGGCATCCATGCTGAAGGGAACCATATGAATCCGGAACAAAGAGGGATCTTCCAGCATTTCATACATGTTTTTTAGCAAAATTCTGTTTTCCGAAACTAAAACAATGTGGTACAAAAAATCACCTACGATTCTTTGTTAGAAATGTGTCTCTTCAAGCTCGGCTACCCCATGAGTTCCCTACTCATTTATTCGACAAGAATGCTTGTTTCCCTTGAAGCTTAACAACTTGGGAAATGAAAACAAGCGATGGATCGGTTCCATCGCCGCGCTATCATAATCACTTAGTGTTGTGAAAAGTTATCTTTAATCGTCGGGTATCTGTTACTTACCAACTTTCTGAAGACCTCTCTATCAAGCCCTCCACCATCATCAAAGCTTAGAAGTTCATTTCTGATCAGTCGCTCTTCAATGATTTTAAGTTTTGCAATGAGCCAACCTATAGAAGTCGCAGCGTCATTATTGTAAGCTTCATCAAAAGATAAAAGAAGTTTTTTGGGTATAACCTTGCTCGTTCTAAGGTAATAATCTAACTGCGTGTTATATTCTACTGCGGACTTAATTTGTTGTGGATTTGGGTATTCCGGTATATCCATGGATCCCTCCATTGTGTTTTCTTCATTGATTCGCTCTTTGTTTTTTAATGTAAACGACCATATTGCAATCGGACTGCTCGGGGTCCACTACATGAACCTCATCGAACACTTCTTTTAGACGGCCATCTTTTTTATAGGCTTCCATCATTTTCGATTGATAGGTAGACTTTTCAAGGTAATCAAAACTTCGCCCTTTTAGCTCAAAATGAATGCTATTTAACCAAGAGGCAAGGGAGTTCTTCCTGGAGTATGCCTCTATCACGACACAACCACCAACCTGTAAAGATTCTGCATAATGAAGTAGCTGATTCGCGACCTCTTTTTGTGGCTTGTACCGCAGAACGCCTTTGATATCCCAAATAACATCCACCTTGGGATACCCTTCTTCCTTCAACCATTCTACTGCAAGGTCTGCGTTAATGCTGCCTTTATACCGAAAAATGAGGGTCTCTTCTTCAATTGGCCCCGGCTGTTCTTTACCGCTCAATTGGTCAGATGCAAAGCAAATAACAGGATGCCCTCTGGATTGAAGGAACCTAGAAAGCTTCAACTCATAGGTGGCGCGATTTGCTGAAGGCGACCAAATGACAATTCGCCCGCTCCCGAAACATCTGGCTTCTTCGAGATTCCGGAAGACGCGCTCCGCCCAATTGATTTTCGCGAGATACTGTTCGGTTGCCTTGGACCAGTTCCGGAAACGGCCTCCCTTTTCATAATCGAGTGACAGCATCTTCGGATGAATGTTCTCTAAAAGATAAAACATGAGTGCCATTGTTGCGCATCCCAAACCAGTGGCGAAGAATGCAAGCGAGCCATTTATCCAAGAAAAGAGGCTTACTTTCAAATACAGGATGGAGATTCCCTTCACTCCCATGAGTGCAGCTGAAGCTAAGATGGATATCATCACGTAAAAGCCAATTATAATGGCAAGAACTTTGTTCATCCCCATGAGGATCTGATTCATTGACCGCACATACTTAAGGAGAATCTGGATCACCCGGAATCGGAACCCTACCCTAAAAATGAAGTAAAGGATAACAGCCCCTGCGAGAATGTAGAAAAGTATCTTGTAATATTCCTCCAAGTCGAACAAGAAATAATCCAATTAGCAAGCCCCCCTGCGCTTTACTCAATCAGGTGGAAATTTTCAAAAAAATCGCCATCAACCCGGGCAAAAGCTATGATCGCATATCTTCATGCACTTTACCTCCGCATAAATGGAAAGGGAGCACCGAATTACTCCTCGGTGCTCCCTTCTAGCTGTCGAATCAAGTTCGTTAGGTTCACGACATCTTTTTACTGGTTCACGACTTTTTTATCATCTGACAACAATTAATTGTCAGGTGTAAAAAATCTCTGGAACCAATTTTGTTGATTTTATTGGGTTTGCCGCGGCACGTGATAAACATGAAAAGAAGAAAGTTGGTAACCACTAGAAATTACCATGTAAAGAATGTTGGAAACCGCTTGCTTTACTATTACTTTAAATATGATTATGCACTGAACCAACCTCTAATATATTCAACAATGCACGAGAATAACTTCCATATTTACTTCAAACTTAAGTTATTTTTTGGCTCAAACCAGAAATCAGTGCTTGACTTGGGCCGAGATGAGAAGCTACGGGACAGAGGGTTCTTCCGATCGCTGTTAAAGCCCGATTCCTTTTATTTATATGAGGACTATGGTGGGAATCGGTCTTTAAAGGCGAACACTGACGTTTCTCCAGAATCCCTCCGCCCCTCCGCTTAGCTCTGTTTTCTGTCAAGCACTGATTATTAGGTTGAGCCTATTTTTTATATAAATTATTGATCATAAAGGACGGATAATCCCAGCTTTAATACCTGCATTCATATTCCCATATAAACTTCTCACCATATTTTCGTTTGATTCTGCCGTATCCCATTTGGAAAACATAGCTTTGGCTGAATAAATAAAATGTTCGTCTACATGCGTTTCTATTTGTATATTATAATCGTGAAAAGATTCATAAGAGCTTATATATCTAAAATAAGCTTCAAATTGAAGGGCATCATCAAAATATGTATCAACTATAAAACAATAGGTTGAATCATTAGCGAAAAAATATTTATTCATCTTTTTCAATAAATCAAATTGCTTTTCATCTAATTGAAACCAATCATTAGATAAGCGTTTTTTTATTTCTGGATTGTTTTTATCGTACCTGAGATCATTCGCTAATTTAGACATATATTTTCCAGCAATTACGACCAAAACATCAGAAATTCGAAGTCCAACATGAGTAGTGGAATCTTCATTTTCTTTTATTGATGGAAACTTTAATTTTTTGAACGGTTCTATTGGTATCCCTTCATCAAGAATCAGTTCAGTGGACTGCATATTAAATTTATTGGCAAGGCTCATTTCTGTGATCCACAAATCAATGTCAAATGACACCTTGTTCCAATCAAATGAGCCTTCCTCAAAAGGGGTGTCTTTAATTAAATGCTTTGTTTTTCTGACTACTTTAATAATCTCCCTATAATTCTGTATTTGTCTCTCCATTCTCTTAATAGAATTGTTTTTTTCAACAAAATCTACCATGTGTTTCTGAATTTCTGTGAGAACCTCTCTATTTCCCATATTTGGATCAAAGATAGATTGAATTACACGTTCACTAGCTTCAATCTCCAAATATTTTACAAAAGAATATTTTAAAGTCCGTGCTGACGGTATATAGCCTTTTTCTTCTATATCAAGAATCCAACTTGTCAATCTATTGTCTACAACTAGAGACATTTTGTTTAACGAAAATAATAGATTATCAACTTCATTTTCAAGTAGTAAGTCGAACAAGGAACTATAAAAATCTAGTTCGCGTTTTTTAAGACTAGCGATACCATAATTGAAATTCTTGTTCAAAATATCTTTTCCTTTTAATTCTCTACCGTCAGGAAAATTTCTAGAAGACATGTATCTTCCTTCTAACATTTTATATTTATCTTCAATGTTAAGTAGGTTTTTCTCATTTATCTTAATTATGTCAGCAACATAAACAAACATGTTATCATTACCTAACTTAATTTTCTTCTCTTCATCATAGGGTGTCGTAATCCTAATTGTTTCTTGCGGACCTTTTTCATCAATATATAAGTAATCCAATTTTTTCATCCTTCTTTCACTTTATCCATACACAGGTCAATCAACGCAATTAAGCGATAGAATAAATAGTCAATTTGTTTCATAGACATGATTTGTATTTTGTTGGTTTCAAAGTGTCGTATTTGATACTTATTTCCGATATCTGTAAGGGTTTTGAACTCATCTTCTAGTAGTTTATCAAACTCTGCAGTTCCCTCCGCTATATTTAAAACCAAAGTTCTTGCTGAGGCTTTTTTGTTTGGGTCATAAAACGTTTTTATCCTTTCGAAAGCATCCCAAAGCTTTTCAATCGCGATTTGGCGATCTATCTCCTTTGGCTTACGAATATTCTCTATTGCTAAATTCACCAATTCATTCAAACGGTTATCTTTCGATTTTACACTTAGATTCTGAAGCACTGCATCTAGTTGAGTAGGTAAATTTCGCTTGATCATACCATCATTATCTAGATAGAAAACTATCCCGTTCCGTGCAAAGATTTGATTTATTTCAACTCGAAATTTTTCTTTTTCGATTTCTGTGTCTGGATAGAATATGTGAAAATGCTTGAAGTAACTATGATAGTCGCTTTCGTTTATATCATTTATTTTTGAGTAGCAGAATTCAATAAAGTCAAGTAAGGAGTACTTATCAATCTCGTCCTCATCCCATTTTACGTCTACAGGAATCTCTATATCAGGAATCTGAGCTCTGATAGCGGCATTAAGAAGTTGAATATCTGTGCCACAAACCATTTCATTATCTGGACAGGTAACAGGAAAATCGTATGAAAAGTTTTTCTGAAACCTTTTATACGTCCCAACTACTCCGTTATAAACAGAAGTGGTTATTTTTTCAGAACTCAACTCCTTTTTTCCAAGTTCTCTGTCACTAAAAAACTCATGTGTCATGTCTCAACCTCACTTCCATTCATATTGTTAGTAACTCTATGACTGTTGGATCACATTATATTACCAAAAAAAGATGGCTCAACTTCATTTTTGATTAGGCTCTCATTCAACAAATTAAAATGAAAAACTCGAATCATGTTGTTATTCTTCCTCAAATCATCAAGCATTTGTTGAAGCGTACGACCTTTACTATCCCTTGAGATAATTGTATTTATTGCTTTGATTTGTCCAGGTAGTGGCTCGCGATTTTTATTTTTCTCAATTTCATTCTTTATTTTTTGCAAAACACCTCCTGGAACCTGTCCCCAGCATATAACTATCAGATTGATTGCATTGAACAGTTGTTTTGCAGTTGGATGCCATGTATCATTTAACCCTCTATCTCTATTAGTACCATTGCTTGTTATTGTTCCAACATTTTCGGATACTAACGGGTCAAAGACCTTTAACTTGGGGTGCTGAATTAATTCAAGAAAATGATTTGCTGCATAGGTACCACATAAAAAAGTTCCTGTAACATCACTTTCTTTTGCTTTATAAGAGAAACAATAATAGCTGTCAGTAAGTAAGTCCTTAGTACAACTTTGGCGCTTTTGTCCATTTAACAATCGAACATGAGCGATGGGTTTAATGTTATATTCTTGAACCATTTTCTCTCTCACTTTTGATGATCTGCATAGGAGCATTTTATGCACCTCATTCCTCAATGTCCCGTCTCGCCATAAATTAAATCCCTTTAATATACTGTTGTATTGGGAATATAATTTTGTTAAAGTTATTTTTCACTTGCAACTCAGCATCTTCATATGAACATTCCCAAAAATTACTCAAATATTTCAGAACAAGCGATATATCACGAGATGTAACAACATTTCCTTCAACTTTGATAAAAGGTCCATCAGTTTCAGTTAACATTCTATCTCTTGGGATTTTCGCAATGATTTTACAACCATTAGCAGATTCAATCATTGCAGGGTTAATAGAAAAATAGTGTCCTTCTTCAACAATGGCTTTTATTAAGGATAATGAACCACTGTACCAATGAAAAACAGCCTGTTGAATTGAGAACTCTTTTAGCATTTGTAAGACTGTAGATTCTGCTCTTCTTGAATGAAGGGAAATAAATCGCGGTCTATCACTGATATGACTTAACACATGCCGCAGGCTTTGGAGTTGTTTTGTTTTTGTACTTATGCCTTCTCTTGAAAAGTCCAGACCAATTTCTCCAATGTATGATGTCGTTTTTGCATACTCAATAAATTTATTCATTTCAGTAGGTGTATGCTTATCGGCATAGATTGGATGTAAACCCAGAGCCACTCGAATATATTTAAATTCTTTCAAATGAGAATATCCCAATGCATAGTGGCTCGGTAAATTTGTAACTGCAATAGTAGGTATACCTTTTTTTTCATTTTCATTAGCTATTATATAAGGGCTCTTGTACAAATCTATATGGCAATGAGTATCAATCATTTTAATTCACATCCTTAAGTAAGACCGACCAATCGTTTAATTGCAGTTGTTCCTTTGTCATTAACAAGTTCCTTTATCTCGGTCATGGCTCGAATAACAAGATTTGAATATTCTTCAATTTCTTCTATAGACACACCACTAGAAAGCAATAATCTTTTTATTTCCTCAACTTTATAGTTATGCCCTAGAAATGATAACATAGCCCTAAAATCTAATACAGAGTCCTTATCGGCAGTCAATTCGATTTCGTCACTAAAAATCTCAACACCATATTTTTCAATGTCTGCATGTATAACATGCAATGACGCTCTTCTAAAAATACAGGGTACACATCTCCCACAACCCTTTGCATCTCTTCTAAACCAACTGGATTTATGCCCGCTTTTCCCACAGGATACTGAATCGGGTATAGCGTTTTGTAATACTTGTTGATTTCTGCACTGGCTAATTGCCTCTCCTTTGGTCTTCATACCTAATGGGTTTAATATTGGATTCGTTATCCCAACACTTTGTAAAATATAACTCAGCATTCGCAAATAGCTTGGATGAGCGGTTCTCGTGCTACAAGACCCTCTGCGAGATGGTGTAAGAGGTATATTCAAAGCAATTGTTCCATTCTCCGGTATTAACAATGGTACATCCTCACCAATACTCGCAGCTGCGTAGATGCCGATGGCCAGGAACAATATGGAGCGACTTCTGAAAGTTGTTTCTTTTCCTGAAGGCCTCTGCCCTGCCCTAACTTGTAATGAATCGATTCTGGTAGCATAATGTTGCTGCATATGTTTTAAAAGATTACTCTGATCTGTCTTAGGTCCACTTACTTGCCCATCATAGTGCCCCACCAGTAAAATATCTCCTTGTGGATTGCTTTCTAACCAGTCAACAGCACCCACTAATGAATCTAAACCACCCGAAAATAAGCAAACCATGTCTGCATTCACACGTGACAGGACTCTTCTTGGTGGACGTCTACTTTCTGCTGGCCTGTGTAACGAAGAAGTATTTTGATAAAACTCAATATCCCATATATCTCCTGTCAAAAATGACATACACTTATCCAAATTTTCCTTTTCAGCTTGCCACTTCATTAACTCATATACAGGAATTTTAATCTTAATATTCCGAGTCCATTTATCCTCTACACTTTTTCTCTCAACAAATTTATCTGTGGCATAGAACACAGAAGCCATAAACAAAAAGTCCAAAACAGTATTGTTCGGAATTCCACATCTTTGAAATAGTGTTTTAAAATCTAAATCAAGATTACTGACTTCTTGAGTATCGGTATTCTGAAGGGACACTTTTGCTAGTTCGCGTTTAGTTTTTTCCGCCGGGCTTACCGTCACATTTATCATGGCTAACCTCCAAATACATCTAGTGTTTTTTCTAATACTTGAACACATATTGATTCGCCTTCTGGCCCGCTCCAATCTACCTGTGTAATGTCTTTATCGAGAGAAAAGACTGTAATTTCTGATTTAATATAATCTAATATATCATTTAGGAATGCATCGGCTTGAGCATTACCAACTTTAGAAGCTAATCTTTCATAAAAAGATCGACAAAATTGTTGATAAACATAATAACCAAAAAACTTTTCCAGCATCTCCGTCAAACTGTCTGGGTTTGAACATCCTTCTAGTACTTGAGTGATTTCATCAATCCCCTCAACTTTCTCAAACATTTCGTCCATAAGTTGAGATAGAGCATTTCTGGCATCAACTTGATCGATAGTACTTGCTTCTTCTCCAAAATAATCAATAAGCGACAAAACAATATCCGATGTTGCCTTTCCCTTTAAATGCTCTAATCCCGTTTGTTTCAGTGCTTCATTGATTCCTAGACGGTTTACTAAGGAAAGAAATGAACCTAAATTCTTTGCAACAGCTTGAGCGCTTTTAGCACCCATACCTCCATTCCTTGCTACACCTTGCGTACCTCCATTGGCACGAATAAACTGTCCCACTAATTCCTTGGAGTTATCAGAGCCAGGGCGACCTACTTTAGCTAGCCTTGAAACTTTACTCTTCAGATCTCCCCATTGAGGGGTTGTTGGTGCATCGTAGCCTTTAGATGTTCCCATTGAATATCTACCTCCTTTTTTCGATAGGTTTTAAAGCTCGACCAATTTTTGTCTCGGTTGATTTTAATTGTTTAATTACGGGTTCAAAATGCTTATTCAGTTCTTGTTTACTTCTTTGCAAAGTAATCAAATCGTTACCAACCGCCGGGGGGATAGCATCCGCAGGAACATTTAATAAAATGCGAGCGAGAATTTCAATACTTTCAATGACATCCTTTTCTATTAATCCTCTTAATGCATCATAGCCAACTTTTTGATCTGGATTTCGGAGGATATGCTTTTCAATTTGATTTAGCAGTAAAATGCGATCATCTGTACTTAGTTTTAATGTAGAATCAAACGCACGTCCCATCCTTCCTGCATTAGAGGACAGAATGTCTTCAAGTATAGTTCTTACAAATGGTGGAATCATAGATACCCCTGATAAAGTTGAACTCAGCTTGTCCCTTGCTACCCAAAAATAATCCCTCAAATCTATATCGCTCAACAACGGCTCCATTGCCACCCAGCGGCGCATAAAAGAAGAAGACCATTCCGGAGCAATTTGTTTGGCCTCATCTTCATTTTCGAAATTACCATCAGGCGGTGCTAGCACCGCTTCAAGTCGCTTTAACTCTGTTGGCCTACCTTCTTGTTTAGCTTGCCACTCAAATAAATCCATGAATTGCTTATAGTGTCCGTACTCAAGAACCATCAATTTCACCAGAATGTCATCTCGGATACTTTGTAGTCCTGCAACCCTTGCTAGTTCTTTTCTTAAAAAATAGGCATTTAAGAATCGTTTAACTTGCCTTGGATTCCCCTTAAGCCCTTCTGTAATAAGCGGCGCAATGCTGGAACTGAAAATTAAACTTTCACTGAGAGTAGACGGAAGTTCCGCTTCACCAAATGCTTCTTTCACGGCAGCGTAACCAAATACGGAGTAACGATTTGCACACCTTTGTTCATCACAAGCCTTGTGCACTTTTCCAAGTAAGGTTTCATCTTCAACGTCCCTAGCACAAAATAGTAGGGCCATGTAGCTTTCAACCTCAGCCGGTGATAATTTGGGTAACCTATAGGGAACTTGTATTAACTTTTCTAAGTAGTCGGTTACAAGCCTCTCCGAGGCTTCAACAGGGTCTCGCTCATCCTTGAACTTCATTTGCGCATATCTAACTTCAATTGCATGACGTACTATCCGAGGGTCTGCACCTATAACAAATGCTGTTCTCTCAACATTTAAAAACAATTTAATTGCTTCTAAATTTTCTATGATGCGTTCGTTCGAACATCTGTCTAAATCATCAATTAACACGACTAAGGATTCTATATTCGTATCTTTAAGCAACTTTTCGAAGTCCTGTCGAAATGTCCGTACATCCATGGCGCTTGCTTCGCTCTTATCTTCCTTTATCATTTCCTCCCAATTAATATCGGATTTTGATTCCCCTTCTTCCCCTGTCTCTTCATCCTCTTTTGTCGGTAGAATTGATCCCAATGCTTTCTTACCAGTGCTCATTAAACTTGGTACAATACTTGCTCCGCCCGTTATGTACGCTGCCAGTGCAGGCATACCTATTTCCTTCACACCGAATTTCGCTACCCGCATCCAATTTACGGATTTCAAGAGCCCGGCAACTTTTTCTTTTATTTTAGGACCAAATCTTTTATGCTCACCGAGTTGTAATAGAATCGAGCTGAGGAGTGCTGACTTTGCATCATCATATCCTTCGAAAAGCCAACCATTGAAATATAAAACTGCTATTTTCTCGTATTTTGCTCTTTCAGGAGCACCCGGTGGATAATTTTCGGGATCTAAATCGTTCTCCAACATTTTCATAATACTTGTTTTTCCACTACCCCAATCCCCAAAAACCCCCAATGTGACTGGGAGTAGCTTAGGATTGGTAACAACTGACCTTATTAAGTCGGCATGAACTTTAAATCCCAGTAGATCCTTAGATGTTTCATTATCTGACCACATTGTAGTACACCTCCACTTTACCAATCTATGATAATGCTATTAAAGCTGAGTTTGCTTAATACGTTGGCGAAGCTCACAACAAGCTCATGTATCCATAAAATCAGTTTCATATTTTAAACTTTAAAACCGTAACGTCCTTACCACCAAAATTAATACTATCTTCAAAAAAATATTCGTTGGGTTTGAACTCTTTAACCACAAATGCCAAGCTGTATTTGGCTCGAGTGACACCAACAAAATATTTGTCCGGAGCCTTCAATCGACTTATAGGATCTAGCAAGAATGAATAAAGTGGCTTATTAGGAAAAATTAAAACTCGATCCAAAGTCATCCCCTTGCTGACACCAAAGTTTAGAGATGGATACCCCGAAGTTGACGTTTTGACATCGTACTTCAATATATTTGGTTTGAAGTGCTGAATGTAAGCATGTATATCTGTATGAAGAATCTGAAAAACCCCGATGGCCGGTTTTTCGGCTTCTAGCAGTCCAACGATCGGGTCCTCTGGGTATACCAGATTCGCAAAGTTTGCTATATCAGAAACAAATCGTTTGGAAATGTTATTTTTAACAATGTTTATTTGATGTGTGTCTTTGCAAGTCTCAAGATAACTAAAAACATGCATACCACCCTTTTTTCTATCCGATTTCGGATTGTGTGTCTTAAGAGTCGCTTGTTTATAGTCACCGACACAATGGATTTTGATGGATGAAAGGAATAAAACTTCGAGGAGTTCTATATCCTTTCCCACCAAATCCTGCAACTCATCAATATAGATGCATGCATATGTTTCCTCAAGCCTTTTTAGGACAGCGCCTTCTGATAATTGATTTAAGAAAAGTGCAAACTCGGTAGCATTGTTAGCCTTCACATCTTTGTTCTTGTTCAAAAAATACGACACAGTATTTTTTCTTGCATAATCAACACCATATGTTCTAGAAAAATCAAGAGACTTTATTTGACTGATTTCTCCTAAAAAGCTTCTCTGATACGGCCTGATTAATTCTTTCAATATGAATTGGAACCATGTGCTTATAACGACATTTTTATCAATCACACCATTATTTTGTTTTGCATACTCTTTCTTTATTGAGTAAACACCCTTATTTGTATAAGACAGCATCAATATTTTCTTATTAGATTTCTCAGTTATAGATTTCGCATCACTACACATTCCGTATGTTTTACCTGAGCCAGCACAAGCAAGAACCAATGTATTATCGTATCGCATCTTTAATATACGCGGGGTATTCGATACATTCGTCTGAATCAAATACCCTCATTCCCCATTCAGCTTTATTGTTAATCATAAAAGATTCTATTTCTACCACATTTTTTTTAATCATCGAATTCCCTTTAGAGATAACCCGTTTAAACTTGTTAAACACTTCCTCCTCAACTGAGTTAACAGCTAGTACACTCGGTTCGATTGTATGAAGTATTTCATTAGTTTCATAATATATTTTTATCAAATCACCATGCGCCTTGAGGTAGTCCTTATATTTATCTATGATATTCCGTTGAACATCCCCATCATTATCCGTAATAATTCGTAATGGTTTTCGTACTAAAACGGCTAAATCACAATACCTTTTAAAAGCCAGTGAATCAACAGTAATGACATCCACTCCATTTTCAATTGGTAACTTTCCGTGAACATCTTTGTAAGCACGTTGAATAATTAATTCATCAGTCGGCCCTTCAACCAATATTACTTTCTCTGCCAATAGAAAACGAACTGTCCCATAACCGGGCAGTTTTTTAAAGAAATCCATAGTATCAGGATCTACAGCATCCAGTTGATTTGTGTGCCCCTTATACAAGAGAATTATATTTTTAAGACCTAATTTGTTTGCTACAAAACTGCTGTGCGTTGATATAAAAACCTGTTTATTCTCATCTTGATTTATTTTTGAAATAAGACGTGACATATTCCCAAATGCTAAATTATTTTCAGGCTCCTCAAACAATACTACATTAGATTTCTCGGTATCTTGTTTAAATACCAGTTCCATTTTAATTAGATTTTGAGTACCAAAACCCATATCTTCAAAAGGAATGTTCTCGACTTCGATTGAAACCTCGTTCATCCAAGATTCGAGTACATCTTCCTGCATACCAAACTTAATCGCTTTATCATCAAGTTTTTCTTCTACTGCTAACCTTTCATTAAGGGCTATAACGTTCGGATTGTTATTAAATTCGTGTTTCATTTTTCTGTATGCTCTAGTTAGATGTACTTTTTCATCATCAGATAAATTGTTAGTAATTCTTGAATTAATAAATTTGTTTACTGCTGAGTCATAATCTTTTTGTGTAGTATCAATCAGTGATACCTTTACCGGAAAAGTCCTAAATATAATTGGATTGTCACCAAAATCTCTCCAGCTTACTTTGTAAAACTCAACCGGTATATCATAAATCTCTCCATCCTGTACCATCGTTTGAAATGCAGGTGAATAATCTTGATTAAACTCAACACTCATACGAATGCCCGGACAGTCTTCACCAAGCTCATTATTTGTTCCTTTATAACTAGAGTTACTGATATCATTATCGAAATAAGCTTCAACAATTATAGAAGGTAATTCTTCAATTTTCTGAGAAGGATCTGCAATGATTTCTTTAAAAATAGAACGAGATTCATAGTTGAAAAAAGATGCCTTTAATTGACGCTCAAAGGACGAATTATTTATTTTTCCACTCAGAAGGACTTGAATTATTTCAAGCAATGTACTTTTTCCTGAATTATTATCGCCAACAAAAATATTACAGCCGCTATTCACTTTTATGAGCTCATCTTTGAACATTCGATAATTTTTGATATAGAGTTTGTTCATCTTCATAATGAGTTCCCCCAAATTCCATATAGAATATCTGTCAGCCAACCTCTTTTAAACAGAATACTGAGCCATAGTTTCAATACCCACACATGATATTAAATCATCTATGCGTCCGAAACTTATGTGGGATTCCCATCTGTTCTTTCACCTTCCAAAGAAAGTCGCCGATCACAAAAACTCTTGCATTATTCATAGTTGCGGAATATCGTTTCTCTCGTGCATCCACTAGCAGAAGCTCGAATACGTACTCCCCAGCACATATTCCGTGCTCATCAATATTTAATCTAAACGGATCTGATGATTCAAAACCAACCATCAAGTGGCCAACTATTTCTGTTTTTGGTGGTACCGCTAATTTGAAATCCGCACCTATAAATTTATCCAATCCATATACGTGGTGCCTTGACAGTTCTTTTCCTTGATTATTGCGGACATATAATGTGCCACCGATTATCGTAATAGGTAATTCTGTTGTATTAGCAAACGCAACTTCAATAGATGCGCAACCCTGTGCATCATGTACTGCGTGTAGTGCATAATCTAGAAATCTTATCTCGAACTGTCCTTTATTAAAATACATGTAATCATAGTCGCTGCGTTTGGCTACTGTATTCATACTACCTTTGCGAATTAAGCAATATCCCTCGTTCAGTCTGTCAAATTTCTTTCTCATCATGTATGGCTTATTTTCTGTTTTACAGATCTTAAAAACAGCTAACACTACGCCTTTGTATTCATATCTGAAATAATCAAACTGTATTTCTGGTTCGATATTATTCAGAACCAGTTGCACATAATTGGATGAATCTATAAACTCTTTCGGATCTATTCCCTTTATCTCCTTACCTTCTGGTCGATCCTTGACTCCAATAATAATGAATTTATCGCCATTATGCCGGGAATTGGCCATCGCCATTATATCCATTAGTAAATCCATGCTCTTGTCTTTATGGTATTGTCTCTCTTTAAAGTCCAGATATTCGCACTCATAGCCAAATTCGATTAATTCAGAAATCTTATCCATAGACACCTCACTATATCCCTATGAATAAGGGACTATATGTTTACTGTAAAAATTCTACATCAAGCAAGAAAATCCTACTTCATACCCAAAAATTCCCGAAAAAAGCGGACCGATAGAAGCATATTGAAAAGGATAAGCCGCGATCGTGTTAATACACGCACTGCTCATCCTTTTGATCATTTAACTGTGTGGTTGGCTTCTAAATTTATTCTACGAAGCAACGTACCTACTGCTCTTTTAGTAGTAACTTTGCTTCGTAGTTGGTAGGTATTATTTTCTATGGATATTTCACTACTGAAGATCGCCGCGTCTCCATCTTTTTTGACAATTTGTTGCCTATTGGCAGGATGGGCTCCTTCACAAAATTTTCGATAGCCTATCCGCAGGACAAACCAACCCATATAAGCATGATTTCAATGACAACTCTTATCCTCATTATTGTGTCTTAGTAACTCCTCTATTTTCACTTTCAATTCCGAACTACATGATTCATATAATTTCGAATAACTTATTAGTGCGTCATACGAAATATTTTGATAACCATACTTGTATCTAAGTTTTGTAGCAACTCTTGCTACGCTTCTCATTAAATAGGAATCAATTTTCTCAATAGATTCATTTAGTGCTTTGTGACTAGCAGGCAGTCGGTCCTCGTTAAATGATTGCAACCGAGACTTTTCCAATGGAGATAGCCGGTTAAGTATCGTATATTTGCGAATTTGAAAATTTGAATCTTCTTTTAATTCCGCGGCTATTGTACATATCTTTTGTGATAATATTTCATCAAAAGAGTGAAGATCGATCTTTGCTTTAAACGCTTTTTTTCTAGGAAAATGCTCATCCAGCCAGGTGCTATCGTTTCGACATAACCAATTATATTCTCGAGGATGCATGCGCAGAAGAAAAAGCCGCTTATTTGTTTGATTAACTTGAGCAGTTTGCAACAGGGTTAATCGGTATGATTCCTTCGTTTCATCACGAGTCGTAGCGGCCATCTGCTCAATTGCCTGTATGGTATCCGATGGAATTAGAGGTGGATTGTGTCCCGAAAGAGTGAGCCTGGTTTTTTTCATCTTGTTAATACAACTATTTATTGCAGTTTCTGAAAATCCAGTTTCCTTATGTATTTGATATGGAGTGAATCCTTCTAAATACAAAGTTTCTACTCTTCCATACCACAAATTCCCCATCGAAACAATAAGAGGCTTATTGGGTTCTTGCCTACCTCGCATCCATCTTTTGGAGTAAGTAAATCCGCATACTGCACACTGAAATGTTGTTGTAATTGAAATCCCTCCTGAGATTTTCAACTTTCGCTCACACCTTTGAATTATCTTCTTTCCTTTCTGGGCACATATAGGGTTTAGACATTCCCATGGACCATGACCAAAAGGAATTGGATTTGCAATAGGATGCTCATAATTCAAAAAATTTGTTACTGAACTGAAAAGATACCTTATTAGCAAAACATAAAAAAGAATGTGCCTCCTCATATGATGTGGCTGTAAAAAGCGTCCGGCAAAATGTCTCGATAGTAGTGTATCCGCATTTAATCCTGTAACCTCTAATGTTTCAGGACTATGGCTATCTACTATCTTTTTCAACAACTCACTGCGCATGAACCGACCTCGATAATGAATTAAATTAATCTCCCACATTTTCATCATGATTTTACTTTGTATATACTCAGCATGAATGATGCCTGAGAGAGAGTTCAATGTATAAAGGTCTTTAAGTAGAGTATTCTGATAGTCGTATATAGAGGATTCAGATCGAATTTTATTAACTTTAATTGCATTTGAGCAACTAGGACATTGAGGCTTCGACAACAGTGTTTCTGCATAGTCCTTGTTGAGTGGGCAGTTACAGTCGGGACAATAGTCTATCAGTTCAACACGATGCAGATGACAGCAAGTCATAAAATCGAATTGATGTGCGCGATGAACATAACATTCACCGTATTTCTCGTAATCTTCATACAAGCATTTGGGGCAATATTTAACCTGCTTTGAAAATAGGTTTGTCACGTTAAATATGTTGTTGTTATAATTTCCGCTATGAGTTCGAATACGTTCATCCTCGTTGTTTCGATCAGTCCTGGTTAAAAAACAACTAATAAGCCTTACCCAAGTATGATGATTAATAAAATAATCAGATTCAAACGGATGTCGGTTCGGTAATTTTTCATACAACTTAATCAGGTTAGCAGGAAACATTGGATTTTTGTGAGATCTTAATTCAAATAGCTCTTCCTTGGTATCTGGAAATATTTGATTAGGAGACATAAGGTGGTATCTATAAATGATACTTCTGAAATCTTCATCTAGATACGGTTGCGGAAAAAACGCCAAACGTGACATCATGATCCTTCCTTTATCAAGGATTCGTCTACCGACGTGCAAACAAAACTTACGAAATGTTCGACCTACTAACTTCATATATAACGCGGCAATATCGAATAACCCTCTACCGATTTGTTTTCTGTGCAAATGAGAAATACTTAGCTGAGCAATTCCAAGTATTTTACATTCACTTCTTTCCTTAGTGGATGGTTTAAGCCAGCTAACTTCAGTAATCTCCACCCCAATACTTTTCCTTCTGTCTCATTAAGCTCGCTTGCAGCCCAAGTTAACCTACGAATTTGATATGTCTCTGTAGAATCGACGTGCGTCTTAACGAATTCATTGGTTTTGGGGAGCTTGTTTAGATTCTTCATAAGCTTATGTTTCAGATTGCCTGAATCCGTATGTCTGGCTATTGAGGCCAAAGATATTCTTTGTGGATAAGGCAACTGTTTCATCTGTTCGACTGCCTTTACCACCGCAATATACAAAATCTCATCTCGCTGATCCCAATCCACTTTTCGGTTGACCTTTGTTAGCGAACATCCTTTCTTGTTGATTTTTCTTGATCTGATAGCTTGACTTTGGCTTCTCACTTGGTTCAATATTGCTTTATTTGTATCAAGATGCTCTGTTTGATTTTTTACAGTCCCAGGATCGACACCGAGAATTTTTGCTTTCTGACGGAGAGAGGTACTGGTTTTATTGAGACATCTCAATTGGTCATACCATACCGGACCAAAAGCTTTAATTCTGCCTATCCGGTTCCGATCCTCATCACATGTGTCCGGGCCTCTTCTTGAGTATACAAATCCGCAACTGCATTGGAAGGTACCGACCGGCTTTGAAGTTGTTGAGCAATGAGTAACTGCACATTTTTCAACAACACTTTGATTGTAATGATCAGCTGCTTTATTGAGGCATGGCCAGGGCCCGTTTCCAAATGGATGATTATGGGGAGTGACAAAAAAACTACCGACAGATTTTTCAAAAAAACCGAGTATTAATAGATGCCTTAGTGGATGCATAATTTCTTCTTGATGCCTGATTATTTTATGTAACCACGTATCAGTGCTATTTGAATCGATACCGCAGTCTAGGTATTCCAGCAGTTTATCAGTGTAAATATTCCGAAAATCCTGTATAAGGCGATTAAATCGTACCCGACCACCTATTGTTTGGTATCTTTCCTTTGGGAGCACCATTCTATAGGATGCGGTCTTTTCTTTAGATTTTGACTGGGACTGTAGAAGTAAATTCGATTGAACAGCAATGAATGCCAGATGATCCAACCAGTTCGCGTCAATATCGGGTTCGGTATAGTCCGATTCACCGTGCATTGCTAAAGGCACAAATGAAAACTTGTGATGAAGCGTGGAGTATTCTACCCTACTGATCTTTAAGATGCTCCTATGCAATGGACATATAAATACACCAGGTAACTGATGACAGCGATGCCAATAAGGCTCGCATATCTCACTATCCGATTTAAAGCATTCGCTACAAAATCTTAGCTTCACCGGCAGTTTTATAGAAGAAGCCAGCAATCCCAAGGAGGCATGAACTTCCCCTTGTTTGTTCCCAGCTTCCATCAAAGATTGTACTTGATGGATTTTATTTTGCTTCATAAAGGAAGTGTAATAGGGAAGTAAAGTATGATTCTTGATGATTTGATCGGCCGTATATTGTCCATTTAAATTATTACTAAGACACGTTAAGTGACTTGGCAAATCTGCAGTTGCACAAACCGATCGATTACCGAAAAGGTCTTCGATTGTTTGTCTTTGTGTCTTATTTCCTGAAACCACATGGTATCTGGCAATGCTGCTGTATAGCAATTCATCCTTATAGAGAGTCGGAAAATAGGCTAGCAATAGAATCACCCTTTCAGATAAGATCCTATTGCTAGTTTTCCCTATTTTACATGCCCCTAGTACTCAAACAATGCATTAAATTATGAGTTTCGATAGCTCATCCTCCGACGGGATGCTTCCTATATCCACTAACCTCTCATAGATCACTTCTGTATCCTTTTCATTGTTTGCCGCGGCATTTCTAAGGTCATCCTCATCCAACATAACCTGTTGCTTTTTCTTCTTCCGGGCTTTACTGTTTCCCTTTTCTTCGGCCCCTTCTCTCTTGTTATCACAGTTCTCATCTTCGATGGTCATTGGAGTAAACGTTATATCCTTAATTAGTTGTTTGCGTAAATCAACTATATCCTTCTCAGCCTCATTAGACTGAAGAACCTTATTAGCAACTTCATAAGCCACATCATAAGAAACTCCGAAGTCTATTGCTGTTTTTACAAGTTCAATTAGCTTCTCATCGTCCTGCTCAATTTTTTCATCTCGTAGTATCTTTGTTCTGATCTCTCCTTGAATATTGACCTTCTCATCTGCCATTTGTAAATATTGATCCAACACGTTCCACTTAGGATATAAATCATCTATTGCCTCTAGTGCTCGGGGATCTTTACTTCTCAAGACTTTTAGCATAGGCTGAATCAACTGCATGTGCTGTTTGGCAACGGTCTCGAGGAGAGCCCCTGTTAATTTTTCATTATCGATCCCGTCCTCGATGGCTTGCCACTGGGCTAACATGTACAACTTAACCGCAATATCTACAATTCCCTGAGAAAGCTCGTACATTTTCTTACTCAAATGAGGTTTTAGAGGCGTTTCAGTAGCAGTCCATTGATATTTCCATAGAGCATGTAAGAAGAAATCCCACTCTTCCCCTTCACTTAGTCTATCCATGATCAGGTCCCCTTGTCCCGTGCTTCTTCTTGCTTGACTGAAGGAACCGGATAGAAGTTTCATTGCTTTAAATGTCCCTACTAATACCACGGGAACACCAATCGTGTTAATTAATTGAGTGAAATAATTAAGCATTTTTTCAGCGCCGCCACTCTTAAGAAAACTCAGGAATTGAATTTCATCAATGACTAGTACCCCTAACCCATGTAATGTAGCAATATGAGCCAGTATTGGTATTAACATATCGACGGATGTTCCCTTAGTAGCAAATTTCCGGTAATAATTTGTGCCTAGGATCGAATCTATGGACTGCAAAAAATTAAAGCATAATCCCTTCAATGAACCATCAAAAGGGCAATTCAATTTTAGCCAGACAATTTGTTTGCGAATGAATGGTTGTTCTTTATAGGTCAAATGATGAATGACCTGAGGGTATAAGAGTAATGAGCTTTCTACAGCCGTCGTCTTACCTTGTCCACTTACTCCAAGGATTGCAAATCCAGCGGCGGTTGATCTCACCCCTGCAATGTTACCTCCTGTTGAATCAAGCCCTCCTTCAAGAACTTCCTTAAACCCTATGTGAAATTGTCTTACGACTGCTGGTGAGAAAGGATTCCTGGCTTTATAACCATGACGAATTAATCTTGAAAGCCTTTGTTCCACCAGGAAATGTGAAGGTAACGGCTCGACATAATCGGATATCTGTTGAACAAGATGTAGCCTCGTCTGCTTCCCTAATTTGCGTTTTCTTTCATCATAATCAGGGTATTTTCTGATTTGTACTTCGACATCTTCTTCTTCAAATATTGGGGGCAAAGCTTCTATAAAAGGATTATTCCTATAGTCAGGAATCTCCTGATCAGAATAGCTTGCCTCCTCTTGTCTGCCCATGAGGCTTGGAGAATACTGATAATAATCAACCTGCTGTTGAGCTTGCTTAACCATGCTTTTTCTCCTCCGTTTCCTTTAATCTTGCGAGGAGACCCAGCTTTGATTTTGGCTTATATGTCTCAAGAGGAGTTACATGATCTCTAGCAGTAGCTGGTTCGTCCATCTCCTCATTTGGAGACTTACCCAGCTCATAAGCTTGTGCTTTTCGCAGCCTGTCTCTCTCACCGGCTTTCTTCCCTTTAATATTGGACTTCCGTTCAGACTTTGTTAAGGAATGGTCTTGGGTATCGGCACTCCGCTCCATTGCTTCCTTTCTAATCGCTTCTAACTTCGCACTTAAGGTTACTTCTTCCTGAAGTTCCGTTTCATCATAGTACAAACTTCTTGACAGTGTTTCCTCGTACCGGGTTGACTTGACCTCTTCAAGGCTCATATTTATGAATCGGGAAGACTTGGCCAATAAATCGCACTTTATAAAAGCTCTGCCGTTGTCCGTCTTCACATAGACATGATTCATACATCTTCTGTCATAAGCAATCGGAATTTTCTGTGTTTCTCCTTTAACGAACCATCCCTGACGCGCTAATTCTTCACAACCGTAATACATTCCTTCAAAGTATATTCCCTCCCGATTCACAGTAACTTTTGCCTCGGGCAATACATTCAATCGAACGATATCCGGATGAACATTCTTCAAATAGTGATTATGAGATATCCCCCAATTCCATAAATCCCTTGCAACGGGCCGCACTTTATCCAATGCTTGATCTTTGTCTAAAGGGTAGTATTCCATGTAATGGTAGTTGTTTCTTTGAAGAATCATCTCGATCATCATTTGAGTAAACTCTTTAAGTGTGAGCTTCGCATCTAAGACGTAATCCGGTCCCCCACGCTTTTTGTATTCTTTCTTTACAGCACCAGGCGTCCATGGTTGAAGCGTCACGTTCAATGTTCGAAATTGCTGTTCTACTATGCCCTTTAGATCAGCGCGATACGGAGGAGCGTTCATTATTTTGATTCCTAAAGCTTTGGCAAGTGAGTCGGCATTTTTACTCTCCATCTCGCCTCGGTCAGCCATAAAACTTTCTGGCATATGATGACACGACCACTCTGCCTCTGTGATCTCTACATCATATTGCCTGCAAAACTCAACCTTATTCTCCACTGTATTTTCAATAGCCATCATGACTCCAAGCCAGGACGGACCCTCAAATCCAACATATAACCCGACGACCATATGGCTATATACATCAACAACAATGTATACGACAGGCCTACCAACTATAATATTGGAATCAACTGCACTTACTAAGTATACATCTGCAACAGTTGCGTCAACCTCGTAGATCTGTCCCGGCCCAGTTGCTTTCCTTGTTTCAGATCCTAGTAAAGGCCTGAAATCACGATTGAATGTAACCTCGCCTTCGCGGTCAATTAGCAGTTTGTGCTTCGTATAATACTTACGGATGTAATATCGTAATTGAGCAATACTTGGTACATCATGTCCTGGAGGTATTATCGGGATCTCATATTTGCCCTTCTTAGTGGTACCAATCTGATAATATCTCTTCAGCATCTCAATATATGTAAATTTCACGGAGTCCCTTCGATTTATTTTCGAATAAATATCTCTTATAACCTTATCGAATATTTTTCGATGACCCTCATTTATTAAAACGCCTTTTAATTTGGGATCTACAGAAATGCTGGTATTCCTGGGCCTACCCATCTTTTGAGTTGGATTCTTATTTTTGCCCTTTCCTCCGCATTTTCTGAATCTGGGAAGTATAGCATTCATCACCTTCCCTCCAGTCCAGTAATGACGCAAGTATTTATAGTAAAGATTTTTCCCTTTACCTGTTCTTTTCATTTCGCTCTTTATGATTTCATACCGCTCTTTTGGATTGTAGATGTTAGGTTCCAGTTCAACAATGTCTTTAATACATTCCCAGGCTTCATCTCTAAGGCGAATTTCTTTCGGGGTTAAAGTTTCTTCCGAAACCAAAAATCTAGAATAGGGATCATGCTCGCGCTTAATCATCGTCCCTTCATTAAGCTCTTGTTGAATAAAGGAGATACGCTTAAACTCAGGAACCCCTGACTTTCTTATAATAGAAATGGTAATGGCGCAATCCTCCGACTGATTTAGCCACAGAACTCTCTCACAATCAACAAGCTTTGATTCCGAATCTCTTTTTTCAAGCAGAGTATTGATAAACAACTCCATTTTATTCCCCTCCAATTTCAATAAAGGTTAAAATGGGCCTTTTGGTTTCATTAGGATTGCCCGAGTTAACCACGTATATATCAGCTAATGTATGATCTATTTTGATCGTTTTGCTTTCCACTATTAAGTTGGGCTCCAAGACAGACTTTAGCATAACCTCGTTATCTTCTAGAGATGATGAAACGATTACTTTCATGGTCAGCCCTCCAGTTTTGAAAATGATTGGCTTGTATTTCTAATCGTTTTTGTGTAGGAAGGATGTGCCTACTCATATCAACTTCCCAAAAGCGATTAGCGATCAGATATCGGACAACATTCATGCTGGTCCCCATTGATAAATCCATCTTTGCATCAAGATCCAAGGTGATTTTAGCCAAGGGCTTATCTATATTAGCAATCCATTCATGTAGTACTGGTTCCAATTCACAAACCAGTTCATTAGTTAAATACGCCACCTCTTCCAAAATGTTGGCTGAATGCAACCACTTCACGTTTTCAACCAGATCGTAATTGATTTGATTTTCTGTAATTAGCCGCCATTCTACATCCAGATCTTTGAAGTAGTACTTCTCTATTTGAAGCTTGTCTAATACCCTTCTATTTAATTTTGTCGAGGGCTTTATGGAATGGGCTATATATCTAACTTCTCCGCCTGATCTTACAGTCAATAACATGTCTGTGGTCATCACAATGGGATGCTTGGTCTTCGGATCAATGGGATGTCGGATTCCTAATTTTTGTGCAATAAACATTGTTTTATCCAAAGGCAACAAAGGGTATTGCTCTCTGATATCAACAACGTTCATTGCCCAATCCATTTGGTAATGATGAGCTAGTTCATAATGTTCGGACAAATAATGGTGTAGCCTCCCACTCTTCCATCCCCGAATTCTCGTTACAACCCCGTGGGATGGAACATCATGGATGGTTAACCAAGGCTTATATTCCGCAAAATTCCCCTTACCTCGCCCTTCCTTAATCCACCTTTCAATTGTTGCTGCTGTTGTGCGCCGACGTCTTTTTGGCATGAACAATTCCTCCATATGATGTAGATTTATTATTAACATAACCACATAAAAAAACGATTAATAATTGATTTTGATAATAAACGATTTTAAATCAACTTGTCAATGCCATGTAGTCGAGTAATTTACAACTCAAATGCAGTATGTTACCATACAATAAAGTGTTCACTTTACTGTTCAGTTTTGTATTCAGATAAGCAGATTATGGGTAGGGGGATATATGTTAATATTAGGAGAAAGAATTAAAACCTCGCGTATATCTAGAGGGTGGACGCAAGAAGAACTCGCCGGTAAAATCGGCACAACGAAACACGTTATTTCTAATTGGGAACGCAACAAAGGTAATCCAGATCCAGAGCAAATTACTACATTAGCTAATACCTTTGAGGTTTCGGCAGACTATTTGCTTGGGTTAAGCAATTTTTCCGAACCACATTTCCGTGACCCATTCGGGCAAATCACCTTGATGCCTACAATTGACTATTCTTTTGTGAAAGGATCTACATGGGATCTCCTTAAATTGCTACGCTCTGGTATTCCACTAACTATAGATGTTAATGAAATCGCCTCTAAAGATAAGGAACTGATTGCCACAATTATTGAAGCCATTCTTACCAGAAGTAACGCAGATGCTTGAGGAGCCTTAAAAGAGCCGGCTAATTTTAATCGAAATCCACTGCTTTTCTAAGATAATGCCAGCTCATCACCAATCTTCTGTTAGATTTAGCACCCTTTTGCAAATATCACATTGTACCTTAATGACTAATCCCAGCCCAGTGGGAACGAAAGTATACGCGAATTTAGCGCCTGAAACGTCAACAGGCTTACATGAATCCCAATCTTGTATTTTTTGAAGCATCTCTTCTGTAATCTTAAAGATCATCGTTCCATCTCCATTCTCATGTTTCATTTTCACCTCTTGACGGCCATCATAGAAACGGTTTTCTTCGATAGAACCAATGCACCAAGGAGCTAATGACTAGAGTGAGGCATGATACCTTGTGAACCTTCCTCTAGTCAGAAATGCCTTCCAGTTGTTCAACTCTACTCTCTAAACGCTTCATATAGGTCAACATCGCGTCAAGAGTACGTGGAGTCACAAACCCAGGCACCCCGTTCCTCTCAATTTTAATCATACTAGTGAATTCCTTGCTCCTGCTTGGCTCTACTGGTCCCCATCTGTGTTTTTTGTATCTCAAAATTTTCTCCAGACAGATTATCCAAATGTCTAATGTCTTCTGCAGCATCATAAGTTTATAATAATGATCCGGATTGTTTGTGAACGGGTAATTATAGTACTTTTTTTCTCTTTCAATGCTCAGCCTGTATACGTTGATAATTTGTTCGACATCTTCCATTAATTCTTCCATCTTCCCACCTTCTACTTATCTCGATTTATGATAAACCCAGCGTTATTTTACATGTTCCTCAATGCTTTAAGTTTCTGCATACTCTGAAAATAAAGCTGAAGCTTAACGTCTGAAGGTCTCTTGGTGCAAACAATTTGATTACATTTTTCCAAGTCTCCATTACTTGCGACTATAAAAATTGCTGACAATTCTTTGTTGAGACTATAGACAATCCTTACCCGCCACTCTTTCTCAAATGCGGCCCTCTCAAACCACTGTTCTCTGATTGCTTTTGAACATGTAAATCTAGCACCCTTGAAAACAATGCCACTCGCAGTCACTCTCGCACATCCACTTCTAAGCAAATATTTGTTCATTCCGATAGAACAACTCCTTCACAGATTCTTCTATCAAAATTATATCCTTTATACAATACTTTATTCATATATCCGATTTTAGATATTTAAAAATAGACTTTCACTCTAATCTTAAATATGTACCTTTGATGCAAACTATGCAGGCAATTCCTAAAGCTCATCATCATCCTTCATGAATCCATTTATCTTTCTACCCATTAAATAAATCGCTAACATTAACGTACCGATACCAATCGCCTCAATTGCTGTTATCCAATTACGAATACTAATCATCCCCACACCAAAACCAAATAACATAGCAATAGTGACTTTTATCAAAATACCCTCAAGTATCCCTAGCTTTTGCTTCATTAAAGCCCCCCCTATTCTTCGTTTTGTTTGAGTACATACTGCCCAGCTTTTGTTTCATATTAGTGTTGCCAACAACACTAGCGGCTAACTGTTCACGTTGATTTATCTGGGAATGTCTTAAGAACAAAAAGCCCCCCAACTGGTTTGAGTACTAACTTTTTTAGAGGACATATTGCCATTGATACATTTAATTCCATGTTACTAATTGACAATTAATCTGCAATCAACTATATTGAAGCAGTGGAAGGTGTATCGTCTATATGACGATAGCATCTTGCGGTTTAAGGTTTGCTACCTTATATGGTTGTAAATCAAAGCGGCATCGATAACTTGTATTTCGAGATGCCCACCTTTTAGATGAGGCATCTTTTTTGATGCCATTTTCCACAATCATTATTATTTATAATGAGATTGGAGGAATGTGTATGAAAGCAACCACTTACCCTAGCACGAGAGGCGTACCACATCTAGCAATGATTGGACCATCAACAGCAACAAAAAGCACAGCTGTTTACCAAACGATGGCAAAATTACTTCAAGAGGTACTTAGTAGTATTATCGGTTCTTCTAAAGGGCAGCACACGATCATACCCACACACTTTTTTGGTAGTGAAGAGCATAGTTGTAATTTTATAAAGCTGCAAGTTACCTTGAAAAGTAAATTCGACTCTGACGCCCTCTTTAAGGCTGTCGAGTATGTTCTCAGAAATTTTGTTTCCAACTCCAACAACGTAGGTATCCCCTTATCAGCAATAATTAATTATGTATCCACCGGGAAATTCGTGGAAATTCTCCTTACAGAAGTTAGCGGAGCTGTTCGTTTAGAGAGACTTCGGTCAGATACATTCATTCATCTAGTTCAGACCTGTGTACTTTCTTTGCTTGAGAATTTCAATACGTCAGATATTGACTCCGCCATAGCAAAAATGAAATCTGATAAAGAAAGAAAAGAAGCTAAACTTCTTCACTTCAGTAACGAATTAGCAACACGATGGGACCAAGAATTTAAAAATTTAAATAGCCCTACAGTTCAGTTTATAGAACATGTCGAAACAACGGTTATGAACAAGCTAAAGAATGCGATTCCTGTGAAAGAGTGTTGGTCAGACCGGCTGGCAACTTGTGAAGTTGATTTAAGTAACGGGTCATTGGATAAAGAACATTTGAAACGATTGTTGGATCCTGGAGAACCCTTCTCTCTCATTGTAGAGCATTATGAAATAGCTCATGGCCTGAGTCAGCAATTGCTTGATGTTTTTAAAAAAGTTAAGGAGTCTGTAAACTGGCCAAAAGAACTTCCATTTCGATTAGTCATTATAGACACAGCTGGCCTAACTCAAGATTCAAATGCAAATGAATTTAGCATGAAGTTACGGCTCAAAACTGCGCTTAACCGTGATATCGACGGAATTTGGGTGATGCTTCCAGTGACTGCAGCAGATCACACAACTCGTTCAATGCAAAGGCTTTTTTCTAATCAAAATGAAGAAGGGCGGCAAATTCGGAATAATAGAATTCAGATTCATGTCGGTATTACAAGATCTGACGAAATGGTTACCCCTACATCCGATGCCGATTACGATAAACCTGGCTTTGTAAGAAAAATGGAGGCAATCTATAACTCGCTAAAGGCTCTGGAATTACAAGCCCAACAAGACTTCTCGGCTGATAGCGCGAAATGTGTCACACATCACTACAAAAAAGTTAAGTCATACATTGAAGATCTTGAAAACATCGGAAAATGCTCTGATGAGTGTGATTCTGAAGAAATTTCACCTAACCTTAAAGAGGTTGCTAAAGAACTGACAATTAAGTTTAAAGAACTTTTGGACAACAACACTTCTTTGAAATATCTAGTAGAAATAATTACCAGTTTACAGAAGCAAATTTTTTCTTCCTTTGAAGTGCCTATATTCTTCAAGTCGGTTTCACTTCAAGAAAACTTTCAACATTTTAATGTTAATCTCTTTTCTACTGGTTATGCAAAAGAAGTGGCTCTTGATATAGCAAGGATGAGTGAATCTTACCAATTCCAACATTGGCTTCACTGGAATACGGCATATGCTTTTCAGCAATCGGTTCAAACAGGGGCCAAATTTGTGTCACGAGCTATTCAAAACGGCCGAATCAGTATTTATATCGATGGTGATGTCCAAAAGGCTATAAATCGTGATTGGTCAAAGGAAACTTGCCAAATCAATTACCATAATATTAGCTTTGCTGATAAAAGTACAACCTCCCTACTTAATGCGCTTGGGCTCGCTCAAAGTCCGTTGACCGACAGTAACCTTAGGGATTCCTTACGGATGTTTTTCTATAGAAACTTTTCAGGTGATACTCAATGGAGATTTAATAGAGCTATGTCAAGATCCATTCGTCGTTTAAGCTATCTAGAGCCTAAGATAAAAGATTCTGTAGACAATGCGTTTAGAGAAGGCCGGGCGTATGAAGATGCATCACGAGGCGTTTACAATATGTTGAGCGAGTATAAGAATTTGTATCAAGCACATGATTTCTATCAAACTATTTCAACTGTGCTTAATGATGAGTTATCCAAGGAATTTAACAAACTTTTCTATGTACTAAATTAATCTACAATAACAGAGGGTGCATCCACTAGGATTGCACCCTCTGTTCGATTTGATTCTGATGGTCTGAAGGTTTTGAAAATCGTAAATTTTTGAAAACTATGCATTATAAATAGCGACCAGAACTGGAAGATCAGTTGTGCCAATCGCCACCCATCTAGCAGCTGTAAGTCTAACCATCAGAATATGGTCACCCGGTTCTGCTAGTCTAACACTTTCAATCTTATACATTATTCTCTCTGAACAACTATATTGACCTTAAATTCATTTTCAATTGTATAAACTCAATTATTTCCTTCTTATCATAATCATCAAGATTTCTAAAAACTTCAATCAATCTTTTCTCGAATTCATCTTCATATGTCGTCCCATCTCCTGCAGAGACACCGGTTAATAGCCAATTTAAGTTCACATTATATTGTGTTCGAATAGATATTAATGTTTCCGCAGATGGATTACTATTTCCCAGCTCAATTTCACTCAGGTTCCCTTGAGAAATTCCTATGCTTTTTGCAAATTGAACTTGGTTTAAATTGTTTTCTTTACGGATACATTTTATTTTATGACCAATGTCATTCAACATTTTCACCACCAATCATGAAGTATGTATAATGTTTTTTTAGCATTTTAAAAGGGAGCCACGAATCAATCCCTCGGGCTCCCTTCTAGATGCTGAAAATCATTCATCTTGCATTTCGGTTCACGACATCTTTTACTGGTTCACAACTTTTTTTACTGGTTCATGACATCTTTTACTGGTTCACGACTTTTTTATACTGGGACATTAATATAGTTGCTGCACTAGCTTACTCCACCGTAACGCTCTTCGCAAGGTTGCGGGGCTTATCAACATCGTTGCCGCGGGCGATCGATGCGTAGTAAGCGAGCAGCTGCAGCGGCACCACGGCCAGAGCCGGGGTCAAGAGCGAAAGCGTCCGCGGGATGGTGAACAGCTTGCTCACGTGGCGGCTGAAGTCAGCGTTGCCTTCTTCGCCAATGCCGATGATGTGGCCGCCGCGAGCGACGACTTCCTGAATGTTGCTGATGGTCTTCTCCAGCAGGTCCTCTTGGGTCGCGAGGGCGATAACCGGCACATCGTCTTCGATCAGCGCCAACGTTCCGTGCTTCAATTCACCGGAAGCGTAGGCTTCGGAGTGAATGTAGGAGATTTCCTTCAGCTTCAGGGAACCTTCCAGCGAGACAGCATAGTCGAGGCCGCGGCCGATGAAGAAGAGGTCCTCATGCTTGGAGACATCTTCCGCGATGGCCTTGATGTCGTCGGCTTGCTTCAAGATGGCTTCCACTTGCTCCGGCAGAGCCTTCATCGCCGTGATCAGCTCAGCGATGAACTCAGGCGATTGGGTTTCCAGCGTTTCGGCCAGGTACAGGCCGAACAGGTAGAACCCGATGAGCTGCGTCGTGTAAGCCTTGGTGGAGGCTACCGCGATCTCCGGACCCGCCCAGGTCGTGATGACGAAGTCGGCTTCGCGGGCAACCGAGCTGCCAACCACGTTCGTGATGGCGAGTACGCGTGCGCCATGCTTCTTGGCTTCGCGCAGGGCCGCCAACGTGTCGGCAGTTTCGCCGGATTGGCTAACGACGATCACGAGGGTGTTCTTCGTGATGATCGGCGAGCGGTAGCGATATTCGGATGCAACGTCCGTTTCTACCGGGATGCGAGCCAGACGCTCGATAACCGTCTTGCCAACGAGACCGGCATGATAGGCCGTGCCGCAGGCGACGATATGGATGTTATGGATGTTTTGAATTTCTTCCTTGGTCATCCCGAATTCGCTCGGCGTCAGCACGACACGCTTGCCGTCTTCGCTGATGCGGCTCGACATCGTGTCACGATAAGCCTTCGGCTGCTCATGGATTTCCTTGAGCATGAAGTGGTCGAAGCCGGCCTTTTCCGCCGTGGTCAGGTCCCAATCGACATGGAACGTTTCCCGGGAAATAAAATTCCCCTCCAGCGTCAACAGTTCGACACCATCACGCGTCAGAATGGCCATTTCGCCGTCGTTCAGGATATAGATGTCACGGGTGTAGTTCAGGAGCGCCGGGATGTCGGAGCCGATGAAGTTCTCCCCTTCACCAACACCGATGATGAGCGGGCTGGCATTGCGAACGGCGATCAGCTTATCCGGTTCATACTCCGTCAGTACGCCAAGAGCGTAGGCTCCGCGCATTTTACGGACCGCACGTTGAACGGCTTCCACGATGTTTCCCTGGTACTCTTCGGCGATCAAGTGCGAGATGACTTCCGTATCGGTTTGCGACACGAATACGTGGCCGCGAGCGATCAGTTCTTCCTTCAGCACCGCATAGTTCTCAATGATTCCGTTGTGCACGACAGAGAACTTGTGCGTGTCATCCAGATGCGGATGGGAGTTCACGTCCGACGGCTTGCCGTGGGTAGCCCAACGGGTGTGGCCAATGCCAATCGTTCCCGTAAGCGGGCTCTCCTGCAGCTGGGATTCCAGGTTCGCCAGGCGTCCCTTGGCCTTCTTCACTTCCAACCCATTATCCGTAAATACGGCTACACCCGCTGAGTCATAGCCGCGATACTCCAGCTTGCTAAGCCCGTCGATCAGCACTTCCTGAGAATTGCGTGTTCCAATATATCCTACAATACCGCACATGGGTGTTTTCCTCCTATAATCCGCCAGTCCGGCGGTTGTCAATGATTCGAATCCAATGATCCATATGAAAAATATGCGTGCGAAAACAAAGCTGCCGTTGGAATCTTGTCCGCCCGGTCACCCGTGACGTTTTGCCTTCCAACTCTCGGTCTGCAGCCTACCGGAAGGTCCCCGCCGAAAAATCCGAACACCTTCACCTCGTCAACTTGAACGTAGAGGTTCGTTCCTCTTGTCCGTTCCGCTCAAGTTCTGGCGCTTGTATAACACTTGCGTTTCTTCTGCCCACCTTTCTCTTCTAGACTGATACCCCTATCTTATTCCGACCGGCGCCTTCGCGACACGGCCAATCCTCAACAGCGGGCATTATCTAATCATAACACATTTACCGATCACTTGAAACAGCACCTGCCACCTCATGTCAAAAAGCCCTGAGACGCCATTCTGGCGCCCCAGGGCCCAACCTTCCTATTCCAAGCAAAACGTCCCTTTAGCAGAGTTCCTGACGAACCACTTGGACGATCTCGTCGACATACTGCTCAATCTGCTCCTTGTCGGGTCCTTCCGCCATGACGCGGACAAGAGACTCCGTGCCGGACGGACGAACCAGCACGCGGCCGCTCTCGCCGAGCAGACCCTCCGCTTTGGCAATCGCCTCCGTAATGGCCGCATTGTCCTTCAGCTTCGACTTGTCGGCAACACGCACGTTCACCAGTACCTGCGGGAACTTGCGCATCTTGCGCTTCAGCTCCGAGAGCGACTTCGTGCCGGATTGCAGGAGCGTATCAACCAGTTGGAGCGCGGTCAGCATGCCGTCTCCGGTCGTCACATGATCCAGGAAGATGACGTGACCGGATTGCTCGCCGCCGAGGTTAAACCCGCCACGGCGCATTTCCTCCATCACATAGCGGTCGCCTACGGCCGTTTGAGCGGTCTTCAGCCCAAGCTCGCGCGCAGCGTGGAAAAAGCCGAGGTTCGCCATCACCGTCGTCACGACCGTGCCTTCCTTGAGCGTGCCCTTCTTGTTCATCGCATCCGCGCAGATGGTCAGGATGTAATCGCCGTCCACCTCTTCGCCGTTCTCATCGATGGCGATCAGGCGATCCGCATCTCCATCGAAGGATAAGCCGAGGTGTGCCTTGTGCTTCAACACTTCGGCGGCCAGCGCCTCGGGATGGGTCGAGCCGCAGCCCTTGTTAATATTACGCCCGTCCGGTGTGTCACCGGTCGAGATCACCTCAGCGCCCAGCTCCTGGAACAAGCGGGGAGCGAGCTCGTAAGCCGCACCGTTGGCGCAATCCAGCACGATTTTGAGTCCAACGAAGCTCGAAGAGACGGTCGTCTTGATGTACTCCATGTATTGGAACTTCGCTTCCGCGTTTTCGCTTGCCGTACCGAGATCCCCGCCAACCGGGCGCGGGAGCTCGTCGGTCTCGGCGTCCATCAGACGCTCGATCGCAAGCTCCGTCTCATCGGTCAGCTTGAAGCCGTCTCCGCCGAAGAACTTGATGCCATTGTCTTCAACCGGATTGTGCGAAGCCGAGATCATGACACCGGCATCTGCACCGAGCGTCTTTGTCAGGTAAGCAACGCCAGGAGTCGTCACGACCCCAAGGCGAATGACATCCGCACCGATCGATAGAAGCCCGGCGACGAGCGCCGCCTCCAGCATGTGCCCCGAGATGCGCGTATCGCGTCCGATGACCACTTGCGGGCGTTTGGCTCCCCCCGCCAGAACATACCCGCCGCAGCGGCCGATCTTGTAAGCAAGCTCCGGCGTCAGCTCCGCATTGGCAACGCCGCGGACCCCATCCGTTCCAAAATACTTCCCCATTCTTCGTTCTCCCTTCTCTCTCTCAACCATTCTTCGTCATTCGTATGTCTACATTGGGTTGTTCGGTTCTTGATTCGCCTGAGCAAGCGCAAGCCAGCCTTTAGGGCGCTTCGTTCTCCTGCCCCTCCTCATTCGAGCTTGCAGCCGGCGTCGCCATCGCAGGCGTAGCCGACGGGCTTGGCGTGGGCGTAGGTGAGGGGGAAGGCGACGCACTGCTCGGCGATGGAGTAGGCGTAGCCGCCGCTCCCGGCGCGCTCGTGCTCACCGCCTTCGCCTCGATCTCGACACGCACCATCGGGTCAGCCCCCTGCCGCTTCACATAGAGCGGCAGGTTGACCATGACGGGCAGCTCGTGAATCCCCGGGCCGAGGCTGCTCAGGTCGACCGTGGCCGAGATATCCTGGGGCTGCAAGCGATCCAGAACCGCTTGCGCGCCGACCAGCGTCAGGCTGATGGCTGCTGTCCCATCCGGCAGGTTGTACGTATAATCGCGGGATTGTCCCGTGATGGCCACGGGGATCCCCTCTAACGTACGTGTTGCCGCCGGAACGACCTTCACGGTCGCCACGATCTCTTCCGGGATGACCTTGGTCACCCCTTCCGCGAGCGGCACCTTCAAGCTCAAGCTCTGCGAGGAAGATACCCCGCTCATATCCAGCTCCAGCCCTTCATAGAACTCGAGCTTGTTGAGCACCTCCTGCGGAGCATATACCGTCACGGTCTCCGGCTCTTGGGTAACCGACTCGATGGCGAAGCCGGCTGCCGGCTCTCCCTTCAGCTTGAGCTGAAGAGGCATCTGCTTGAACGGACTGGAGATTGGAATCTCGACATCCACCACAGCCGGACTGATCTCACCATCCACGACCTTGCCGTCCTTGTCGTACATCGTTAGCTTCACCTGCTTGACCACGGTGTCCTTGGCCCCTTCCACGCTGACTTCCGCCCGAACCTCCGTCACTTGATTCAGGAGGCTCTCCGGGACCGATACGCTCACCCGCGCAGGCTTCACGATCGGCGTCCCCGCCTTATACCCGTCATACGGCTTGCCCGTCGGGATGATGGAGACCGGCAGCTGCTTATGCTGGATCTTTTCCAAGGTGACCTGTACCGTCGGCGGGGAGATGGACGCATCCACGTACGACTTCAAGCCGGTGGTGCTGAGGAACACCTGATGCGTTCCCTCCGTCAGATTGGTAAGGTTGGCTTCGACACGGAGGTCCGAGAAGCTCGGCTTGCGGAAGCTGGTGTCCGACCAGCGCAATTCTACCGCAACCTCTGACGGCGTAATAGATTTAATCGCATAGACGCTTTCGTCATACACCGGGTTCACGACCACATTCGAGATCGTCTCCCTCCGCTCCGAGTTCACCGCCCGCGCCGAGGTGCTGTTGGAGTCAAAACGCACGACGAGCCACAGGAGGATCGCAATCAGCACCGCGAGCGCTTTGACGACATTGTTGTTTTGCAGAAATTTATCCATGGCGTTTCCACCCTTTCCACTTCAAAAAGGGTTTTCGTTCGCTAACCTTTTGCTTGGGACGCAGCTCTTCATAGAGCTTGGAGATGAGCGATTCCTCCTTGATGTCCCGCACCACGAGCCCGTTGATTGCGAGGGACACCTGCCCCGTCTCCTCCGAGACGATGACAGAGATCGCATCAGACATCTCACTTACACCAATGCCCGCGCGATGCCGGGTTCCCAGCTCCTTGCTGATAAAAGGATTCTCGGAGAGCGGCAGGTAACAGGCCGCCGCCACAATCTGATTTTGCCGGACGATCACCGCTCCATCGTGAAGGGGTGTATTCGGGATGAAAATGTTGATCAGAATCTCGGAGCTCATCTCCGCTCCCAGGTTGATCCCCGATTCAATGTATTCGTTCAAGCCCGTCTCCCGTTCGAATACGATGAGCGCGCCGATTTTTCTTTTGCACAAATAATTGACCGCCTTCATCAGTTGCCCGATCCGCTCGGTGATGAGGTAGTCCTCCTCCGCGCTTGTCCGGCTGAACAGCCTTCCCCGTCCAAGCTGCTCCAGCGCCCGCCGAAGCTCCGGCTGGAAAATGATGATGAGGGCAATGACCCCGATGTTGAACATTTGGTTCATGAGCCATTGCAGGGTATTCAAGTTCAGCCACACGCTGAGCGCCCATACGACCACGACGACGAAGATGCCTTTCAGCAGTTGAATGGCTCTCGTGCCGCGGAGCAGAACGAGCCCTTGATAGACGATGTAGCTGACGATCAAGATATCGATAATTTCTTTGGCGGTATCCCCCAAAGTAAAGGAAAGGCCCATGTCGATGTCTCCCGTCAGAACCCCCGATCCGAGGGTTGTCCTTTGGCGGTCCCTGGCTTTGTTCCTGCATAAAGCCCCCGGGCTGTCCGCTATCCTTCATGATACCATATTTTCAGCAAAAAACCCTCCCCCAACACCAGGGGGAGGGCAGACAGGCTCATTTACTGGGCGGCGGGAACAAAGATCTCCTTCACCTGGTAAACCAGCCATTCCGCTGCTTGGTTGATGCTGTAAATCTTGCCGGATATGGTTGCCGTCGACGCGGTGTGGTATTGCCCGTCCACAACCACGAGGTTGCCGTCCAATTCTCCGTCGATCTGAACATCGCCGCCGCGCACCATCAGGTTGCCGCTGACGCGATGTCCCTTAGGCAAATAGACTGTTCCGTCTTCAATTACCAGCTGATCGAGGTTGCTTCCCTTCACGGTAAGCTCCTGATCCTGGGACCACATGGATAGGAAACTCCCCAGCATGACAAAGAGAAAGACAGAAGCCACAGAGATTGCCGGATGGCGCTTAACCCACCCCAGCCAGGATTCACGCTTAGGGCGAACGGGCAAGCTCTTCATAATCCGATCCGTGAGATCATCCGGTGCGGCCACGTGCGGACTGCTCTTTACAAGCGCGTCCGTCATTTCAAGTTCTCGGAAAACCCGGTTGCATTCGGGGCACTGAAGCAGGTGCTTTTTGAGCTCGGCCGCTTCCGTTCCATCCGTACTGCCGTCCAGGTATTCGTGCATGAGGGGGAGGGCTTCGTCGCAGGTCATCGAATAGCCACTCCTTTCTTCAGGTTCAACTCTAGGATACATACGTCCCTCCGATGGTTTTGTTTCAAAAAAGTTTTCCCCCATATTCTGAATGCAGCTTCTTCCGCAAAAACTCCCGCCCGCGGTGAACCCGCGTCTTCACCGTCGTCACGGGCATGTCCAGCACCTCGCCGATCTCCTGCAAGGACATGTCCTGCAGATAGCGGAGAATGACGACCGATTTGTACTTTTCGGGTAAGGTATCGATGGCTTTGCGAATATGGTTCTGGGTCTCGGACAGAAGAACCTCATCCTCCGGCCCAGGCTGGTTGCTTGGGAGCAGGGAATACCAATCCGCCCCTTCCCCATCCGGCATCTCGGCGTCAAGGGAATAGCTCGCCTTGCGTTTGCGCAGCCGATCGATACACAGGTTGGTGGCGATTCGGTAAATCCAGGTGGAGAATTTCTGATTCTCGTCGTACCGATCCAGGTTCGTATACACGCGCAAAAAAGTCTCCTGCGCAACATCTTCCGCCTCGTGGGATGATCCCAACATGCGGTAGGCCAGGTGATACATTTTATCCTTGTATAAGTCCACCAGTCCCGCAAAGGCTGACCGATCCCCTTTGCGGGCCAGCGTCGCAAGCCTTGCTTCCGTGTCTTTCACAAATTTTCCTCCGGTAACGTAAGTTTCTTACGATCGGCATGAGCCTGACATTGCCCATTCCGCGTCCGCGCACCCTTCGCTACATGCGTGTCCAACAGGAACCGCTTCGGATAGCGACATGCACTGAATTACGTATTCGTCAGAGACAGCCGGGCTGTTCTGATGTAATCTTGCCGTTTCCCATCCATTGTACACGTTTTTCCTAGATTCTTGTAGAGAACATGTAAAAAAACAGACCGAAAGCCGATAAACGGCCTTCGGTCTGTTGAGGATTGGCGTGGAAGAACGAAACGATCATCAGCCCGTATTGCGAAGCCCTGCTGCAATTCCGTTGATGGTCAGAAGCACCTCGCGGATCAAGAAGGAATCGTCCCCTTCTTCCTCGCGAATATGGCGAAGCTCTTCGAGAAGACCCACCTGCATGTAGCTGAGCGGATCGACATACGGGTTCCGCAGTCGAATCGACTCTTGCAGGATCGGCACATTATCAAGAATTTCCTTCTGCCCGGTGATTTGCAGAACAAGAGAGGACGTGAGCTCAAACTCCTCCTCGATGAGGCGATAGATGCGATCCGCCATCTCGCCGTTGCGGACGAGCTTGCCGTACTCCTTCGCGATGAGCAAGTCTGCCTTGGCGAGCGCCATCTGCACGTTATCAATCGCTGTGCGGAAGAACGACCAGCGGGCGTACATCTGCTGCAGAATTCGCATGTTCTGCGGATTATCCTGATAGAATGACTGCAGACCGGTTCCGGCAGCATACCAAGCCGGTAGCAGATAACGGGTCTGAGTCCAGGCGAAGACCCAAGGAATCGCGCGCAGGTCCTCGAAGCGGTCGCTGTTCTTGCGCTTCGAAGGCCGAGAGCCGATGTTGAGCTCGCCTACCTCAGGCAGAGGCGTCGCCTCCCGGAAGAATGTCATGAAGTCCGGATCCCGGAAGATCAGATCCTGATACTTCGTGAGCGACTGCTCGGAGATGTCCTTCATGATGCCTTCCCACTTGTGCACCTGCAGATCGCTCTGCGGGGTGCGAGCGAGTGAGGCGGCCGTAATGAGCGCCCAGGTCGCCTGCTCCAGGCTTCGATAGGCAATGCCCTTCACCGAGTAACGTTGAGACAAGACTTCCCCTTGCTCGGTGATCTTGATGCCAGCGCCGAGCGTATGCGGCGGCTGCGCCAGAATGCTGCGGTTGAGCGGCATGCCTCCGCGGCCAAGCGCTCCTCCACGGCCATGGAAGAACTTCAGCCGAACGCCGTTCCGGGTTCCGACCTCGGTGATCTCCTCCAACGCGACTTTGAGCTCCCAGTTGGCCGTCAGTACCCCGCCGTCTTTGTTGCTGTCCGAATAACCCAGCATGATCTCTTGGACCTCATTCAGGCTGCTGAGGCTTCTCCGGTACGCATCGATCCGGAACAGCTTCTCCATAATTGCGGGGGCAGCATGCAGGTCGTCGATGGTCTCAAACAGCGGCACGGGCTGCAGCGTACAGGTAACCGAACCGTCTGCTTCGCGACGATAGAGTCCGAATTCCTTGCAGAAGACCATAACCTCCAGCAGGTCGCTGGCATCGTTGGTCATGCTGATCAGGTAGCTGGTAATGCAGGATGTGCCAAATTCCTTTTGTGCTTCAAAGACAGTCTTGAAGACATTGAGGCTTTCCTTCGTTGAATCGGAGTATTCAAAATTCGGCGATATGAGCGGGCGAGGATCTTCCAGAAGAGAAGACAGCAGCTCTACCTTCGTATCTTCTTCCAACTCTGCATAACGGTCCGTGATTCCCATTAAGGCGAGGGCCTCCGCCATCGCGGCTTCGTGCTCCTTGCTGTGCTGGCGAATGTCCAGCGTCACCATGTGGAAGCCAAACAGCTCCGCTTGGCGAATGAGCTTCTTCGTATACATATCGGCTACATAGCCTGCATAATGGCTGCGGAGGCTGTTGTCGATCACTTGAATGTCGGCCAGGAACTCTTCCACCGTGCCATACTTCACTTTATCATCCGGACACTCCAGGAGACGAGTATTCCACAACTTCTCCAGGATATAAACAATCTTCACCCGATAAGGCTCAGACTCCGTCCGCCACGGCTCGTTATGCTCAAGGTGAACCTTCTCCCGATCCTCCTCGATGGAGTCGAGCAGCTCTTGACTAACTTGAACTAGATTGTTGTTAAAGCTCATGTGACTGATCAAACCGGATACAGCAGCCTCGTATTTCTGAAGGGCAGCGTCACGATGCATTTGTAAGGCTGTCTTCGTGACATCCGAGGTTACGGAAGGGTTGCCATCCCGATCTCCGCCGATCCAGCTGCCGAAGCGAAGGAATTTCGGAGCATGCCAGACCAACTGCGGGTAGTATTTGTCCAGACATCGTTCCAATTCACCATAGACTTCCGGAATGACATCAAACAACGTTTCATCAAAATAGTAAAGGCCATTGCGCACTTCATCCAGCACCGTCGGTTTGCGGTCGCGCAGCTCATCCGTCTGCCAAAGCGTGAGGATCTCACTCGTCAGCTTATCCTTCAAGTGTTCGCGCTCGCGGAAGGTCAGCATCGGATTGTCGTATTGCATGACATCCCGGGCAATCCGCTGATGGATGTCCAGCACGGCCCGCCGCGTGGCCTCCGTCGGATGCGCCGTAATGACAAGCTCCAGCGAAATGCTGTTCAGAATCGCCGCGATTTCGTCAGCCCCTGTTTCCTGCTGCTTGAGCTCCTTGATCACACTCTCGATGGATCCGGGCTGAATCGACTCTCCTGCCGTCCGGTCATAGTCCCGCTTACGGCGAATACGATGATTCTGCTCCGCAATGTTGACCAGCTGAAAGTAAATCGCAAAGGCGCGAATGACTTTATGACGGGTCTCCGGAGTAAGGGAATCGATGGTGTCCTTCACTTCCTGATACAAATCCTCGCTGAATTGAGCTCTCAGCGATTTGCTCATCTCTCTGATCTTCTCGACGATCGTGAGAAGCTCCTTGCCTCCTTGGTGCAGGAGGACATCTCCAAGAATATTGCCCAGAAAACGGACGTCGCGGCGAAGCAAGTTGTTGGTCGTGCTCTTGGTCAACATGTTCAACTCAGACATCATCTCACCCAATCCTATCCCTTACTTTTCTTCGGTTTTAAATCCGAATGTACAGGTTAACCGTAATGGAATATTTGATCCATTTTAGCACAAAGACAGGCGTTAGAAAAACCATTTCTTTTTTAACCGCGCGAAAAAAAAGCTTATCGTTCGTGTTAATTCTATGCAGAATGTACGGATTACGGGACAAGGAGCTTCAATGAGAAAGCCAAATTATACGGAGATTGTTGTTTCGAAAGCGGCTTCATTGCTATACACCATGAAGTATATAGATGCAAAAAAAACGCATATTAACTCGAAGTTGCAGATGTCAGACTAGCAATAGTAGATCTTCCCATTTGCAAAAGGCTAACGAGAATGCAAAAAAACCTTGCCTTAGGCAAGGTTACCATTCAAGTATGGAGCGGGTGATGGGAATCGAACCCACGCTACCAGCTTGGAAGGCTGGAGTTCTACCATTGAACTACACCCGCATACCGTGATGAAAAAAGTGGTCGGGACGACACGATTTGAACATGCGACCCCCTGCTCCCAAAGCAGGTGCTCTACCAAGCTGAGCTACGTCCCGTTGTATGCAACAGCTATTGTCAAAAGAAACTTGAAGATGGCGTGCCCAGAGAGATTCGAACTCCCGACCTTTTGATTCGTAGTCAAACGCTCTATCCAGCTGAGCTATGGGCACACATTATGGAGCGGACGAAGGGATTCGAACCCTCGACCCTCGCCTTGGCAAGGCGATGCTCTACCACTGAGCCACGTCCGCAAATCCTAAAACTTGAAACTTGATGCGCGTGGAGGGACTTGAACCCCCACGGTTGCCCGCTAGATCCTAAGTCTAGTGCGTCTGCCAATTCCGCCACACGCGCGCATCTAGATGGTGGTGAGCCATGTAGGACTCGAACCTACGACACCCTGATTAAAAGTCAGGTGCTCTACCAACTGAGCTAATGGCTCATGAATGGCTGGGGATCTAGGATTCGAACCTAGGGGTGACGGAGTCAAAGTCCGTTGCCTTACCGCTTGGCTAATCCCCAACATTCAGTTCTTCAAGCTTGCCCTTAGCTCAAGAAAGCTATTCAGACAAGAATCGAAGATGGTGACCCGTAGGGGATTCGAACCCCTGTTACCTCCGTGAAAGGGAGGTGTCTTAACCCCTTGACCAACGGGCCGAAAAAATGGAGCTTCCAACCGGGATCGAACCGGTGACCTCATCCTTACCATGGATGCACTCTACCTACTGAGCTATGGAAGCATATGGCTCCCCGAACAGGACTCGAACCTGTGACAACTCGATTAACAGTCGAGTGCTCTACCAACTGAGCTATCAGGGAATATTCGCTTGGCGACGTCCTACTCTCCCAGGACCCTGCGGTCCAAGTACCATTGGCGCTGGAGGGCTTAACGGTCGTGTTCGAGATGGGAACGCGTGGTTCCCCTCCGCCATTATCACCAAACGAATTATAATATTATCAGGTTTCAACAAGAAAGTCAAGCTTTCATTGTTTATTCCCTGAAAACCGGATGCGAAGCAACTCGCGAGTAACATTCTTACCGATGTGTTGTGTTGGATAAGCCCTCGACCGATTAGTATCCGTCAGCTGCATGCGTTGCCGCACTTCCACCTCGGACCTATCAACCTGGTCGTCTTCCAGGGGTCTTACTAATTGGGAAATCTCAT